>CACZZB010000021.1 GCA_902785555.1 uncultured Ruminococcus sp.
TCATCTTCTGTATGCCTCCTATAGTTTTGGGTCAATTATAGAATAGCATATTTGGGGTGGAGTTTCATTATTTTTTATTTTCTACTGGCACAACGAGTTTTTTTAATTTAATTATATCAGTTTGAGTATTTATGTCAAGCTAAAACAATTAGCAATTCTTACGGGTAAAAAATTTGATTTTATTCAATATTTATTAACATATTTTGTATCAAAATATGTTATTATTATAGAAAAATTATTCATGGAGATGATTCCGATGCCGCTGAATATTATAAGAAATGATATAACCAAAATGAAATGTGATGCAATAGTCAATGCCGCAAACAGCAGTTTATTGGGTGGCGGAGGTGTTGACGGTGCAATACACCGTGCAGCAGGAAAGGGACTTTTTCTTGAATGTATGAAGCTGCACGGCTGTAAGACGGGTCAAGCTAAAATTACGGGAGGTTATGACCTGCCATGTAAGTATATAATACATACAGTCGGTCCTGTATGGCGTGGAGGTTCTCACGGTGAAAAGGAACTTTTGCAGTCCTGTTACAGAAATTCCCTTGCACTCGCAAAAGAATATAACTGTGAAAGCGTGGCATTTCCTCTCATATCAAGCGGAATATATGGTTATCCCAAACAGCAGGCTTTTGATGTTGCAGTTGATGTTATAAAAGATTTTCTCACAGAAAATGACATGGATATAACTCTTGTCATATTCGACAAGGCAAGTTTTGAACTCGGAAAAGATTATTCCGATAATATCCGTGAATACATAAATCAGAACTATGTTGATGAACATACCGACACTTCACCGAGATTCAGTTTTGCAAGAAAATCCGCTGTTTGTTCCATACCGCAAAATATTGCTTGCGAGGACAGCGTTGCTTTCAGTGATGACTTAAAGGCTGTCATTGAAAATCAGATAGACGAAAGTTTTTCGGAAATGCTTTTGAGGAAGATAGACGAAAAAGGCATGACAGATGTACAATGCTATAAAAAAGCCAATATCGACAGGAAACTTTTTTCCAAGATACGCTCCGACCGTCTTTACAAGCCTAAAAAGGAAACCGCAATAGCCTTTGCGATAGCACTCGAATTATCCCTTGAAGAAACAAAGGATATGCTGATGAAAGCAGGTTTTGCACTCTCCCACAGCAATAAATTCGATATTATAATCGAGTTTTTCATAAATAAAAATATCTATGATATATATGAAATAAATGAAGCGTTGTTTTCATTTGACCAAAAACTTCTCGGAGCGTGATAAAAAATGATATACACACCCTTGACCAAAAAAGCCTTGAAATTATGCTTTGAGGCACATAAAAATCAGACCGATAAAACAGGTCTGCCCTATGTATTTCACCCGTTCCACCTTGCCGAGCAAATGACAGATGAATATACAACAGTAGTCGCATTGCTTCATGATGTCGTTGAGGATACGGACTATACTCTTGAAGATATGAAAAAAATGGGTTATCCCGACGAAGTCGTGCAGGCACTTGCACTTTTGACTCATAATGACGGTTCGGAATACATGGAGTACATAGCAAGGATAAAACCGAATCCCATTGCAAGGGCGGTAAAGCTCGCCGACCTGAAGCATAACAGCGAATTATCCAGATATGACATGATAGACCAATATGCAATAAAGAGGACTGCAAAATATAAACAGGCAATAGAATTTTTGTCGCTTTGAAAGCGACCATAAAATAAATTTATCTGATATAATTAAATCATCAAAGAAAACGGAGGTAATCACTATGAAAAAGAATTTGACGGAAATGGTATTTATCCTTGACAAGAGCGGTTCAATGAGCGGACTTGAAAGTGATACGATAGGCGGATTCAATGCCATGATAAACAAGCAGAAAAAAGAAGAAGGCACTGCCTATGTAACAACTATACTCTTTGACAACAACAGTGAAACGATACATGACAGAGTTCCTCTTGATGAGATAAAGCCCATGACAGACAAGGATTATGTTGTAGGCGGATGTACAGCACTTATTGACGCTATCGGTGAAGCCGTAGAACACATCTCGACAATCCACAAATATGCCCGTCCTGAAGATATCCCCGAACATACCGTATTCGTTATCACCACTGACGGCATGGAAAATGCAAGCAAGAAATTCACAAGCAAGCAGGTAAAAAAGATTATCGAAGAAAAGAAAAAGAAAAATAACTGGGAATTCCTCTTTATCGGTGCAAATATCGACGCTGTTGAAACTGCAAGTCATTTCGGCATTGACAGCAACCGTGCAGTCAATTATCATGCAGACAAAAAAGGTACAAGCGTACTTTATGAAAGTGTCAGCAACGCTATCGGCAAGATGAGAGCCTGTGCCGCTCCGAGTGCTAAAATAAGTGATGACTGGGCTGCAGAGATAAACGAGGACTACGAAAACAGAAAGAACAACAATTAACCTAAAAAAATCGTCTGTCGGAAACTTCAAAACATCCGGCAGACGATTTTTTTGTCTTTTCAATTTGTCAGGAACTGTAAGCCATATTCATAGGCTCATCCGAAAGCTCCAAAAGATAGTCGGCAGATACATTCAATGCCTCACATATCTCAATAAAAGTACCTATCTTCATTTCATCCTCGCCCGATTCATAGCGGCTGTACTGAGATTGCTTCATATTGAGAATGGCACAGACATCTTTTTGCTTCATATTTTTCATGAGTCTGACTTCTTTCAATCTTGGCAAATGATACATATTTTCACCCTTTTTATCCTTATTTTTACTACAATTTTACAACATATTTTTTAGGTTATTTTTATTTTATAACCCTAAAGCTATATAATAAATTATTCAACTATTTTGTGCAACATGAATATTATTTTTCAACATAAAAAATCACAGTCACACTTTTTTCAAGTTATGACTGTAATTTTTGTAAATAATTACCAAATAATCTGTAAAAATCAACCTTCGTTGATGACTTCACGATAGAGATTTATGTATTCGGTCGCAGAACGTCCCCAACTGTTGTCACAGTTCATGGCACGTTTTACTAACATTTCCCAGCTGTCACGCTTCCAATATTCTGCTATTGCACGTCTGATACAGCCAAGCATATCCATGGCATCATAATTCCTGAATGTAAAGCCGTTGCCGTCACCTGCTTCATTGTCACGGATAGAGTCACGCAGACCGCCTACTTCCCTGACTATCGGGACAGTGCCGTATCTGAGTGCTATCATCTGTGCAAGACCGCACGGCTCTGCCTTTGACGGCATAAGGAACATATCCGCACCTGCATATATCTTTCTTGAAAGTTCGGGGATAAATCCATGACAAGCACAAAGCCTGCCGGGATATTTGTCTTGCATTGAACGGAAAAAGCTCTCATATTCCCAGTCACCCGAACCGAGCATGATAAATTGCACATACTCCTCACGCATAAGCTGGTCAAGGGCTGCTTTTACAAGGTCAAGACCCTTGTGTGAAACAAGTCTTGTTACCATTGCTATTATCGGAACCTGACCGTTCTGTTCAAGGCCGAGATGTTCCTGAAGCTTCAGTTTATTTACAGATTTGCCTGTAATGTCATCAGCGGAATAATGCTCATACAAATCGGCATCAGTTGACGGGTCGTAGGAAACTGTATCTATACCGTTGAGGATACCCCTTATCTTCCATGCTCTCGCATTGAGTATCGGGTCAAGACCGTTTGAAAACCACGGGTCACGTATTTCCCATGAATAGCTCGGACTTACTGTGGTAACTCTGTTAGATGTTTCTACTGCACCCTTCATAAAATTTATGCAGCCGTCAAAATCAAGTATCGAACGACTGTGAGGTGGTATTCCGACTACTTCTTCATACAGTTCGGAGCCGTATTTGCCCTGATACTGTATATTATGTATCGTAAAGACGGTTTTTATTCCCTTATACCAGTCATACTGTGAATAGAACAGATTGTAATAAGTGGGAACCAATGCAGTCTGCCAGTCATTGCAGTGGATAATATCGGGCTTGAAATCAATAAACGGCAGCATTTCAAGAACCGCTCTTGAAAAGAACGCAAATCTCTCGGCATCATCATAATGTCCGTAAAGTCCCTTACGCTTGAAATAATACTGATTATCGAGAAAATAATATACTACCCCGTTGTATCTTGCTTCAAAGACACCACAATACTGCCTTCTCCATGATACAGGAACTGAAAAGCTCGTCAGAAAACGCATACTTTCTCTAAGGTTTTCGGGTATCTCATCATAAAGCGGCATTACTATTCGACAGCCGATAAGACGCTGTCTCAATGCGTGCGGCAGCGAACCCGATACTTCCGCAAGACCTCCCGAGGCTGCAAAAGGCTGTGCCTCACTCGTTACAAACAGACACTTCATTGACAACCCTCCAATTTCAACAATGCACAATGCATAATTATTTTTTGTTCAATCAAATTCATAATGCACAACTCCGAAAAATTATGCATTATGAATTATTAATTATGAATTAAACTATGCTTTCCTTGCTTACATATACAGGATATGAGGGCTGTCCTGCAAGAGTCTTGTCATCACGCACTGTAACGTCCTTGTCAACTATGACATAGCTGAGACTTGAGTTTGCACCGATTTTTGTATCCTGCATGATAACGCAGTTGGACACTTTTGTGCCTTTGCCTATATAAACGCCCTTAAAGAGGACACAGTTTTCAACTTCACCGTCTATAACACAGCCGCTGCCGATAAGTGAATTTTTAACCTTTGAATCAAGACCGTATTTTGCAGGCATATCATCCCTTACTTTTGTATAGATAGGTCTGTCGCCTCTGAACAGGTCTTCACGGACTTCACTGTTCATAAGTGCCATATTTGCATTGAAGTATTCAGCAGGTGATGTGATAACGGGGGCAAAGCCCTTGAATTCATAGCCGTATATATTGAGATTATTATATTCTGCCTGTATCATGTCACGCTTGAAGTTCATTGTATTCTTGCTGACACATTTATTTACGAGTTCAAGGAGAAGCTCTCTCTTTATCATCATCATGTTCATGTAGTAACTGCAGGTACCGGTAATTGACGGACTTACAAGAACATCTGTTACCTTGCCCTTTGCATCGAATGAAAGAACCATCGGGTCATGGAGTTTTGCAGGAAGAACATCCCTCTTATAAACAAGAGTTATATCTGCATTGTTCTCAACGTGCTTTTCAAAAACCTTCTGATAGTCTATGTTGCAGATAACGTCACAGTCGGATATAACAACATATTCTTCTGTCGAGTTCTCGAGAAAAGGCTTTATTGAGTGGAATGTTGAAACTCTGTTTGCATAGTCGGCAGGATCGAGGAAAGGAGGAAGTACAAACAGACCGTTACGCTGTCTTGAAAGGTCCCAAGCCTTGCCCGAACCGAGATGATCCACAAGTGACTGATAATTGCTCTTTGTAAGAACGCCTACTTTGCTGATACCCGAATTCACCATGTTGGAAAGTGGGAAATCTATAAGACGATAACGACCGCCGTAGGGTACTGCACCCATTGTTCTTCTCTCAGTTATCTCGCTTATGAGCTTTTCGTGGAGATTAGAGAAGATTATACCTAAAATTCTGTTGCCACGCATATTATTCAACCCCCTCTATATCTTCTGCTATCATAGCCTTCGGTGCAACGACTGCACCTGCACCTATTTTAAGGTTATCACCGACTACGGCAATTCCCCATTCATCTTTGTTTTCAATATCCTCAGGTCTTGCACCTACAACGGCATTCTTGCCTATAACGGTGTTTTCGGAAACTATTGCAAATCTTACGACTGCACCTTCTTCAATTACACAGCCCGGCATGATGATAGAATCTTCTATTACTGCACCTGCTTTGACAACTACATTCGAGAACAGTATTGAGAATTCAAGTTCACCGCCTATGTTACAGCCATCACCGATAAGTGAGTTCTGTATCTTTGCAGTGTCTGCGATATACTGCGGAGGTACAACGGGATTTCTTGAATATATCTTCCAGCTTTCGTCCATAAGGTCAAGCGGAACATTCGGGTCGAGCAAGTCCATATTAGCTTCCCAAAGGCTGTCGATAGTTCCGACATCTTTCCAATAGCCCTCAAACTGATAAGCGAACATTCTCTGACCGTCTTCCAACATTCTCGGAAGAACGTTTTTACCGAAATCGTGTTCCGAACCCTCTGTTTCTTCGTCTTCAATAAGATATTTGCGGAGCTTGTCCCAACTGAATACATATATGCCCATTGACGCATTGGTGCTTTTGGGATGTTTCGGTTTTTCTTCAAATTCATAGATAGAACCGTCGGGATTGGTATTCATGATACCGAATCTTGAAGCCTCCTCAAGCGGAACATCTATGACTGCGATAGTACAGTCTGCATTGTTCTCTTTATGGAAAGCTATCATTTTTGAATAGTCCATTTTATAGATATGGTCACCCGAAAGTATTACTACATAATCGGGATTGTATCTGTCGATATAATTGATATTCTGATAAATAGCGTTTGCAGTACCTTTATACCAGTCTGTACCTTTTATCTGCTGATAAGGTGAAAGTACACTTACACCGCTGTTCATACTGTCGAGATCCCACGGCTGACCGCTGCCGATATACTCATTGAGTACAAGGGGCTGATACTGTGTAAGAACACCGACTGCCTCGATACCTGAGTTTATGCAGTTTGAAAGCGGAAAGTCAATTATACGGTATTTGCCGCCGAACGGTACGGCAGGTTTTGCGAGTTTCTGAGTAAGTACCCCAAGTCTGCTTCCCTGACCACCGGCAAGCAGCATGGCTACTACTTCTTGCTTTGGATACATAATCATTGTCCTCCTTTGATTTAAAAAAACAATTTTGATTTTTTATTTTAACAGAAGTCTTTGCGACTTCCGTAGATTCATTATTTATTCTTCAACGGATTCCGTCTTTTTAGCTTTAGCCGATTTTCTTGCAGTTTTCTTTTTCGGCTTTTCTTCTGCCGGTTCAGCGTCATCTGCTTTTTTTGCAGTCTTTTTCTTTGAAGTCTTCTTTACATCTGCCATTGTATCGTCTGCTTTTTTTCTTGGCTTTCTCTTTGGCTTTTTGCGTATGCACTTGAAGTACATCACAGACATCGGAGGAAGTGTAAGTTCGATAGACTGTTCAAATCCGTGCATGGGGTCTTCTGTTGAAACTATTGCAGTACCGTTTGATATTCCCGAACCACCGAATTCTGACCAGTCGGTGTTCATAACTTCACTGTATGTGCCTGCATACGGTACGCCTATACGATAATTTTCACGCAGCATCGGCTGGAAATTGCAGACTGCTATTATTTCATTGCCTTTTTTATCTATTCTTCTGAAAGATATTACACTTTGAGTATAGTCATCATTTGATATCCAGTTGAAGCCTTCCCATGAATAGTCAACTTCCCACATAGGACTGTTTTCTTTATAGAAATGGTTTATAGCTCTGAAGAAGTTCTTCAGTTCATTGTGTGCAGGATATTCAAGCAGCATCCAGTCGAGTTCCGTAGAATAATCCCACTCTTTGAACTGACCGAATTCCGTACCCATGAAAGTGAGCTTTTTACCGGGATGAGCCATCATATAAGCTATGAATGTTCTCACACCGGCAAACTTCATCTCATAATTTCCGGGCATTTTATTTATCAACGAAGCCTTGCCGTAAACTACTTCGTCATGTGATATAGGCAATATGAAATTTTCCGAAAAAGCATAGAAGAACGAGAATGTCAGATTATCGTGATTGAACGGTCTGTAAAGAGGATCAAGTGAAATATAGTGGAGCATATCATTCATCCAGCCCATATTCCATTTATAGTTGAATCCCAGACCGCCCATATATGTAGGCTTGGAAACATTTGCCCATGCTGTTGATTCTTCGGCTATCATAAGGGTATTCGGATAATATCTGAAAGCTGCCTCATTGAGCTTGTGCAAAAATGCAACTGCCTCAAGATTATCCTTGCCGCCGAATTTATTTGCGACCCATTCACCGTCTTTTCTGCTGTAGTCGAGATAGAGCATTGAAGCGACCGCATCTACACGCAGACCGTCAATATGGTAATAATCCATCCAGAAAATAGCACTTGATATAAGGAAGCTCACTACTTCATTTCTGCCGTAGTCAAATACAAGAGTTCCCCATTCCTTATGTTCACCCTTACGCCAGTCGGCATATTCATAGCACGGTGTACCGTCAAATCTTGCAAGACCATGAGCATCTCTCGGGAAGTGTGCGGGAACCCAGTCCATTATAACGGAAATACCTGCCTGATGACATCTGTCAACGAAGTTCATAAAATCAAACGGACTGCCGTATCTTGAAGTTATCGCAAAATATCCTGTTACCTGATAGCCCCATGACGCATCGAAAGGATATTCCGTCAAAGGCATGAATTCAATATGAGTATAGCCCATATCTTTTACATAAGGGATAAGCTCATCAGCAAGCTTGCTGTATGAGAAATAATTGCCGTCCTTGTATTTTTTCCATGAACCTGCATGAAGCTCATAAATATTCATCGGGCTGCTGTATGATTCATGTTTAGCTTTCTCTTTCTGCCATTCCTCGTCATGCCATTCATAGCCGTTTATATCAACGAATACAGATGAATTATTCGGGCGTGTTTCAAAGTGGAAAGCATACGGGTCTGATTTTAACATACAATTGCCGTCATGTGTTTCGATACTGTATTTATAGATGGAATAATCACCGACTATATCGGCAATAAAGCACTCCCATATACCACTTACACCGTCCACAGAAGTCCAGTTCATCCTGTGGGCATTTCTGTCCCAATTATTGAAAGTACCTACTACCGAAACGCTTTTTGCATTTGGTGCCCATGTTCTGAACATAACTCCGTCCACACCGTCACGATGTTCCTTGTGTGCACCCATGTAATTATAGGCATGGTAATGTTCACCGCTGTGGAACAATTCAAGGTCGGAACGTTCATTCATTTCATTATTGCCAAGCTGCATATATAACAACTCCTTCTTTGCTGAAACTTCTATTTACATACATATATAATAGCTTAATTTTGGATAAATTTCAAGTGTTTTTCCAATACTTTTTATGAAATATTGTTAAAAATTTTTATATTTTTTCTGTAATAGAATTTTCAAGTATTTTTCGTCAATATTTAGCAACTTATGGTAACATATTTTTTATGTCGAATTTACTCAAAAACAGTTTATTTTCATCAAAAGAAAATTATTTATATTGACGAAACAAAAAGCCGTTCAAAAAAATTTTGAACGACTTCGTATGATTCAAGTTTCAGTTTACTGAAATAACACTGCCGTCTTTTACAACGACCGTTATCAGCGAAAAATCTTCTCCCTGAAATATGACTGTCACACTCTCTTTCGGTGATACAGCACAGCCTCCGCCCAAATATACCGCCTTTGATGAAACATAGCTGTATCCGTCCCCGTAATGTTCTTTGACATAATCTTTTGCAAGGCTGACTTCTCCGACATTCCAGAGATTAAAAATAAATATCCCCAAAATAACACTTATAAGAATTACCGCAAATATAATTATGATATGCTTCTGTTTTTTGGATTCGTTTTTCGGGTCAAGTCCGAAATCGGGACTTTCAATATTGTACTCATCCATCAGTTCATTCGCCTTTCAGGATTATATTTCTGACATTCTGCATACGTTCATCAAGCATGGCACTTTCATTTGCACAGTCAATAAGCTCCTGTGAAAGCATATCTTTCTTTTCTTCGGGCAGATTCTTCTTATATTTCAGCTTATGTTCAAGGCTTGCCCAGAAGTCCATTGCAATAGTCCTCAACTGAACCTCTACTTTGACATTTTTCTTTTGATTTTCGAGAAATATCGGAACCGATATTATCAGATGCAGACTCCTGTAACCGCTCGGCTTGGGATTTTTTATATAATCCTTTTTGCTTATAAGAGTTACATCATCCTGCTGTAAAAGACATCTTGCAAGCCTGTAAATATCATCAACAAATGAGCATACTACCCTCACGCCTGCTATGTCATGTATATTTTCCTCGATAGACTCCAAATCCCTTGGTATATTTTTCTTTATGACCTTCCTTATGATACTGTCATAATCCTTGACACGGGACGTTATATTTTCAATGGGATTGCCGTCATATTTCAGCGAAAACATCTCATTAAGAACCTTGAATTTAGTTTCCACTTCCATTATCGCACAGGCGTAGTATGAAAAAAATTCCTCTGCAGGTGCAATACTCTCCTGAATTATATCCAAAAACATTTCTTCATTGAAATTTATTCTCTCGGAAAACTTTACAAGCTCTTTCGCCATATCGTCAGCTTGCTTTATGATATCATTGTTATTTTCACTCATGGAAATTTCAACTCCTTATATATTTATACGATTCTATGATAAATGAAATAATTATACTTGTCAACCTAAAAAATATGTACAGCAGGTAAATTTTTTGTGCATATCAAAAACAGTCACCGTTCAGGTGACTGTTTTCACGAATTTATAGCCTTTTTCTTTTACGGCTTTTTTAATAGCACTTTCGGAAATTTCCTTTGACATCTCAATATAAACTTTTCCCTCGGTATGACTTGCCCTTGCACTTTCAATGCCGTCTATTTCTTCAAGTGCCTTTTTCACCGTCGCTTCACAGTGAGGACACATCATGCCCTTTATAACAACCGTCTTTTTAATAATATCTCCTTTGTCGGAAATATCCGTCACGGGATTTTTTAATTTCCTGTCATGTTTTGTATCAAACAGCCCGAACAAATTCAGCCTTAACGCATTTGTTACGACAAATACACTCGATAAACTCATTGCCAATGCTCCGAACATCGGTGTCATGCCTATTCCCCAATGTGAATAAACTCCTGCGGCAAGCGGTATCAACAGGGTATTATATATCAATGCCCAAAACAGATTTTCAAGAATATTCCTGTAAGTCTGCCTTGACAGCCTTACCGCTGCCGAAACATCCGTCAATCTGCTTTTCATCAGGACAACATCTGCCGAATCTATTGCAATGTCCGTTCCTGCACCCACAGCTATACCGACATTTGCCCTTGTAAGTGCCGGTGCATCATTGATACCGTCACCAACCATACCGACTTTGCCTTTTTTGGACAGTCTTCTGATAACTTCCTCTTTGCCGTGGGGTCTGACATTCGCTATGACTTCATCAACTCCTGCCTGCTTTGCGACAGCCTTGGCTGTTCTCTCATTATCTCCCGTCAGCATGACAGTATATATCCCCATATCCTGCAATTCTTTCAAAGCCTTTGCGGAATCCTCTTTTATGGTATCCGCTACGGCTATTATTCCAAGCAAATTTCCATTTTTCGTGAATAACATGGGTGTTTTTCCCTGTTCAGAAAGTTCATTCGCCTTTTCAAGCATATCTTCCGAAATCTCAGATTTCCCCGAAATAAAATCAACACTTCCGCCAAATATCTCCGAACCGTCAATTTTACCTGTCAGACCGTTTCCGACAAGTGCCTGAAAGCCTGTCACTTCACCCGTCTTTATATCACTGTCATATTCAACGACAGCCTTTGCAAGAGGATGTTCACTCTTATTTTCAAGACTTTTGGCATAATACATCAAGTCATCATCACAGGCTATAACATCAGTCACAGACGGCTTGCCGTTTGTTATAGTGCCTGTCTTGTCGAGGGCGATTATCTGTAATTTTCCCGTTTCCTGCAAAGCTTCGGCAGTTTTGAACAATATACCGTTTTTTGCCCCGACACCGTTTCCGACCATTATTGCAACAGGTGTAGCAAGTCCCAATGCACACGGACATGACACCACCAATACACAAATACCTCTTGCAAGTGCCGTTCCGATACCTGCTCCTAATAATAACCATACGGTTATTGTAAGAACAGCTATCCCTATCACAGCCGGTACAAAGACAGATGATATTTTATCCGCAACTTTTGCCACAGGGGCTTTTGTAGCCGCCGCATCACTTATCATTGAGATTATCTGTGAAAGAGTAGTATCTTCCCCGACCCTCAATGCACGGCATTTCAGGAATCCCGACTGATTTATCGTTGCAGATGAAACGAAATCTCCCACAGTCTTATCAACAGGAATACTCTCACCCGTTAAAGCCGATTCGTCAACGGCACTGTTTCCCTCGATAATTTCACCGTCAACAGGGATATTTTCCCCCGGTCTGACAACGAATATGTCATCTTTCATGACATCATCTATTGCAATGGTAATTTCTTCACCGTCACGGATAATATTTGCCGTTTTCGGTGCAAGTTTCATCAAACTTTTCAAAGCATTTGTAGTTTTTCCCTTGGAATACGCTTCAAGCATTTTACCGACTGTTATCAAAGTCAATATCATTGCCGCTGACTCAAAGTAAAATTCATTCATATAGAGCTTTTCATTTGCCCTGTCAGCCGTCATTGCAAAAAGCATTACGGTACTGTAAGAAAATGCCGCTGATGAACCGAGTGCAATAAGCGTATCCATATTGGGCGAGCCATGAAACAGGCTTTTAAAGCCGCTTATAAAGAATTTCTGATTTATGACCATTACAATGCCCGATAAAAGCAACTGTACAAGTCCCATTGCGATATGATTATCCTGCATGAAAGGCGGCACAGGAAAGCCCATCATGTGTACACCCATTGAAAAATACATCAAGACAATCAAAAATCCCAATGATACAAAAAGCCTTTTTTTCAGAACAGGTGTTTCACGGTCTTTGAGTGCATCTTCCTCAGCGGCAATTTTCGCACTGAAATTACTCTTTTTCATTCCATCATCTTTGGGTAATGCACCGTAGCCTGCATTCTGAACGGCTTTTATAATATCGCTGTCGCTTGCACTTCCCTCAACACCCATTGAATTTGTCAGCAAACTTACGGAACAAGACGTTACACCGTCAACGCCCGATACAGCCTTTTCAACTCTCGCCTGACAAGCCGCACAGCTCATTCCTGTAACTGTATACTGCTTCACGTTTCACACTCCTCAAATATATAATTTAAAAGACCTCTGTATCTTTACTTTCAGTTCATCAAAGGTCTTGCAGTCAAAGCCTTTACAATTCCACTTATCAACAGGAACAGATACATTATACGTTCCATCTTCACGACGTAAAACTTCCATATACATTCCATCATTATCCAAACTTATCAGATTTGTTTTTTTCATATAACTTTGATGTATACCGCTGCTGTGAAGTATTGCCAAAAGTTCCATCATTTCATCCTGATTTTGCATGAGCCTTTTTGCAGACTCAGATAACTTTACTTTTTCACAGCCGTCAAAAGCATCTTTTGCTATCCATTCAAGATTTGTGGGGAAATTTATTGTTTCAAGCTGAGTACATTCCGCAAATGCCCTTGAATCTATCCTGACAAGACTTTTAGGCAAATATACTTCCTTTAATTTTTGGCAATATTCAAAAGCATATTTTCCTATCACTGTCACACCCTCGGATATATGCAGGGATTCCATTTTTGACATTCTGAAAGAACTCGGATTTATCGCCTCTATATATGCAGGAACAGTAAAATCATCTGTTCTCTTGCCTATCAAAGTATTTCCGTGAATGACATTCTTTTTTGCAGGTTGTGGTGTTTGGGGATTTTTTAGTTTCTCATCAGGCACACCACCGACAATTTCATCCATACGTCTGCTATAATATCCACTGCTATAATATTCATTTTCATCAATTTCTTCTTTTATCTCGGCTACGTTGATATGCGGACAGTTCAAAAAGGCATCTTCTACGATTTCCTCTATATTTTCGGGGAAATTTATCTCCCTCAAATTCACACAGTTGGCAAATGCCTTTGTTCTTATGAAACGCACACTTTCGGGCAGTTTAACCGATACAAGATTAGGACAATTCTGAAATGTATTCGCTCTTATTGTTTCAATGCCTTCGGGAATGACAACGGTTTTAAGCGTTTTTTTCGTTTCACTGCTCAAAGCCAATGACCATATTGCGGTTACTCCTTCGGGTATCACCAAATCAACAAATTTTCCCTCACAACGGCAAACTTCACCGTTTACAACCATTAATTTTACTTCGGAACCATTTTGTTTTGTAACATAGCATTGTGAATCTATCCAATCGGGAAGTTTGATATGCGGACAATTATCGAATGCATCGGGAGAAACCTCCTTGATATTTTTCGGGAAATTTATCTCCCTCAGATTCACGCAGTTAGCAAATGCCTTCGTTTGAATATAACGCACGCTTTCAGGCAGTTTAACCGATACAAGATTAGGGCAGTGCTGAAATGTATTCGACCTTATATATTCGATACCTTCGGGAATGACAACGGTTTTAAGAGTTTTTTTAGCGTCACTTCTCAATGCCCCCGCCCAGATACCTGTTATTCCGTCAGGAACTACCAAATCAACAATATTCCCCGAACATCTTTTTAATTCATTGTTTTCTACTTCTAATTTCGGTTTTGACACGGTTGCAGGCAATTTATCGTTATCAGATGATGTTGTTTGACTTTCCATAAGTGCCGCAAGAAACGAAAATAAATCAGCCATAATAATATCCCTCCGTTATTTGATATTATCATCATAATACTATCAAATACAGATGTCAATAGCCTTTTATATCTTTTTGACAAACAACGATTTCAAATTTCTTCCAAACGGTAAATCTTGACAGCCTTACTTTCAATTACTCCGTTCTTCCTCTCAAAAACATACAGCCGACTGCATTTCGGGCATTTCCAAACATTATAATTCATTTTAACGGAAAGTTCAAGCGTAGAAATACTGTCATTTTCTAATATAGAGTCCAACTGCCTGTCAGAATAAACCCAATATTCAATATCATTGGGTGTTTGTCCGTTCCACATATCTTCTCCGCATCTGCATACCAAATGTGACATAATTTACTCTCCTGCTGCCCATTGTATCATTTCCGAAACAAATTTCGGTGTTATCACCGTTGGCGGTTTTTGCATTTTATATTCATATCTTTCTGTAAAACCTGATTTTTGTTTTCCCTGAAATATTCTTCCGCTGCTTTCGACTATAAAATTATCATCACACACTTTATATGCCAATACAAGACTCTTATCATCTGAAACAATATGCAAATATATTCTGTCGCAATCTTCACAGTTTCTTCCTACACGCCAAAAATATTCTTTGTTATTGCAAATTATTTTTCTTTTATATTTCCTTGCAACTCCCATAATATCACCTGGAATTTTATAATTTTTTGACAAACAACGCCCTTATTGCATTAAGTACAGCTATTACCATAACCCCCACATCTGCAAATATCGCTATCCACATATTTGCGATACCCAATGCACCAAGTATCAAACACGCTATTTTTACTCCTATCGAGAACCATATATTTTCATTGACTATTCTCATACATTTTCTTGATATCTTTATAGCCTTTGCAATTTTTATCGGGTCATCGTCCATCAATACTACGTCAGCCGCCTCGATAGCCGCATCAGAACCCATTGCACCCATAGCTATACCGATATCCGCTCTTGAAAGTACGGGGGCATCATTTATACCGTCACCGACAAATGCCGTTACACCCGATTTTTCGGAAAGTATCTTTTCCACTTCATTCACTTTACCCTCGGGCAACAACTCGCTGTGCACTTCATCTATATTCAATTCTCCTGCAACTTTATCGGCAACTTTTTTGCTGTCGCCTGTAAGCATGACAGTCTTTTTGATACCCGATTTTTTCAGTTCTTTCAAAGCCTGCTTTGAAGTCGGCTTTATAACGTCTGATATGACTATATGACCGATATATTTTCCGTTTCGTGAAACGTGTATGACAGTGCCCGAATGTTCGTGAGGACATTTTTGTATTTCTGCTCCAACTGCTTTCATCATCTTTTCATTTCCGACACAGATCATATTATTATTGACAAGAGCCTTTACTCCCTGCCCTGCAATATTTTCGGCTTTCATGACATGACAGCCGTCATTTTCATTGGAATATGCCGATTTTAAAGACAAAGCTATCGGGTGATTTGAATATCTCTCAACGTGTGCCGCCAAATGCAAAAGGGTATTTTCATCAACTATTTCGGGATGTATTGCCGTCACTTCAAATACACCTTTTGTAAGAGTTCCCGTTTTGTCAAATACAACGGTCTTTGTTTTGGAGAGAATTTCAAGATAATTCGAGCCTTTGACAAGAATACCTTCCTTGCTTGCACCGCCTATGCCTGCAAAGAAACTTAAAGGGATACTTATCACCAATGCACAAGGACAGCTTATTACAAGGAATGTCAAAGCCCTGTATATCCATGTAGCCCAATTTCCTGTAAAAATCGACGGTATAATTGCCAGAACCAATGCACTGAATACAACTGTCGGTGTATATATCCTCGCAAATTTAGAGATAAAATTCTCCGATTTGGATTTCTTTGAGCTTGCATTTTCGACTAAATCAAGTATCTTTGAAACAGTCGATTCACCGAATTCCTTTGTTGTTCTTACCTTCAAAAGACCGTTTAAATTTATACAACCGCTTATGACTTCATCACCGGCAAGGACATTTCTCGGCATACTTTCACCTGTCAATGCACTTGTATTGAGAGAGGACTCTCCCTCAACTATAACACCGTCAATAGGAATTTTTTCGCCTGACTGTACAACTATTATCGTACCTATTTCAACTTCATCAGGGTCGACCTGCTCCAACTCACCGTCATCATTTTCAATATTGGCATAGTCGGGACGAATATCCATCAAAGCCGAAATATTTTTTCTGCTTTTTCCGACTGCATAGCTCTGAAACCACTCGCCTATCTGATAGAAAAGCATTACGGCAACTGCTTCGACAAAATCCCCGTCACCCCATATTCCGACAGCTATTGCACCGACAGTCGCTATCGCCATCAAAAAACATTCGTCAAACGGCTGTAAATTTTTTATTCCCTTGAAAGCTTTTATCAGTATATCATAACCGACTGTCAGATACGGTATCATATACAAAGCCAATTTCAGCCACTTGTTTTCAATCGGTATGAATATCAACGCTGTCATCAGAACCGCTGAAATTATAATTCTTGTCAGATTTTTCTTTTGTTTTTTAGTCACAGAAAATCACACTCCAAAAAAGGCACAGTACAACTGTACCGTGCCCTAATCTCATTTCAAATATATCTCACAGTCATCTTCAACTTTTTTGCAGTTCTTCAAGACATTCTGCATAACTTCCTTGGGTTCATAGCCTTCCTCGAATTCAACGCTCATTTTAAGTGTCATAAAATTAACGACAGCATTCTTTACACCCTCGGTTTTTTTAGCTGCATCTTCCATTTTATTCGCACAGTTGGCACAGTCCACTTCAATTTTATAGGTCTTTTTCATAATATAAAACTCCTTTCAAAGAATGATTAAACATTTATTTAATCGTTGAATATACTATACCACTTTATTACGAAAATGTCAATATACAAAAACGGTCAGAGAAAAATTTTTTCCCTGACCGTCTTTTCTGTTTAGTCAAATCAAAAGTATTTTGGATTGATAAAAATATATCTTGGAACAACATTTACATTGAAATCCTTATTTTCCTTACCGATTTTAAAAGTTTCCGTTATATTGGCAAAGTACTCACTTTGGTTATTTTTGACTGTGAAATCCAAATCAGTTATTGCAGTTGTCTTTTGACCTGCATATTCAACATCGCATACAGAAAATGAACCGTACTTCACTTTTTCCATATCAAATCTGATACGAAGTGATACATCTTTATAATCTTGACCGTCAATTATCTTATCCGAAAAACTTTTATAAGAAACTCTCGCATCTGTTTCAGAAAGTTCAATCCTGCCCGAAAAATAACCTGCCGCTTTATAGACTGCATTTTTCTGTGTTTCAAAAGTACATTTGCCGTTTTCGACAAGCACCATTTTTCTGTGTAATTTTTCGTCTATGGTTTCTTCAAGCGTCAATAAAAACGGCTCTTTCTGTTCGGAAGTAACAGTAACTTGATAAGTATCACCGACTTTTTTCGGTTCACTTATATCTGCAATATCAGGGCTATGCTGTGTAATTTTTGGATAAAGCTGTTCTTGAATAATATAGTTACCGTCATCATCTTTTTTATAATACATAATATTCACTTTGCCAATATAACCATCAGGTGTTTTAAAACCGTAATTGCCCAAATCACAATCAATAGTTTCATTTTTATTTGGCTTGTATGTTCTGAAATTCCTGTTGTTATAGTATGTGCTTTGCGAATCGGGATAAGGCTGTATTTTTTTAAATTCTTCAAGTATGCTTTCAAAATCATCATTATGTGCAATGATTTCCTTTGCTTTTTCCACTGTAAGTTTTGTTTCACTTCCGTCAGACAACCCCGCTATACTTCTTTCATCAAACGGTCTTACTCCCTTATAAATTCTTATTTCAAATATTTCTTTATACTTTTCCTGTGTCAAACCTATCCCATAATAAGTATAAAATATCTGCCTCAAAATATCTTCATTGAAATCGGATATAAATTTACCGTAGTATTCCTTGAATTGTTCTACGAACTCATCACATTCTTTCTTTTTTTCGTCATATTCCGTACTCGACTGCAATACATTTTCATTATATTTTTCCGAATATTCTTCTTGATATTTTTTATATATTTCGGTAAAATACGAATTGTTCATGTTAGTATAAACCTGCTTAACATCATCTTTTGAAAGTCCCTCTATAAAAACATTATTGTCCTGACAATATTTTAATGCCGTTTCATATTCAATTTCCTCTGTTATAGGATTGCTTTCGTCAGTCTTTGAACTGCCGTCATCAACGACAGGTACAACGGAATTGTTTTTCATTGAAATACCGGCTGTTATCCCGACTGCCGCTATCGCTATGCAAGCCGCTGAAGCAATTATCACGCCTAAAATATTTTTCCTTGCAATACCCGATTTTTTCACAGCCTTTTTATATATCCTTTCCGACAGTACACTTTCGGATTTATCAAATTCAAAATCCTTCATAAGCATCTCTATCTCCTCCTCACTGCACCTATCCAGAATTTCATCAAGCGAATCCTTCATTCCGTAACACCTCCGAAATATTCCCTTAATCTTTTTATTACCCTGCTTGCCCTTGTATCAACACTGCTGACCGTCATATCAAGTATTTCGGCAATTTCCTTTGAAGTCTGTCCTATGTAATATTTCCGTATCATGATAGTTTTGTCGGGTTCGTCAAGCTCGTTTATTTTGCGGATAACGGCAAGACGTTTTTCCTTTTCTTCAAAATCGCCTTCAAGCGTGTTTTCGTCCGAAATCTCAATTTCATCAATAGATACTGATTCCTCCTTTGACTTTCTCAGAATATCTATCGCTTTATTTTTCGCAATAATACACAGCCATGTTTTTATACTGCATTTGGTACAGTCATATTTATCAATATTTATGTAAAAGTCGCTTAATACATCTGCTGTGCAGTCCTCAATAATATATTCCCCGAATTTTATCAGTTTGCTTTTTACAACCGCATATATCAGACCTGCATATTTTTCCGTCAGTTCTTTCATAGCCTTTTCAGGCTTCTTCTTCATAAATTTTACAAACTCGCTGTCCTGCACACTTTCACTCCTCTGTCAAAAATAACTCCACGCTGTACCATAATAATTCCAATTGAATCCGCTGTGATATTCCTGTAAATCATCATAATCGAAAAAGTATTTCGGAATGAATTTCATTTCTGCATTTTCATCGCTCACCGAAACATTTATCCATCTGTTGCCCCTGCTCGAATTTATCTCCAACACACCATTTTTAGACAATATACTTTTTCCGTTACTGTCAACTATATCGTATGTAAGATAGCCGGATTTTTTAATATCCGTTTCCACTTTGAAAAAAAACAAATTTGAATTGTCGCTGCATTTATCCGAAACAGAATAATCAAATAATTTCACTGCACTCTCAGAAATACTCTCTCCGCAAATATATCCAACAGGTTTATACAAAGTTTCCCGAATGGATTCAATAACAGTTTCACCGTTATTCATAAAAACATATCTGTAAGGATAAGGGTCAACAGAATTCATTTCGGTTATTAAAGTCTTGAATTTAACCAAAAACGGCTCTTTACATTCAGAAGTAACCTTCACTTCATATTCTTTACCGTTTTTAATGGGTATATCAACATCAATTTTCTCGACTGTGAAATTTGTTTTTTCTGCAACCGCAATCTCAGGCGACACTTTTACATCTTCACCGTTACTGCATGAACACAGCAATATTCCCGCAAACAAAATACACAATATTTTTCTATACTTTAACATATAAATCCACCTTTGCATATCTTTTGCTATTATATACGAAATTCCTCAAGAAATCTTACACTAAAAATAAAAAAAGTGCCAGCCGAAAAATATCCGACTGACACTGAAAATTGCTAATTGCTCATTGCTAATTGCTAATTGAATTAAGCTTTGCCTACTGAGCCAAAGAGTTCCATTTTTTCTTTAACGGTTGCTTTGATAGCTTCAAATCCGGGTGCAAGGAGTTTTCTGGGGTCAAAGCCCTTGCCTTCAAGGTCTTTGCCTGCTTCGATATACTTTCTTGTAGCCTCCTGGAATGAAAGCTGGCACTCTGTATTAACATTGATTTTTGAAACACCGAGTTCGATAGCTTTCTTTATCATATCGGCAGGGATACCTGTACCGCCGTGGAGAACAAGGGGCATTTCGCCTGTTTTTTCCTGAATAGCTGCAAGAGTTTCAAAGCTGAGACCTTTCCAGTTAGCGGGATATTTTCCGTGAATGTTGCCGATACCTGCTGCGAGCATATCTACGCCCAAATCAGCGATAGTTTTACACTCATCGGGGTCTGCACATTCGCCCATGCCTACTACACCGTCTTCTTCACCACCGATAGAGCCGACTTCGCACTCTATTGAAAGACCGAGATTATGAGCTACATTAACGAGTTCCTTTGATTTAGCGAGGTTTTCTTCAAAAGGATAGTGTGAACCGTCGAACATTATTGAAGTAAAGCCTGCTTTTACGCACTTGTAGCAGCCTTCGTATGTACCGTGGTCAAGATGAAGTGCAACAGGTACTGTGATACCGAGAGATTCGTCCATAGCCTTTACCATAGCTGCAACTGTCTTGAAACCTGTCATATACTTGCCTGCACCCTCAGATACACCGAGAATAACGGGTGAATTGAGTTCCTGTGCTGTAAGGAGTATAGCCTTTGTCCATTCAAGGTTGTTGATGTTGAACTGACCTACTGCATAGTGACCTGCCTTTGCTTTTTTAAGCATTTCTGCTGCATTTACCAATGCCATTGTAATCACGCTCCAAAAAAAATTATAAGATTTTTTAATGCACAAATTTCATTCATGCACTCTATATTTTTTATTATACTATAAAATTTCCAAAAGATAAACCATATTTCAAAAAAATTTTTATTTTTTTTTGTAAATTTAAATCCAAGCGAGTATTTATCTTGACTTTTTGACAAAAAAGCGGTATTTTTATATATGTAATTTTTTTAGAAAAAAGAATAAGGGGATTTTTAAAATGCTTACATTGGATAAAGTCTATCATGCGTCGTATGTTCTCAAGGATGTTATAAGACCGACCGATATGATAAAAGCTACTAATCTTGCAGATGATTTCGAGTTGTATCTCAAAACCGAAAATTTACAGATAACAGGTGCTTTCAAAGCAAGAGGTGCTTATTACAAAATATCTCAGCTGACGGATGAAGAAAGAGCAAAAGGTGTTATCGCCTGTTCAGCCGGAAACCATGCTCAGGGTGTTGCCCTTGCTGCCGCCAAATACGGTATAAAGGCTCTTATATGTATGCCCGATTCCGCTCCTATCTCAAAAGTTGAGGCTACAAAAAGCTACGGTGCAGAGGTATGTCTTGTTGAGGGTACTTATGATGATGCACACGACAAAGCCGTTGAACTTCAGCATGAAACAGGTGCTACTTTCATACATCCGTTTGATGATGAACTTGTAATTGCCGGTCAGGGTACTATCGGTCTTGAAATTCTCGAACAGCTTGCCGATGTTGATGCGATAATCGTACCTATCGGCGGCGGCGGTCTTATAAGCGGCGTTGCCTATGCTGTCAAGTCACTCAACCCGAATGTAAAAATATACGGTGTACAGTCAGCCGGTGCTCCGTCAATGTATATCTCTATGGCTCATCATCAAATTGAAACTCTGCCGAGTGTAAATACATTTGCCGATGGTATCGCTGTAAAAACTCCCGGTGAATTGACATTTGATATTTGCAGCAAATACGTTGACGAAATAATGACAGTTACAGATGACGAGGTTGCAACGGCTATCCTCTCGCTTATCGAAAAACAGAAGCTCATCTCAGAGGGTGCAGGTGCTGTTTCAGTCGCTGCAGCTTTATTCGATAAATTCCCGCTCAAAGGCAAAAAAGTATGCTGTCTTGTATCGGGCGGTAATATTGACGTTACGATACTTTCAAGAGTTATCGACAGGGGCTTGCAGAAAACAGGCAGGCTTTCGGAATTTACTATCGCTCTCACCGATAAGCCCGGTGAACTGCAGACTGTTTCAAGAATAATATCCAAATTAGGTGCGAATGTCGTAGCAGTAAGCCATGACAGAGCAGACCTCAATACAGATATCAATTCATGTTATCTCCGTCTTTCTCTTGAAACACGCAATCACGAGCATATACAGAAAATTAAAGATGACTTGGCTAAACACGGTTATAAAATCGTGCAGTAATATATTTATTTTAAGAAAGGAAGTTTTCCACATGGCAGAAGTAGTTTACACCAAAAATGCACCTGATGCAATAGGTCCTTATTCACAGGCTATCAAAACAAACGGTCTCGTTTTCACATCAGGTCAGATTGCTATCAACCCCGCAACAGGCAACGTTGAAGCCGATACTATCGAGGGTCAGACCGAGCAGGTCATGCAGAACCTTAAAAATCTTCTTGAAGCATCAGGCTCATCTCTCGAAAAAGCTGTAAAAACAGTTTGTTTCCTCGCTGATATGAACGACTTTGCAGCTTTCAACGCTATCTACGGAAAGTATTTCACAGGCAAGCCTGCACGTTCATGTGTCGCTGTAAAGACTCTCCCCAAAAATGTCCTCTGTGAAGTTGAAGTCATAGCAGAATATTGAAAAGAGAGTGGAGTTGTTATATTTTCCACTTGATTCTCAAAATTCATTGTATTTAATTTCAAAAAGTCCGTATCGCTGATAAAAAATCGGTACGGATTTTTTTATTTGTCTGAAAATAATTTTATCCCTAAAGTCATATATATTGTGAGAACGGATTAACTCCACTCTCAACTCTCCACACTCCACTCTTTTTTTGAAAGGCGGTGAGATTTGTTTGGCAAATGAAAAGGCTTTTTGGAGCAGTCTTATAGGTTTTTTTACGGTCAGTCTTATTGGAGTTGTCGGACATTTTTTATTTGAGCTATCGGGGAATAACCAATTCATGGGATTGTTTACACCTGTAAACGAAAGCATCTGGGAACATCTCAAATTATTGTTCTTTCCGTTCATGTTATATAATATTCTGGAATTCATAATATACGGCAGAAAAATACAGGGATTTTTATTCTCACGTGTAACGGGAGTTATTTTCGGTCTGATATTCATACCGTCTGCATATTTTTTATATACGTCGATTTTCGGAAAAAACTTTGCACCTGTTGATATCCTGCTGTTCTTTATCAGCGTATTTTTAGCTTTTTATACAAGCTACTTACGCATAGTTAAAAAATCAGACCAAAAACAATGGAGAACTTTTTCCGCATTGGTCTTATTTATGGGAATATCCGCCCTGTTTATCGGTCTGACTTTCTTTCCGCCCGATACCGCTCTTTTTACAAGTCCCGTATAAAAGAAATTTTTTCAAAAAATCCCTTGACAAATGTTTTTGAAAGTGATATTATAATTACACAATTCATATCAGTTTACTATGAATTAAAATTTCAAACAGGAGTGATATATACAATGGCAAATTTTTATAACAGTATTACGGAAACTATCGGAAAAACACCTTTACTTAAAGCTAACAATTTTATTAAAAGCAATGGATTATCAGCGAACATCCTTGCAAAGCTCGAATATTTCAATCCGGCAGGAAGCGTCAAGGACAGAGTAGCAAAAGCTATGATAGATGATGCCGAACAGAAAGGTTTGCTGAAAGAAGGCTCCGCAATAATCGAACCGACAAGCGGCAATACAGGTATCGGCATAGCTTCGGTAGCTGCCGCAAGAGGTTACAGGGCTATCATGACAATGCCCGAAACCATGAGTATTGAAAGAAGAAATCTCCTTAAAGCCTATGGTGCTGAAGTTGTCCTCACAGACGGTTCAAAGGGTATGAAAGGTGCCATTGCAAAAGCCGAGGAGCTTAAAAATGAAATCGAGGGTGCAGTAATTCTCGGACAATTCATAAATCCCGCTAACCCTAAGATACATTTCAATACAACAGGTCCCGAAATATGGGAAGATACCGACGGCAATGTAGATATATTCGTGGCAGGTGTCGGCACAGGCGGTACTCTTTCGGGTACGGGCAATTTCCTTAAATCCAAAAATCCCGATATAAAAGTAGTCGCTGTTGAACCCGAAACTTCCCCCGTTTTGTCTGAGGGCAAAGCAGGTCCTCATAAAATACAGGGTATCGGTGCAGGATTCGTTCCTGATACTCTTGATACAGAGGTTTATGACGAAATCATAAAAGTCCCAAATGCAGAGGCTTTTTCAGCAAGCCGTGATTTTGCGAAAAGCGAGGGCGTACTTGTGGGAATTTCCAGCGGTGCGGCATTATGGGCAGCATCACAGCTTGCAAAACGTCCCGAAAATGCCGGTAAAAATATCGTCGTCATTCTCCCCGATACAGGCGAGCGTTATCTTTCAACAGAATTATTCTCATAAAAAATTTCAGTCAGGCAGTTTTTACTGTCTGACTGTTTGGTTTTTAAAGATTATTCAAATAATTGAGCAAAAATCTTTCTGCAAGACTGTTTTTCTTTATATTATCCACAGCCTGTTCATGCGTGAACCACTCTGCTTTGTCAACTTCAACAGTGTTGAGATGGTCAAGACTTTCATCTTCGACAGTGCAGGAATAATTCAGCATAAGTGTATTTGTATTCTTGAAATACTCACTCTTATTGAAATACATGGTTTTTACTTTCAGTCCTGTTTCTTCCATAACTTCACGGATAACAGCCGCCTCCGCATTTTCGCCTTTATTGATATATCCCGCTACAAGAACATTATTTTTCTTGCCGTACTGCTGTATGAGAAGTATTTTCGTCTTGTCGGCATTTTCAACTATCATGCTGACCGCTGTTGAAAATATCGGGAATCTGTATTCACCGCACTTTTCACAATACGGTATTATCCCTTCATTTTCAAGCTCTTTATTTATCAGCTTATTACCGCATTCATAACAATATTTCATTGCTCATTCTCCCTGTGTGTAATATTCCGAGATATTCTCGGCACTCCCTCCGGATGTCGTTTATCGTATATGACACCTATTACCCATAATGCTATTGCAATAATTCCTATACCGCCTATGGCAAATCCTGCTGCTATCTGTTTGCTGACTTGCTTGAAATCATTTTCCCACCTTGCACGTGGAGGATAATTCGGGTCAATATACAAAGTTATAGTTTTCCCTATCTTGGTAGCTTTGATAACCTTCACATCATTAAAGCCATATTCCGAACCGTTATATTCATATTTAAAGTCCGCACGAGTATTACTTCCACGATAAACCTTTACACAGGTCGCCTGCACTGTAACAGCCGTTTCCATGAATTTATCATTTGCAATCTTTTTCTCTATGCCGTTAACTACAATAAGCGTTCCGATAGTCAAAAAGAACAGTATAAAACATACACCGAATATACGTCCGCCTATATCTTTTTTATTTTCTGTATTTTCCATAACTATTTTATCTCCCACGGGTCATCTATTTTAGGTTTATTTTGTTTATTTATCTGCAATAATCCGATTGCCGAAAAGACTCCGACACTCGCAAACACTCCTCCGAAAATCGTCATAATGATAAAAGGAAACATTCCGAATTCTGTACGTGCATCACCCGGATTTTTGGGGTCAATATATATCGTGATAGTATCACCGACAGCTGTATCGTAACTGACATCAAAGTCTTTTCCCTGATAGGTCACTCCGTTATACTCATATCTGACATCAGCATGATAATATTCATTTATATCACCGTCATCATCCGTACTTGTGGTTATCCATATTCTTGTGCATTGTGCCGACACAGGTACAGCCGTTTCCATAAATTTATCACTCTGATTTTTGCTTACAAATGCAAATACTATAAGACCGATTCCTATCAAAGCAAACGATACAGGTATTATTACTGCCCATTTAGGTGTTTTGTTTTGTCTTGTAATATTCATATCAATATTTCCTCTCATTTCAATTTATCTTCCAAGGGTCAATTTTTTCTTTCGGCTTTTTCAGGCTTTTCAGAAAAGACACAAACATTGCAACTCCTACAATCAGGAATATTCCCATAATAACAAGCCCGAAAACAAATTCTGTCGTATCAAATCCCAAAAGCATATTATCCGTTTCCGGATCAATACGAATTGTTACGGTATCTCCGACAAATTTATCTGACGGGATTTCCACTTGACTGATTTTTTTGTTTTGCCTTTGTACTCAAACGAAACCGTTGCATATTTAACAGCTATGCCGTTCTGAGTATCTGCACCGTTGTAAACTTCTTCACAAACCGCATTGACTTCAACAGCACGTTCCATTGCTTTATCGTATGCCGCCTTGTCGGCAATAGCGACAATCATATTGAAAACAATCGGTGCCACCCATACCACCATGAATAAAATGGGAAATATCCTTATAATTTTCGGTGTCTGAACATCATTTGTACGCATTTCAATTCATCTCCAATCAATTTTTCTTCCGGCTTTTTAATGCTTCTTTGATATGCTGTCGTTATTGTACGACAAAAGAGAACGGATATTGTTTTCTACCTCCAAAATCCCCTGATAAATTCGTTCATCTGTCTGCACCATCATTTCTTCAAGTTCATTCAGTTCTTTTTTAAACAGAAATGAATTTACACGGTCTTCAGTTTCACGATATATTTTTGCATTTCTTATATCACACAATTCCTGTGCATATAATTCCATCTTGTCTTTTTCCTCAGGATATGACGGCAATTTCACTGCGGAATCAATATCTCCCGTCAGCTTTGCAAAACGATATGTTTTTAAATTATCGAGTTTCTTCATTGTTTTATGAAAGTCATCAAGCATTTCATTCATACTCATATAGCGACAGCCGATATAATTGTCAATATCCGCAACAGCAACGCAGAATTGAGGATATTGAGCCTGTTTTCCGATAAAATCAATTATATAGACGGTATTGCCCCTTTTAAGTTCTTTATAAACCTTTCTTGTACACGGTACATTTATTTTTTTGCCATCGACCTTCACTCTGACAAAATAATTTTTTTCAAAAGATGAACGTGAAGAACCTTCGGAATACTTCCTCACAAATACCGCTTTCGAATATTCAGCCTTTACCGTGCCGACAAGCTCCTGAAATTTATTGAATCTTATATATGATACCGACTGAACTGCTATCAGAACTATTACAGCGACCACACCCAAAACACCAAATATCAACGTTATCGGCTCACCGTTCAAGCCCAGCATTATCATCAAAGCGGCATTAACAAGTAAAATTGCTCCTACAATAAAATATTCCCCTTTTACATTGTTCTTCAATTTTGTCTGCAAGATTTTTAAAGCACAACTGTCGATTCTTCTCCACATCATTATCACCCCGAAAAATAATTTATTGTATAAATTAACCTCTTGTGCCAGTAAAAATATAAATCAAAAAACAAGATGTTTGATACAAGCCAAAGGTTGCTGAGAATAAAACAGTTTGTTTATAAGC
>CACZZB010000022.1 GCA_902785555.1 uncultured Ruminococcus sp.
TCTCCTTTCGTAATATTTACTCTGCCATCATCGCTTGGCTGTCGCATAGGCTTCGTATCTTCTCTGATTTTAACATAAAAGTTGAATTTTGTCAAACTTTCAATAACGGTTTTCACCCCTCTTTCTTTTTGAAAATTATTTTGATATGCTGCGAAAATTATAAAAGTCAACATATTTTTATAACTTTTTATAAAATCGTTTTAACTGTTAAAACCCTCCCTTTTAATCCCATCTTCTTTTTTCGATTACCCTGTCGGTAAAAAACAAGAACAATACCGTAATGCTTATAAAAAACACTACATCAGAAAACGATACTATGCCTATTGCAAAATTACTGTATTTCGACTGGAAAGAGAGTGATTCGAGGATACTCTTGAAAAACGGCACCGTAACGGCAGATGAAATCGAATCCGTAATGCTTATTATAACATTCACCGCAAATGAGCTTATTGCAGCTATTATTATATTTTCAGTCATTGACGATACAAATAATCCTATTGAAATGAATGCCGAACCCATCAGTATCATTGAAAGAATATTTCCGAATATAACGCTCCAGTCGGGGGAGGCTATAAACGAAAGGGCTATACCCTCGATAATATATGATGACAGGCATATCAGAAGCATTGCAAGAGCCGCAAGGAATTTTGCCGCAACTATCGACGGTATGCTTATCGGAGATGTAAGCAGTGCCTGATCGGTCTTATACTTCCTGTCTTCCGAAAACAGTTTCATTGTTATAAGGGGTATCACGAAAAGGACTATAAAAAACATACTCTGAAAGACAGAATACATATTTGAAGTACCTGTTGCAAGACACTGTATATAAAAGAAAAATCCGCTGAAACACATAAATGCCGCTGTTACGATATATCCGACAGGTGAGCCGAAATATGCCGAAAGCTCTCTTTTTAATATAGCAAACACTTTTTCATTTCTCCTTTCATTCATCTTTTCCCGAAATGATATTAAGGAACGTTTCTTCAAGTGAACGTCCTTCGGGCTGCATTGAAAGTATAATTCCGTCTGCACGGGAAACGGCTTTTGAAACTGCACGCCTGACATCAGCCGTACTTTCAACCGTAAATTCATAACAGCCTTTTTCGGCTTCTCCGAATTTTTTCACATCCGTCACACGGTCTATACTCTTTAATACAGAATATAAATTCTGTTCTCTGCCCTCTGCAACAAGTCTTATTTTTCTTGTTTCACTTCCCGAAAGCGTAAGGCTGTCGGTCTTGCCGTCTGCAACTATTTTCCCGTCATTTATAACGACTATCCTGTCGCATACCGCCTGCACTTCCGAAAGCACATGAGATGAAAGTATCACCGAATGTTTTTTGCCGAGTTCCCGTATCAGCTTTCTTATTTCGATTATCTGGGCAGGGTCAAGTCCGACTGTCGGTTCGTCAAGTATCAGAACAGGCGGATATCCCAGAAGTGCCTGTGCTATGCCGACTCTCTGACGGTAGCCCTTTGACAGATGTTTTATTATCCTCTGTGAAACATCATCTATCTTCACCATTTCACATATCTCTTTGATATGCTCTTTCATAGGCTTTTTGACTTTCTTTAATTTAAACATGAATTCAAGGTATTTCTCAACCGTCATATCATTATAAAGAGGCGGTATTTCGGGAAGATAGCCGATATTTTTTTTAGCTTCGGACGGTTCTTCAAGTATATCATGCCCGTTTATCCTGACTGTCCCCGAATCACTTGATATATATCCCGTTATGATATTCATTGTTGTGGATTTGCCTGCACCGTTGGGTCCGAGGAATCCGAGTATATCTCCCTCATTAAGTTTGAAACTGATATTTTCAAGTGCGGGATGTTTGCCGTAGTGCTTTGTAATATTCTCTACTTCTATCATAAAATGTCACCTCTCAAATATCTATTTCCAATAAGACAGGACAATGATCACTGCCGTAAACATCTGTCAGTATATCGGCTTCTTTTATTTTATCCTTTATTCTGTCGGATACGATAAAATAATCTATACGCCAGCCTGCATTGTTCTTTCTTGCATTGAATCGGTATGACCACCAGCTGTATTTTTCCGTGATATCCGGATGAAGATAACGGAATGTATCGACAAAACCCGATTTTAACAGATCATCTATCTTTTCCCTTTCCATGTCGGAAAATCCCGGATTATTCCTGTTTGCCTTCGGGTTTTTCAAATCAATTTCACTGTGTGCCACATTCAGATCACCGCAATAGATAACAGGCTTTTCACTGTCGAGTTTCAAAAGATATTTCTTTAAATCCGTTTCCCATCGCATACGATAGTCTATCCTCAAAAGACCGTCTTTTGAATTCGGGGTATATACATTCACAAGATAAAAAGTACCCATATCAAGGGTTATCATTCTTCCCTCATGCGAATGTTCTTCGATATTCATACCATTGTTTACAACCGATAACGGTTCGCATTTCGTAAAAACAGCCGTTCCCGAATAGCCCTTTTTTTCGGCACTGTTAAAAAACTTTCTATAACCGTCAAGGGGAACTTCCGCCTGATTTTCCTGCATTTTTGTTTCCTGTACACATATAAAATCCGCTTTCCTGCTTTCCGCAAATTCGATAAAGCCTTTTTGCATACAGGCACGAAGTCCGTTGACATTCCATGAAATAAGCCTCGTTTTAATCATTCCTTTCAAAAATTTCGTGTATTATTATAACATAAATCCGACGACATACGCAATACTTATAAAAAAAACCGGACAGTTTTCTCTGCCCGATTCCGTCTTGATATTCACTTTCAAAAACTAATCTCCGAGACCTATCTTGTTGTACTGCCTCATTATCATCTCAAACAATGAGCCGAGCATTGTCCCACAAAGTACATATACCAATATTATATACTGAAAAGGTCCGCCCAATACTATCTCACCGAGCTGACTGTCATATAATATATTATACCACGGGATATTCGTCAGTCTTATAAGATGAAGTCCACCGCATACAAGAACGTCTATCAATATAAGCACTCCTGCATTAGCCTTTTTGAACAAAAGGGCAAATATAAAAAACAGCCCCATTGTTATCAGTATTGTACTGCTCCGGTAATAATTTTCCACCTGCATCACACGGGTAACATATCCAAATGCCGTAAGGACTGCTCCCACTACGAAATAAAGCAATTTATTCCTGTCCATTACAATTTTCTCCCAACATTTCCGAAAAATCGAAAATATATTTCTTGGCTTTTTTTCTCAGATAATCCATATCCTTTTCTGATGCCCTGTCATAGACCGCTACCGTATACATTCCCGCCTTATCCGCACCTTCGATACCTTCGGGTATATCCTCGAATACGATACATTCTTCGGGTTCAACGCACAGTTTTTCTGCTGTCCTTATATAAACATCGGGAAATCTTTTGTTTTTTCCGACCTCGCTTGTATAGCAAACTGTATCGAAATATTCATCGAGTCCGTTATTTGTAAGCACAGGTTCAAGAAGATACGGGTCTGATGATGTTGCAAGACCTATTTTTATATCGTTCTGCCTGAGATATTCAAGATACTCTCTTACAAACGGTTTTGAGCGAACATTGGATTCATATTCCCTTCTTGCCATGTTCAGCCACGTCTGCATTATTTCTTCAATGCTTTCATCAAGACCGTATTTATTCTTTGTATACTCTGCCGCAGTTTTAAAGAACATTCCACGGACAGCATCACTGTATTCCCTTGTAACGGCTATCCCATGTTCCGTAAGGAAATCTATGTCAACCTTTTCCCAGACATACATTGAATCTATTATAGTCCCGTCAGCATCAAAAATTGCCGCCTTGAATCTCTCCATATTATCCTCCGAAAAGCCAATCTTACGTTTCATTATATCATACTTACTTTTAATATTAAAGCTACATATAACCACAAATTTCCATATTTTTTTTGTGCATTTTTACAAAACTCCGATAAAAAAACAGGACAGAGTACAAATTCTGTCCTGCAAAATTTTCTCACAGTATCGGAAGGAGCTTCGGTTCACGCTTTTCATAGACCGTGAAATGAGTAAAACCGCATTTCAGCAAAATCTGCAAGCCCTCCTCTATGCCTGAACCCACATCTCCCCAGCGGTGTGCGTCCGAGCCTATCGTAACATATTTTCCGCCAAGTTCCTTGAAACGCTTTATAACATCTTCATCAGGCAAAGTTTTTCCTATTTTCTGACGCAAACCTGATGTATTGACTTCAAGTGCCTTGTCATTTTCGGCAAGTATGGAAAGAACATCGTCAAGTTCGTTTTTAAAATAATTTATATTGGCAGTTATATCGGGATAAGCCGAGATATATCTCATAGGATATGTAAGATGTGCAAGTGAATCAAAGCAGTTCATTGCGGCAAGTTCCTTAAGCTCGGAAAAATATCTGTCGAGGAGTATCGGAGCATTCTGAGGAGTGTATTCAAGAAAATAAAAATCCCTTTCATCTCTCAGATTGTGCAGTGAACCCAATACAAAATCATAATCCGCAAGCGACAGCACTTCTTCGGCAGCTTTGATATTTTGATACGGCTGACCAAGTTCTATACCCGTATATACATTTACTCTGTCCATATACATTGCTCTTGCCTTTGATGTATCTTTTATTGAATTTTCGATAGCTTTCCTGTAATCTATATTTTCCTCATTGCCGTAATACTCATTGCACTCACAGTGGTCTGTTATCGTAACTGAATACAATCCCAGACCTGCTGCCCTTTCACACATCATTATGGCACTGTCGTTTCCGTCAAATGAATTTTCACTGTGAATATGGCTGTCTGATATAAATTTATATTTCATAAGCACACTTCCTTTTTGTTTTTCCTTTTCTCTAATAGAGAATTATAACATATACTCTTTTATTTTTAAACATCAATTCTGACAGAATTTTTCTGCTTTTTTATCGAATAAATTATAATAAATGAAAAATTCTCTTGCTAAAATCGAAAATATAGTATAAAATATTCCCTGTAAATATTATTTTCTGAAAGGAATGTTTTATATATGAATGCTGTTATAACCGTTCTCGGAAAGGACAATGTGGGTATTCTTGCAAAAGTATCAAACGAATGTGCAAATGTAGGCGTAAATATCATTGAAGTTACACAATCTGTCTTGCAGGGTATGTTTGCAATGATAATGTTCGTTGACATCACCGAGTGTACTGTTCCCTTTGCACACCTTGTCGATACTCTCACCGAAAAGGGCGAACAAATGGGTGTCAAAGTCCATGTCATGCACGAAGACATCTTCAACGCCATGCACAAAATTTAATTTATAATTCATAATTGATTACGTGGAAAGGATTTTTTCTGATGATAAACTCACATGATATACTTGAAACTATCAATATGATAGACAATGAAAACCTTGATGTCAGAACTATTACAATGGGTATCTCGCTTATCGACTGCATTGATGACAATATCGACATTGCCTGCAAAAAAGTTTATGATAAAATATGCCGCTATGCCGAAAAACTCGTCAGAACAGGTGAAGACATCAGCAAGGAATACGGTATCCCTATCATACACAAAAGGATTTCGGTCACACCTGTTGCAATGCTTGCAGCAGCCTGCCCGACTATGAGTCCCGTTAAATTTGCAAAGGCTCTTGACAAAGCTGCCGATACAATAGGAGTGAACTTTGTCGGAGGATATTCGGCACTTGTTCACAAGGGATTCGCTCAGGGTGACTATGCTCTGATAGAAAGCATACCCGAAGCCCTTTCCGTAACGGAAAAAGTATGTTCCTCTGTAAACATAGGCAGCACAAAAGCCGGTATAAATATGGACGCTGTCGCCAAAATGGGTAAAGTTATCCGTCAGACTGCCGAACTTACTGCCGACAGGGATTGTATCGGTGCAGCCAAACTTGTTGTATTCTGCAATGCTCCCGAAGATAACCCGTTCATGGCAGGTGCTTTTCACGGTCCGGGAGAACCCGACTGTGTTATCAATGTCGGTGTATCGGGTCCCGGTGTTGTCAGAGCCGCTCTTGCAAAAGCCGGCGACTGCAATATCACGGAGGTTGCCGATATCGTTAAAAAGACCGCTTTCAAAATAACCCGTATGGGACAGCTCGTTGCAAAGGAAGCCTCAAAAAGACTGAGCGTACCCTTCGGTATAGTTGACCTTTCACTTGCACCTACTCCGGCTATCGGTGACTCGGTCGCATATATACTTGAGGAAATGGGTCTTGAACAGTGCGGTGCTCACGGAACAACGGCTTGTCTTGCACTGCTCAATGACGCTGTCAAAAAAGGCGGTGTAATGGCATCATCTCATGTAGGCGGTCTTTCGGGTGCATTCATACCCGTTACCGAAGATGCAGGAATGATAGAAGCCGCACGCTCAAAAGCTCTCTCCCTGACAAAGCTCGAAGCTATGACCGCTGTATGTTCGGTAGGTCTTGATATGATAGCAATTCCGGGTGATACAAGTGCCGAGATAATCTCAGGCATTATCGCTGACGAAGCCGCTATCGGTATGGTAAATTCCAAGACCACCGCTGTACGTCTTATTCCCGCTATCGGTAAAAAAGCCGGTGAAGAACTTAATTTCGGCGGACTTCTCGGCAATGGTCCCATCATGGATATCAACCCGAAATCTCCCGCAAAATTCATTTCACGTGGCGGAAGAATACCTGCTCCAATGCAGAGCCTTAAAAATTAACAATTTGAAATAAACAAGAACGCCTGTAAGGAATTCAAATATCCTTGCAGGCGTTCATTATTATTCTTTAAAAATTACAGATAAGCAAAACCGCTCTATAAATCACTTTACTTCAACTGTGAAGTACTGCTTTGCAACCGTTCCGGTACAATCCTTTACTTTAACGCATATATCATATGTTGTAGCGTTTGCAGGCTTGACAATTACTTCAGCATTGTCCGTGAAATTCTGTTTTGTTGTCCACTTTGTGTCAGCGTTTTTCTTATAGTATACTGCATAGGCATAAGGAGCTTCTCCGCCTGTTGCAGCACAATTCACTGTTACAGTCTGACCCTTTGTAATGCTTGTTGCAGATATGGTCGAATTGCTTGCAAGAGCCTGTGTTACTGTGAGGTCAAAGAATTTCTTTACAATAGTACCTTTGCTGTCCTGTACTTTTATGCATACATCATAGTCAACTGCACTTGCAGGCTTTATATCAACTGTATTGTTTTCTGCAAAGCCTTGTTTTGTCGTCCATTTTGTATCGGTCTTTTTCTTGTAGAGGAACGCATAAGTATAAGAACCGCTGCCGCCTGCTGCTATGCCTGTAAGGGTAACTGTATTTCCCTTTACGATGGTCGATGCAGACATGATGGAATTATTGGTAAGTTCAACTGCCTCTGTTACGGTCACATCAAAGAATTTCTTGACGATATCGCCGTTTGCATCTTTTACTTTTACGCATACATCATAGTCAACTGCACTTGCAGGCTTTATCGTAACAACATTGTTTGCGGCAAAGTTCTGAGCTGTTGCCCATTTTGTATCTGTCTTTTTCTTGTAGACTACCTGATAGAGATAATCACCTTCACCGCCCTGGGCACTTGCAGTGACTGTAATAGTCTCGCCCTTTGTGATAGTAAGTGAAGAAAGTGTAGAATTATTTGTGAGAGGCTGTGCAGCATTTACTACCTTTACTTCAAAGAACTTTTTAACTATATTGCCGTCACCGTCCTGTACTTTTACGCAAATCTCATAGTCTGCTGCCATTGACGGAAGAACGGAGATATTTTCGGTATTAGCCGAGAAATTCTGCTTTGTTACCCATTTTGTATCGGTCTTTTTCTTGTAGAGGACTGCATAAGTGTAATTGCCTGCACCGCCCTCAGCCGATGGAGTTACATAAACTCTGTTACCGAGAGTGATTTCTGTATCAGATACCGTTGATGTATTGACAAGTTCTCTTTGTGGTTCTTCAACGACAACGTCAAATACTTTTTCATCAGTTTTTCCATTGCTGTCAGTTACAACTACCTTGTAGTGGTAGGTGTCTGCATAGTTCGGTATGAATGTGCAAATAGCACCGGAGCCTGTCGCATCTGCCCAGTAGCTTATACCATCTCTTGTATATGAGAATTTATAAGTATAGCCGCCGCTGCCGCCTGTTGCACTTGCATTGATGATTATTTCATCACCGACAATTGCCGTTTCTGCATTTATCTCAGAAGCATTTACCAATTTGTCATATACAGTAACGGTGAAATATTTATATTCTTTCTTTCCGTCACTGTCTGCTGCCTGTACAGATACTTCATATTTTCCCGATGCAGGAATGGTGAAATTGATGTTGGAATTGCCGCCCAACAACTGAACAGTAGTCCATGTTGATGCGTTGACATCTCTGTAAGCGGCTGAATACTGATAGCTGCCGTTACCGCCTGTCGCACTTGCCTTAACTTTAATGGTATCACCTGCATTTATACTTGTTGTGCTTATGGTCGAAGTATTTTGAACAGCGGGTGTATCAACAGTCAATGTAAAGGTCTTTGCAACAAACTGTCCTCTGTCGTCCTTTGCATAGGTGTAAATGGTGTAAGTGCCTGCCTTAGTAGGAGTAAATGTTGTTGAAGTATTTGTGCTGTATGAGCATATCGAAACAGATGAACCGCCATTGAGTGAATACATAGCCGCATAGGTCATAGGCTTTTTGCCGCCTGTTGAAGCAAAGTTTATCGTTATGCTGTCACCGAGTGTTATAGCCGTCTTGCTGATAGTTGAAGTATTGGAAATGCTCTCATAGATAGGAGTGAAAGTGATATGAGAGTTGTTCGCTGCATAGGTGTCAGCCGCTGTATAGGCATAGCCTGTCATCTTGAATCCGCTTACAGCAGTATAAACGCTGTTTGAATAGGTGTAGCCAAAAGCATGTTCACCGATAGATGTCGTTGATTTCGGGATAGTAACGCTTGTCAGTGCTGTATTGGTGAAAGCATATTTTCCGATAGTTTTCATGCCTGTTCCGAGATTTACGCTTGAAAGTGAATTACAGCCGTAGAAAGCACCTGTTCCGATAGAAGTAACCGTATTCGGAATAGTTATAGATTTAAGGCTTGTACAGAACTCAAAGGCATAGCTGCCTATTGAAGTAATGCCTGACGGGAATTTAACGGTTGTGAGTTTGGATGCACCATAGAGTGCATAGCCGTCAAGAGCAGTCATACCGCTTGGAAGTGTTATGCTTGTTACATTAGTACCGTTGAAAGCATATCCAGCAATACTTGTTACAGGAAGTCCGTCTATCTTGTCGGGGATAACAACAACAGTATCTGTGCCTGTATATTTGTCAATTTTGATACTCTTGCCGTCAGAGCTTGTTGAGTATTGGAGAATTGATTTGAAAGGAACATCATAGTTTTTGCAGTAGGTCTGTGCGGCAGTACCCGGATAACCTGAAATTTCGGTAAAGCTGCTGTTGCGTGAGTATTTGCTGTCAGAATAGTTGTAGCCGAAAGCATAGCTGCCGATAGATGTCACAGTTTTGGGGATATACTGTGAAGTAAGACCTGTATTGCAGAAAGCCGAACCGCCTATAGTTTTAACGCCTGAACCGATAGTCAGACTTGTAAGATTTGAACAGCCGTAGAAAGCGGCGAAATTGATTTGAGTAACAGCATTGGGGATATCAACGCTTGTAAGTGCCGAGTCAAAACCGAAAGCATAAGTACCTATTTTTGTAACCTTGCTCGGAATGGAGATTTTTTCAAGCTTGAACATACCGTAGAAAGCTTCCTCACCGATTTCGGTCATACTGCTCGGAATGGTAATGCTTGTTGCAATGGTATTATAAAAGGCTTTTTTACCGATACTTGTAACGGTACTCGGCAAATAGATATTTTTAAGTTTTGTACAGCCGTAGAAAGCACTGTCACCGATAGAAGTTATCTTTGTTGAAGATATATAGATAGCACTGAGAGAAGTATTTCCCTTGAAAGCCTCTGCACCGATAGCGGTGATTGTCTTGCCTTTTACGGTGTTCGGCAAGGAAGGACTGCTGTAAGAGCCGCTGTATTTTGTTACGGTAACGGTATTATCAGAGTTTATCGTGTACTCAAAGTGATAGCCGTAGTTAAGACTGTTGTTTTTTGCAAATGTTTCAATATCGGTATCTTTCAGACAATAGAGTTTAAAGCCTGATTTCACACCGTCAAAGGCTATCGAACTGATTTTTGTCACGTTGTCATAGATAACGGGTTTTGCACTTGAATTGTGGAATGCCCAGTCAACGATTTCGGTACAGGTATCTGCAACATTGAAAGCACCTGTTTTGCCCATAGGACAGTAAATGAATTTTGTCTTGTCCTTGTTGTAAAGCATACCATAGCCGTCTGTGGAATAGTTTCCGCTTGTGCCTTTTATTGTTATGCTTGAAAGGCTTGTTGCATCGTCAAATGAACACACTGATTCACCACTTGCTTGATAGAAACTGGGATTGCCCTCGAATGTTATCGACTGCAAACTTGAATACTGGAAAGCACTTCTGCCGACATAGGTTACACTTGACGGAATTGTAATGCTTGTAGCATTGTAGCTTGTAAAAGCGTACATACCGATAGATGTTACGGTACTCGGAATATAGATGAAATCACTCGTGTAATAAAGTGACGGCTTTGAGGGATATGCAACGATTTCCGTACCGCTCTTGTTTGAGAGGAAACCGTTAGAGGTGGAGAAAGAGGAGTTGTTTGTAGAAATTGCAAATACACCTATTTCGGTATTTTTAAATCCTCCCAACACTGTCTGCAAACTGTTTGGCAAACCGAATATTCTTGCTTTGATACCGCTGAAGCCGCCCGCCTGCAATTTGGTAACGGTAAATTGGCTGTAGTTAAGAATGTAGTCTTTGCCGAGATTAGACGCATAAATCACCGATGGAACGGCAAAACTGGAAGTCGAAAAATCCTTGTTTGAGCCGTCATAGCTGACTGCTTCGGCTGTACCGTCAGAGTACAGTGCATAGGTAATGTTGTTATAGGTATAGATTTCATAACTGGCAGCTTCTGCGGTGATATTTGTACCGACAAAAGAGCCTGCTTCTGTCATAATGCCTGCACTGCCTAATGTTGTGACACAAAGGGCTATTGCAAGCATTCTGCGTAAGGTTTCGCTTGATTTTTTCATAAGAAATTCCTCCTTTATAAAAAGTTTTATGAAATATATCTATAATAAATTATAGCATACCATAAACTTTATTGCAATAGCATATAAAAACAATTTATAATTGATAAATTATTCACAACTGATTTTAATAAAAAACGGACAATTAATAAATATAAATTTATCAATTGTCCGTTTTATGTCATTTTATGAAATTTTTACGAGCACTGCCGAATAAGGCGGAAGTGTTGTATAAAGCGTTTCCTGATAGAGCGAGCATATTTCTTTATTATCGGGAGTCCATCCGCCGTAACTGTTCCAGTCACTGCAAAGGATAGTGTTTGCTCTTTTGATGTTCGGAAGCTTGACGGAATATTCCTGCATTTTATTGTTGAGATTGAATATTGCAAGGAGCTTTGACTTTTTGGAGCTTCTGATTATCGCATAGATAAGTTTGTTTTCGCTGTGACAATCTGCCCATTCAAAGCCTTCGGGCTTATAGTCATCTTCAGACATTGCACTGTCGGAGAGATATATTGAATTGAGTCTTTTTATATATTCATGGAACATACGGTGCTTGTTATCACCGAGAAGATACCAGTCCTGCTGGCGTTTTTCATCCCATTCACGGGTCTGTGCAAGCTCATTTCCCATGAAATTGAGCTGTTTTCCGGGGTGCATGAGCATATATGTGTAAAGTGCCTTTGCCTGACAGAGCTTCTCATCATAATTGCCGTAAATCTTATTGAGGATAGTGCCTTTGCCGTGTACTACTTCATCATGCGATAACGGGAGAAGATAATTTTCATCCTTAAAATAGAGCATTGAGAAAGTCAGTTTATGATATGCCTCAACTCTCTTTTCGGGAGCAAGAGCAAAATAATCAAGTGTATCGTGCATCCAACCCAAATCCCATTTATAGTCGAATCCCAGACCGCCTTTTTGTGTATCGGCGGTAATACCTTTGAAGCTCGTTGAATCCTCTGCAATGGTCATACAGCCTTTGTTTATTTTTTTCAGACCGTCATTCATGGTTTTGACAAAATCAACTGCCATGCCGTTCACGCCACGTCTTTCATCACCTTGCCAGTAGATTATACGGCTGATAGCGTCCATTCTGATACCGTCAAAGTGATATTCTTTGAGCCAATAATTTGCATTTGACTGTAAGAAAGTTCTTACTTCGCCACGTGAGTGCATGAAATTACAGCTTCCCCATTCGCTCACGCCTACATCATTGCTCGGATATTCATACAAATTGCTTCCGTCATATTTTGCAAGACCGTAGCTGTCTATCGCAAAGTGTACGGGAACAAAGTCGATTATTGCACCGATATTGTTTGCGTGGAGCATATCAATCAATCTCATAAGCTGAGTAGGGTTGCCGTAACGGCTTGTCGGAGCAAAATAGCCTGTTGTCTGATATCCCCAGCTTTCATCACATGGGTGTTCACCCAACGGCATAAACTCTACATAGTTATATCCGCATTCTTTGAGATACGGTATAAGAGTATTTCCAAGTTCTTCATAATTATACCAACTGTCGGGCTGTTCACCGGGCTTTCTGAAAGAACCTGCATGAATCTCATATATATTAAGCGGTTTGTTTTTCATATCGGAGCGTCTTTTCATCCACTCACCGTCATTGAATTTATATTCCTTCAAGTTCCATACGATAGATTTGTGGTCGGGTCTTCTTTCCATAAAATATCCGTATGGGTCGCAGTGGTCAACATACTTTCCACTTGAGTGTATGCGGTATTCATATCTTGAACCGCAGTGTACATTCGGTACAGTCATTTCAAAAAACTGACCGTTATGAGCTTTTTTCATTTCAATTACCTGACCGTCAAGCAGAAGTTCAACTCTCTGAGCCTGTGGAGCAAATGTACGGAAAGTAGTCTGATTGCCCTCGAAGTGACAGCCGAGCCATTCGTATGAATCAAAAATCTTGCCTGTGTAAAATCCCATAAAATCCATAATAAAAACTCCTTTTCTAATTGACTGATGTCTAATAATTTGTTATGCTATAAGTATATCATTGACTGAATGTAAAATCAATTTACGATTTTAGTCATCAGTAAAATAATTGACTATATTCTAAAAATGACAAGGAGTATAATAAAAAATGGACTTGCGTGAAAAAAAAACAAAAAGAAGTATCAATAATGCCTTTTTGCAGCTTAGGTCTAAAAAAACTTTGGAAAAGATAACCGTGAAAGAACTGTGTGAACTTGCAGAGATAAGCAAGGCTACATTTTATCTGCATTACAGGGATATATACGATTTATCGGATACTCTCCAACAGCAGGTGATAACAGACATTATTTCTCACCTTGAAAATCCGAGAGATATTATTTTCAATCTTCAAAATGCTCATATTCAAATAATCGAGGGGTATTATGCAAATCAAAATATCGTCCATATATTGTTTTCAGATTCACAATTTTCCAAATTGCCTGAATGTATTGAGTCGGAAATCAAAAAAATTGTCTTTGAACAATTTCCCGAATTAAAAGAAGATACAGCAACCAATATAAGAATCACATATCAGATGATGGGCAGCTTTTATGCCTTTTACAAATATGAAAAGCAGTTTGGACATGAGGCTGTTTTACAAACTGTAAATAATATAACAAAACTGTTTGAAAATATGTAATTTTTGTTGGTTCTGTCTATTTAACTAAAAAAATAAATAAAATTTATGTTAAAATTCATCTATATTTTGTTCAAAAATAGTGGTATAATACAAGAGTAACGAGTGAATACAGAGAATTTTTATCATCCCGAAAGGAGAATACACACAATGGAAGTTATTTCAACGAGAAAAGAAAAAGTCATATACCGTGACGGTGACAATGCCGTTAAGATATTTTCAGAAAAATTTCCGAAATCGGATATTTTGAATGAAGCACTGAATCAGGCAAGAGTTGAAGAAACAGGTCTGCCGATACCTGCTCTTAAATCCGTATCCGTCATAGACGGACAGTGGGCTATCACAATGGAATATGTAGAGGGAAAGACCTTGTTGGACATTATGAAGGAAGACCCTGATAACATCAAAAAATATATGGAACTGTTCGTTGACCTTCAATGTGAAGTTCAAAGCAAGAAGTGCCCACTTCTCAATAAGCTCAAAGACAAGATGAACAGAAAAATATCAAGTCTTGGAAATATCATAGACGCAACAACAAGATATGAACTTCATACACGTCTTGAAAGTATGCCGAAACATGATAAAGTTTGTCACGGTGACTTCAACCCCGGCAATATCATAATCGACAATGAAGGAAAGGCTCATATCATCGACTGGTCACACGCAACTCAGGGAAACGGTGCTGCCGATGCTGCAAGAACTTATCTGCTCTTTGCTCTTTATAATAAAAAAGAACTTGCAGATATGTACCTTGATATGTTCTGTAAAAAGACAGATACCGCCAAACAGTATGTACAGCAGTGGCTGCCGATAGTAGCCGCTTCACAGCTCGTCAAGAGAAAAGACGGTGAGGAAGAATTCCTCAAGAGCTGGATAGACGTAGTTGATTATTCATGACCGAAACCTCCATGTTTATATAAAAAATCCGCTTGCAGATAAAAAAATCTGTGAGCGGTTTTTTTTTTACTTCAACGTGTAACCGTTTTTTGAAACCTGAGTATTATGTAGTATAAACATTCCAAAAGGAGGAAAATTTATTATGTGTAACAATGGATTTTTTGGTGGTAACGGCGGTTGTGGTTGGATAATCATCCTCATTATAATCCTTTGCTGCTGCTGTGGCGGCAACAACAACGGCTGCGGTTGCGGCAACAACAATGGCTGCGGCTGTGACAACAACGGCTGTGGCTGCGGCTGCTGATAACAATTAGCAATTAGCAGTTAGCAATTAGCAATTAAAAAGGCAGGGCGGAATTTCTTTGAGTTCCGTCCTGCTTTTAATTTTCTTTAATCTAAAACTATATTATTTTCAATGTCGGTAAGAAGATTCACTCTGCGTTCATGTCTGCCGCCATCAAATTCGGTTGAGATGAAAATATCTATCATTTTATTTGCAAGTTCGGGAGTAACTACATTCTGTCCCATGCAGATTACATTTGCGTTGTTGTGTCTGCGTGTCATCTCGGCAAGCATTTCATTTGTACATACGGCTGCACGAACACCTTTTACTTTATTGGCTGCCATTGATACTCCAAGACCTGTTGTACAGCAGATTATACCGAAATCATATTCATTTTTCGCAACTGCGGAAGCTGCATAATATGCAAATCTCGGATAATCGACCGATTCCTTTGAGTAACAGCCGAAGTCATGATATTCAATATTCTTTTCATCAAGATGTTTTTTGATGCTTTCCTTGAGTTCAAAAGCACCGTGGTCTGCTGCAAGAGCAAGTTTCATTTCAATTATCTCCTTTTGATTTTTGTTGTTTTGCTTTAAGTTCCCTTTCAGCCTGCGGAAGTCTGAGGTAAACGGGCATAAGCCTGTCGGAAGTACAAAGATTATTTTCTTCAGCCATTTTTTCGGCAGCCTTTGCGGTTCCGTAAGCGTGCTGAAAACGTATATTTTCGGGAGCAAGGGATATATTTTCTATATCCGAAAATGCTTTGGAGCAAATCTCCGCACCGTCACCCACAAGGTATATATTTTCGCTGTAAGTCACGAGTTCTTCGGCAAGTTCATCAATACTCAACGCCCTGTCGGGAGTGAGTCTTTCGGGCTTGCCGTCATTCAGGCGGAAAAGAGCATTGTATACCTGTGAACATCTTGCGTCCATTACCGCACATACTACTCCGTTTTGATACGGCATACAATATGCCATTGATTCAAGTGTCGATACAGATGCACACGGTTTATCCAACGGCATTGACAAGCCCTTGACTGACGCAACACCTATCCTTACGCCCGTGAATGAGCCGGGACCTGCATTGACAGCGAAAATATCTATTTCATTTATATTTGTGTTCGTGGTTTTCAGGACGGATTCTATCAAAGGCATCAGAGTTTGACTGTGAGTAGTCTTGATATTGAGATAAAACTCTCCCAAAAGCCTGCCGTTATCCGTCAGAGCGACAGAAACAGGCGAAGCACTTGTATCTGCTGCAAGTATTTTCATATATTTTCAGCCCCTTCTATGATTATTTCACGCTCATTTTCGGATATGTGCTCTATATGTATCCTTATACAGTCATCAGGCAGAGCATTTTCGATATTTTCGCTCCATTCAATGACCATGATGCCATTGCCCATATAGTCGAAAAAGCCTGTTGTATATAAGTCATCAAAGGAATTTATCCTGTACATATCAAAGTGATAGACAGGAAATTTCCCGTCATATTCATGGACAAGTGCAAAAGTCGGGCTTGATACGCCGTCATCTATTCCAAGACCCCTTGCAAGACCCCTTGTAAAAGCTGTTTTTCCTGCACCGAGTCCCCCAAACATTGCTATGATTTCCGTTCCTTTGAGAGTCCGAGCGAATTTTGAGGCGATTTCCTCTGTTTCCGTATATGATTTGCTTAAAAATTTCTGCAAGATAGTATCTCTCCAATCAGAAAAGACCTGTGATTTTGCCGTTTGAATCAACGTCTATTTTTTCGGCAGCGGGAACTTTCGGAAGTCCCGGCATAGTCATTATATCTCCTGTATATACAACAACAAAGCCTGCACCGTTTGAAAGTCTTACATCACGGACGGTTACTTTGAAATTTTCGGGTTTTCCGAGAAGTGCCGGATTGTCCGAAAGCGAATATTGGGTTTTTGCAACACATATCGGCAAGTTTGATGTATCCAATTTTTCTATTTCGGCAAGAGCTTTCTGAGCCTGTGCAGTATATATTACATCATCAGCACCGTAAATATTCCGGGCAACTGTGAGTATCTTTTCCTTGACAGGCATATCATCAGGGTAAAGCGGTTTGAAATCAGATACTTTTTCGGTAGCCTGAACGACCTTTTCGGCAAGGTCAATGCCGCCGTTTCCGCCCTTGGCGAAAACTTCCGACAAAGCAAAGTCTGCACCGAGTTCACGGCAGTAATTTTCGATAAATGCAAGCTCCGAGTCGGTATCTGCACCGAATCTGTTGATGGCAACCACAACGGGTACACCGAACTTGTGCATATTGGAGATATGCACACCGAGATTCACGATTCCCTTTTTGAGAGCAACAAGGTTTTCAACACCCAATTCGGTTTTAGGAACACCACCGTTGTATTTCAATGCACGTACAGTTGCGACTAAAACAACGGCTGATGGTTTAAGACCTGCTTTTCTGCACTTGATGTCAAAGAATTTTTCTGCACCCAAGTCAGAACCGAAACCCGCTTCCGTTACACAGTAATCGGCAAGTTTGAGAGCAAGCTTGGTTGCACGGACAGAGTTACAGCCGTGAGCGATATTAGCGAAAGGACCGCCGTGCATGAGTGCGGGAGTACCCTCCAATGTCTGAACGAGATTCGGTTTTATAGCGTCTTTGAGGAGAGCCGCCATAGCACCGTTTGCTTTAAGGTCTTTTGCATAGACGGGAGTACCGCTGAATGTATATGCAACGAGGATATTTCCAAGACGGGCTTTGAGGTCGTCAATATCGGAAGCAAGGCAGAGGATAGCCATGACTTCACTTGCAACAGTTATGATAAATCCGTCTTCACGAGGAACACCGTTTACTTTTCCGCCAAGACCTGCGATTATATTTCTGAGTTCACGGTCGTTCATATCAAGACAGCGTTTTATTAAAATTCTTCTTACGTCTATTTGCAGAGAATTGCCCTGCTGGATGTGGTTGTCGAGCATGGCACAAAGAAGATTATTGGCAGAAGTAATAGCGTGCATATCTCCGGTAAAGTGGAGGTTGATATCTTCCATCGGGATTACCTGAGCATAACCGCCGCCTGCCGCACCGCCCTTGATACCGAATACGGGACCGAGTGACGGTTCACGAAGTGCAATGACAGTTTTCTTTCCTATTTTTGAAAGAGCATCACCAAGACCAACAGATGTAGTTGTTTTTCCCTCACCTGCCGGAGTGGGATTTATCGCAGTTACCAATATGAGCTTACCGTCCTTTTGAGAGGATTTTTCCTGAATAAGAGCTTCGGACAGTTTAGCTTTATAATTACCGTAATATTCAAGATGATTTTCTGAAATACCGAGTTTTTCGGCAATTTGTCTGATATGTGTCGGGCAGACCTGCTGAGCTATTTCAATGTCTGTGAGCATAACACGAATTCTCCTTTTAATTTAAAATCAGACTATATTTTAACATATTTTTTCAAAATGTACAATAAGTAAATGATTAATTTCGGAAGAAATTTGTAGGTTTACAACAGGTATGTTATAGAAAGAAAGAAGAATGGCAAAAGGAGAATAAAATATTGTGAAATACCTGATTTTCTGACATTTTTTAGGGATAGATATGTGTATGAAAGTCAACTATCTCCCATATTCTCTGATGATTTCGTCAATATGTGTTCCGTTTTGCAGACTTTTAAGCATTGTATCAGCAGGATTCGTGCGTTTTCTGACACGCTCATAAAGTGGTTCAATATATATTTCCTCTCCGAATCCACGCTCTTTTAATCCTTCACGGCACAAATCAAGAATACTTTTTGTAAGGTCATATAAACCGTCAGTATCTATATAGGCAGGCTTATTACGACAGACAAGCTGTTTCCTGAGTTCACCTGCATTATATCCGTTGTTATAAAGTGACCTGTCATTTTCTATAAGTTTTTTCAATTCTTTTGTTTTATCAATCAGTCCCAGATGAAAGGCCGATACTGTCATAACATCACTGATAGGCTGACAGCAGCTGCTGCGGAATTCTATTGTTCCACGAAATGTCAAATCTTCAAATTTGAATGTGCGAAGATATGAAATATCATTCGGTTCGGGATGAAATTCCATAGAGTATATTTCTCCGTTTTCGAGATATTCTCCCGTAATGCTTTCAAGAGTAAAATATTCCAGAATATTGACAGGCTTGAAATTGAGATATTTCCCGTTACGCTCAACACAGTAAATTGCTGTAGTGGAAATATAATTCAAAATATCGTCGGCTGTATTAAGTTGACAGTCATACATACCGATATTATGCGGATTTATGCCGTGTGTGCTGTTTTCCCACAGCATATCACGTGAACAAAGCAATTCTTCATTCTCTCCCAAGAGTACGGAATTACTGAATAAAAGTGCTTTTATCGGTTCAAGCTGATTGAAAGTACCGATAACATCCGGCAGTTTATCTTTTGTGACATCAAGCTGTACCTGTGATGCACTTGAAAACATACCAAACTGCGGATAATGGTGGAAATACATTGGCAGACAGTTGTATTTCAGAAAAGAAGAAAGATGATGGAACAGCATTTTATATCTTCCGTTTTCGATAGGGACATTGTTATTAACTTTTCTGTTGGGATTTATTCCCATGCCCGTAACGGTATAATTATACGGTCTGAAATACTCCTGCACAAAATCATAGTATCTTCGGAAACGTCCGTGTATCGTATGCAGTTCGCTTTCTTTGCCGAAAGAAAATTCCATATTATTATAAGAACAGTCGTAAGAGAATACATCTTCATTTTCTCTATTCTGTGCAGAATAGATATGTCCCTGCTCGTCAATCCCTATGGGGGTAAAATGAAATTCTTTCAGAAACGCCCCTGTCAGTCCATGCACTATCTCAAAATCGACAGCCTTATGTTCAAGATTCACTATCGGCATTTCTATTTCAACACCGATATAATTTTCTTTTTTATTCTCGGTAGGTCTGATATATCTGTCATAAAGACGGTTCATTATTTCTTCTTTTGTCATAATTATCACCTGTATATCTTACAAATTAGCAAATATCCTGTAAAGCATTTTCATAGATTCTTCACTTTCAAAATATTCATGTTCATGGTCGGTACCTGTTTTGATGAGCCTGCCCTTGTAATATGCCAATAATCTTGTAAAAGGCAAAGGCTGCCATTCATCATCACTCAAAGGCACAGTAGCAAAAAGAGTGAAATTTTCTTTGCCAAGACAGTAAAGGGTTCCTTTGCAGTTGGTATGTGCATAGAGATACTTCCCGTCTGAAAATAATAAATTCAACTTGTTTCCCTCAGACATTTCACATATTATCGAATCAAACAGCTCAAAACGCTCTTCAAAAGCAAGCCTTTCACCTTTTTTATTCTGTGCCTCATTAAGTCTGTCAATAAAATACAGCAATATTCTTTCACTGTCGGTATCGCCTGTCTGCTTTTGAACATATCGGCTCAAAGACGGATAGTCAAATATTGTTCCGTTATGGATAAGCGTCCATTGTCTGCCTGTATTATCTCTTAAACTGAAAGGGTGACAGTTTTTGTATTCGACATTGCCGATAGTGGCATAACGGATATGTGCAAGCATTATTTTCGCACTTATCGGCTGAGATAGTCTCTCTTTAAGATAATTGCTTTCAGACGCTTTTACGCTTTCCTTTTCAATAAGTGCATTATCACGGGCAATGCAGGCAAGTCCCCAACCGTGAGGATGATTTTGACTATGGGAGTAAAATTCATGCAGACAGTCATTTGCAGTAAATTCCACCCTTGATGACAAGCCGAATATTTCACACATAGCCAACACTCTCCCGATATTTCTTTGACAGCTCTATCCCCTTTTTCATGTAGTCGTCTCCGAAACGACGGCTCACAATCTCGGCATAGCTGTTTCCGCTATCAGTCTTTTTCATTTGATAAGATATTATATCTCTGTACTGAGGAAAATTATCCTTCACAAAATCCTGTATTTCAGCAAGAACATTTACAGCTTGTTTTTTTATGTCATTGTTTCCGAAAACGGCTGCCGTTTTTATATTACTTATGGCTTTAATCTGCTCTTTTCCTGTCAATGATTTTTGGGGCAGACTTGCAAGATACAGAATAAGTAAATGTATAAAACGTATATCTTCCGCAAAAATCCCCGTAGGTGTCAGCGGATTTACATCTATCACACGCAGTTCCAAATGATTGATACCTTTTTCCGCAAGATTTTCAAGAGAATTTGCTCCTCTCGGCTTTAGCCTGACAGGATAATAAAGTTCTGAAACAGAACGTAAATTACCGTTATCAATATATTTTTGGATACTGCCGATATAATTTCTCAAATTACTGTAATCAAGGATAGGTGTAAAATGATTCCAATACCCCATTTCCGAACAGCGAACAGATGAATATACATTGCTGACTGTACCTGTGGTGGAATCTGTCACCGGACTTGCCGCAGTGAGATATACAACGAGCCATGCGTATTCCGTCAGTCTTTCGGCAAGTGAAAGATACAAATTATTTTTGAAATCCACAAAATTGTCATCTGCACTCTGCTCAAATGCAGATTTTACAAGCTTCTCCGTAAACGAAAAATTCAGATGGATACCCGAAAAAAGCATTTTTATTTTGCCGTATTTTTTCGCAAGATAATGACGGTATACGGATTTATTCTGCAAATTTCCGCTGTACTCTGCAACAGGTATCTCATCTTCACCGCTTATCTTCGGCGGATTTGAAAATGCCCACAAAAATTCTCCGTTTTCCTTTAGTTTGCCGTTGACGATTTTTTGCAGATATAAAAGCTGTTCATTCACCTGTTCGGGTTCACAGAATACATCACTGATAAACTCTATTTGATTTTCACAGAAATCACGGTCAATATTCTTATTTTCTTCCAAAGGATGAGGTGATTGAGCAAGAGAGCCGTCACCGCATACACGCAGACATTCTCTTTCAACACCAAATTCAGCCTGTGCAAGATATTCTTTCAAAATATGATTTTTTATATCAAAAAACATATAATTAATCATCCCCATTCCGTATAAAGCCGATAGGTTTAATATGTTTATCGGGTATAATAGCCTATCTATTTGATAGGTTATTATATCATATTTTATTCTATGTGTCAATTCGGATTTTTTTCACTTATCTTAACATAATTTTTGCCCGTCAGCCGTAAGGCTGATTTATTATTGACTTACGGTCCACGTTATGCTATCCTTGAAACATAATGAATAAAGCCTACAAATTCAGGATATATCCGAATGAAACACACGGAGATAGCTCATTGATACTATACGGACTGCTGTACTTGAGCAAGAAGTCCTACTTCTAAGCGTCAGCGTAGGTGTAGAAGTATGTCATGGAATTTTCAAGATTTTTGTGCTATAATAAAGTAAAATATTTTTAAAAGGAATGAGAGATATGCAGATATTATTGGTTGAAGATGAGATTTCTCTTTCAAATGCTGTCAAAAAAATTCTCGAACAGAACGGATTTATAGTTGATGCCGTATATGACGGACTTTCGGCTGTGAACTATGCAGAAAATAATAATTATAATCTGATAATTCTTGATGTAATGCTGCCTAAAATGGACGGCTTTGAAGTGATAAAGACATTGAGGAATGACAGTATTGATACGCCTGTTTTAATGCTGACTGCAAAAAGTGCTGTATCGGACAAAGTATCGGGCTTGAACTGTGGTGCAGATGACTATATGACAAAGCCGTTCAATGTAGAAGAACTGCTCGCAAGAGTAGGTGCATTGACAAGACGGAAAGGCAGTGTTGTTTTGAATACACTTACTTACAAGGATATTTCCCTGAATGTCAACTCCGCAATGCTGTCCTGTAAAAATGAATCCGTACAGCTCAGCCGAAAGGAATTTGAAGTCCTGAAAGTATTTCTTTATAATCCCAATATGACTATAACAAATGACAATCTTATAAATAAAGTCTGGGGAATGGAGTCTGAGGCTACATACAATAATGTTGAAGTATATATATCATTTTTGCGTAAAAAGCTGAAATACCTCAATTCAGTCGTTTCAATAAAGAAAATACACAAACTCGGCTATCGCCTGGAGGACAAGGAATGTTAAAGGGCTATCGCAGAAGATTTGTAATGCTGAATATGCTGCTTGTGGGACTTGTACTTATAGGCACTTTCATAATGATAGGAACAGCAGTATATACAAACAGTTACAATGAGCTTAAAAATACAATGACACTCGTTCTCAAGCCTTGGAACTCCCCCGAGGAAAAGCAACCGCCACGTCCCGATAATAACATCAGCAAAAATAATAAAAAGTCACCTTCCGACAAGCCCGAAAATAAACAGCAGAATAGCCATGAACCGAAAGGGCAGGCAAAGCCTTATAAAGATGACAATATAACAACCATGTTTTACGATAGTAAGAATGATGAAGTTTCGGTTTTGTCGGAAACGCTGTCTTTTGACGGTGATACAGAGGAAATTGTGCATGAGATAGTTAAACAGAATGACAATTTTGGAACCGTTCAAAAATATCACATTATCTATTACAAGGAAAAAACTCAAAATGAATATAAAATTGCCGTTGCTGATATTTCTTATATAGGCTACCGCATGGTAAGAATAGTCGTTATTTTATTGCTTGCATACATTCTTTCAATGGCACTGGTATTTTTTATCAGCTTACAGCTTTCAAAGCTTGCGGCAAAACCTATGGAAAATGCCATTGAAATGGAACGCAAATTCGTTGCAGACATATCTCACGACCTCAAAACACCTATTACCGTAATTCTCGCAAACAACAGTATCATAAAATCAAATCCCGATGCTACTGTTTCAGAAAATAAACAGTGGCTTGAAAGCACTGATAATGCGGCTAATGAAATGATGAATTTGATTCATGAAATGCTCACCCTCTCATCTTTGGAATCAGTAGAAAAAACGGTTGAAAGGCAGGCTGTAAATTTATCTTCAATAGCAGAAAAATGCGTATTGCAGATGGAGTCGGTTGCGTATGAAAGTGGTATCACCGTTGAAGATGAGATAAACGAAAATATAATGATACTTTCCACAGATGAATATACAAAACGCATTTGCAGCAGTCTGATAGAAAATGCACTGAAATACGAGCCTGACGGGGGAAACATAAAAACAAAAGTTTATACTTCAAGAAAAAAGGCGATATTTTCCGTACAGAATTTCGGCAGTGTTATCAGTAAAGAAGACCTGCCGCATATTTTCGACAGATTCTACCGCAGTGACAAAACGAGAAATTTATCAGACGGTCATGGTCTTGGCTTGCCTATCGTGCATAAAATTTGTGAGCTTGTACACGCACATATAATAGTTGAAAGCAACGAAAAAAACGGTACGATTTTTACAGCAGAATTTGAAATTATCTAAAAAAACACCTCTCTTTTTAAGAGTTTTTTAAGAACTTTGTGTATAATAAAATACCAATAGATATTGTTATAACAGGAGGTTTTTCAAATGCTTAAAAAGAAAATCGCAAGTGCGTTGTTATCACAGATGATGATATTGAGTGCTGTCCCCTTTGCAGTTCAGACAACGGCTTTTGCAGCAAATACCAATCCTACTCTTACTTTTTCCGACACGGCTATAACGGAAACTGTTTCGGGTACAGGCTACACTATTGACGGAACAACTCTGACGATAAGTGCGGCAGGTGTCTATAAGCTCAGGGGCAAGTGTTCGGAAGGAAGTGTTGTTGTATCGAAAAGTCTTGATAATGTTACGCTTATTCTGGACAGCCTTTCACTGACATCTGCACAGACGGCTCCCGTTGTCGTGAAAAAAGGCAGTAATGTTACTATCCACCTTGACGGTACTTCTACTCTTACCGATAACGAGGATTCTTCAACAGAAGATACAAATGAAGATTTTGAAGGGGCGGCTGTCAAAGTTAAAAGCGGCTCAAACGTGACATTCTGCGGTGACGGTACTCTGAACGTATACGGAAACGCAAAAAACGGCATCAAGGGTGCTGCGGAATCTTCACAGACTTTCAATGGCGGCAGCTATAATGTGACTGCGGTAAATAACGGTATAGCCGCTGATGGAAGTATAACTATCAATGACGGTACATTTACACTTGATACCGATAATGACGGCATTAAATCCGTTCCCGATACAGATGACACTGTTTCAACAGGCTCTGTTACAATAAACGGCGGTACTTTCAATATCACATCAGACGGTGATGCTATACAAGCCGAAGATACTCTCAAAATAACAAACGGAGATTTCACTATCAAAACCATGAACGGCTATAATGACAGTTCTTTCAACAGCGATACAATGAGCTGCAAAGGCTTGAAAGCGTCGGGCGACAGAGAAAATATCGAAAACAATATTATAATTACAGGCGGTACTTTCAATATCAATACGGCAGATGACGCTGTACATTCCGATACAAATGCAGAAATAACAGGCGGTACTTTCAAGATTTACACAGGCGATGACGGTGTACACGCCGATACACAGCTTGATTTAGGCATAAGCGGAGGACTTGCAAGAGACCCCGAATTTTATATTTATTCAAGCTATGAGGGACTTGAATCGGGCACTGTAAATATGTATTCGGGCAAATATTATGTTGTTGCATCAGATGATGGTATAAATGCGGCAGGCGGCAGTGCAAACGGTTCAGACCCCGGTCAGGGCGGCGGAAATACATTCAATCCCGGCGGCAGACCGGGTGGTCAGGGCGGAGGCTTCGGAGGAAATCCCGGCGGAGGCGGTTCTTCTTCATCAGGTAACTATGCACTGAATATCTATGGTGGTGCTGTATATGTGAATGCACTCGGTGACGGCTTGGATTCCAACGGCACTTTGAATATGACAGGCGGTGACATAACCGTCTTTTCACAAGCAAAGGGCGGGGACAACTCTCCTCTTGACTGTGACGGAACAATGACACTCAATGGTGCAACTGTATTTGCGGCAGGTACTAATCCCATGAACGAAAATCCCTCGACTTCTACAAGTCAAAGCTATTATAAACAAACTACTTCGCTTTCGGCAGGAACGGTTGTCAATGTAAAGAATGGCAGTAACGTTTTATACAGTGATAAACTTCTGAGAAATATAAACTATCTCCTTTATTCCGAGCCGAATGTTTCATCTTCATCAATATCCGTTTCAACAGGAGGAAATGTTGACAACTGCAACAGCCACGCATTTGCACATAATTGGAACACAGGAAAAGTTGTAACTGCTGCAACTGCAACTTCAACAGGAAAAATGCTTTATACCTGTCAGGACTGCGGTGCAACTGAATACAAGACCATTCCAATGACTGTTTCATCAAATTGTGACGGTCACGATGATACAGTAGTAGTTGCTGATGAGGGCTACAATGTCACATTCTCAACGGACAGCGGTGCAACCGTGAATGTATATAATACACAGGACTATACTTCTGCAAGTGCAACAAATGCAAAAACCGCTGTTTCAAGAAACAGTGATACGGGCTTGCCCGACAGTACAGGCGAAGGTCAGGTGAATTTCACAGTTGTTCTCAAAAGCGGTTATGAACTTGACAGTGTTACCGTAACGGGCGGTTACAAAAATCTTAAAGATGTTTCAACGGATACTCTCCCCAATACATACAGAGTTACAAAAGTAACAAGTGATTTGACTATAACCGTCACAACAAAAAAATCTTCTGTAACGGCTCTTACAAATAACTCCACTCTTTCTTCAACAGCCATTTCTCTCGGTGATACCATCACTGCCACAGGTTCAGCCGTTGGCGGAATGGGTTCTTATCAGTATCAGGTAGTATATAAACAAACTTCTCAGACTTCATGGACAACTGCTCAGGCTTACAAGACAAATCCTACTGTTACATTCAAGCCTGCCAAAGCAACAACCTATGATGTATGTGTAAAAGTAAAAGACAGCAACGGCACAGAAGTCAAAAAATTCTTTACAGTAACAGTTTCCAATACCGCACTCGTCAATAACTCCACACTTTCGGCAACAAGCATCACTCTCGGCACAAAAATAACCGCCACAGGCAAGGCAACAGGCGGTACGGGTACATATCAGTATCAGGTAGTATATAAGCAAACTTCCCAGACAAAGTGGACTACTGCACAGAATTTCAGTACAAATGCAACTGTTACATTCAAACCTGCAAAAGCTACAACTTATGATGTATGTGTGAAAGTCAAGGACAGCAATGGCACTATCGTCAAAAAATTCTTTACAGTTACAGTCACACAGGGTTTGACAAATAATTCCGTACTTTCATCAACGAGTTTGACACTCGGCAATACCGTTACTGCAATGGGTAAAGCAACGGGCGGAACAGGTTATTATAATTATGCAGTATACTATAAAAGAACATCTCAAAGTACATGGACAACGGCACAGAATTTTGCCTCAAATGCAAAAGTAACTTTTAAGCCTGCTGCAGCTACAACCTATGATGTATGCGTAAAAGTAAAGGACAGTGACGGCACTATCGTCAAAAAATAACTTTACACTGACAGTTTCAAAGTAATCTCGTTCTCCTACACTACCATAAAAAACAGAATATGTTTTTTCCCCTTTCCGAAAGGAAGGGGATTTTTGTTAGTTTTATTATATTACAAAGTCTGCAAGTTTTTTCTTGCAGACTTTGATTTATGGTGTATAATATATTTTTATTCAGCAATTTTAAGTGCTTCCACCATATCAATTTTTCTGTTTTTGCGTGCAACCATCATCCCGACCAAAAGCGATACCCCAAATGTCAATAAGACTGATACACAGTACATGGAAATCAAGTTTCTAATAAAGAAATTTAATGATCCAAAATTCTTAAAATATGACGTGGTTCAAGCAAACAATCAAGCATAATTTTAGAAATGG
>CACZZB010000023.1:0-46016 GCA_902785555.1 uncultured Ruminococcus sp.
AAACAAGTGTCGTTGATATGTACCCATACGTTAGTGGGGAATTTACGCCTTTGGAGTGTCATATCAAACATGAGTAGATTTATTATCGAAAATGGACACTATGAACAAGGAATGAAACATAAAAGTTGTTTTTATAACTTTTTATAAGTTTTCAGTAACGGTGTCTGAAATTGTCTGAGATACTTACGGCTGTTATACCGGTCGTTATTATTGCCGTAATTTGTGCGGCTGTCCTCGTTATTGCATCAAAAATAATGGCTGTCAAAGAAGATGAAAAATTTCCTGCCATCCGTGAATGTCTGCCCGGTGCAAACTGCGGTGCCTGTGGTTTTGCAGGCTGTGACGGCTATGCAAAGGCTTTATGTGATGACTCCAAAACCCCCGTTAATCTGTGTATTCCGGGGTCTGATACAGTTGCAAAAAAATTAAGTGATGTACTCGGTGTGGAATGTTCGGATGTAAAAAAACAGGTCGCTGTCGTACACTGTTCGGGTGACTGCTCGAAAACTCACGATAAATACATATATCAGGGAATCGAAAGCTGTCAGGCAGCCAAACTTATGTACGGTGGAAAAGGAAGCTGTACCTATGGATGTCTGGGGTTAGGTGACTGTACAAGAGCCTGTCCGAAAAATGCCATATCTGTCAAAGACGGTGTTGCTGTTGTTGACTCCGAACTCTGTATAGGCTGCGGTATTTGCAGAAATATCTGTCCTAATAAAATCATATTCCTTATGGAAAATACCGAAAAGGCGGTCATTACCTGCAGTAATCATGACAAAGGAGCAGTTACAAGAAAACTTTGTACAAACGGCTGTATCGGCTGTAAAAAATGTGAACGTGTATGTAAGGCAAATGCTATTAAAGTTATCGACAATTTAGCCGTGATTGACTATAATAAATGTGCGAACTGTGATGACTTCGGTGTCTGTGCCCAAAACTGCACTACGGGGTGTATCAAATTAATAGGAAACTGAAAATACTTTTGGGGGAAACCTTGCACAAAGGTTATCCCCCAAAATTCTTTACTAAAGAAAGGATTCTTTATATGCCGTATTTTATTGAAATAGATTTGCACAGTCAAACTGTTGAAAGTGCGAGGAAAATCATTACAAATACTCTGAAAAATCTCCCCGCTGATGTCCGTGAAATAAACATCATACACGGCTATCATCAGGGTACTGCTCTGCGTAATATGATAAGAAATTATTCCAATTCAAGGATAGAAAGAAAAATTCTCGGTCTGAATCAGGGTTCTACTATTTATAATAAAAAAGCCTTAACCTCTGTCATATCTCTTTTTAAGCTCGGAAAGAGCTTTTTTTTCTATCCTTGAAACATATGAACGGGATATTTTCAGCATTTTTGCAACTTCCCTCTGTGTAAGCGGGTCTTTTCCGTCAAGTCCGTATCGTAGCTTTATAATCAGTTTTTCTCTCGGCGTAAGGGTTTCATTGATGTATTTCGGGAGCTTTTCGGTTTGTATTTTTTTATCGAGATTTTCAACTATATTATCTTCCGCTGACATTATATCCATCAACGTCAGGGCATTTCCGTCGGTATCAGAGTCTATTTCCTCATTTATCGACACATCAAGTGAATTTTTCTTTGCTCCACGAAAATACATCAGTATTTCATTCTCGATACATCTTGACGCATAACTTGATAATTTTATCTTCTTATCGGCTTTGAATGTATTTATCGCTTTGATAAGTCCTATCGTTCCGACTGAAACCAGATCATCCTGTTCAAAGCCTGTCCCGTAATATTTTTTTACGATATGTGCGACAAGACGCAAATTATGTTCAACTAAAATATTTCTTGCACTGATATCACCTTTTCGTGCAAGCTGTAAATATTTTTCTTCTTCGCTCTCCGATAACGGTCTCGGAAATGCTCCTCCGCCCGTTACATGGAGTATGAACAGCAGGGATATTTTACTGATTATCTCCGACAAGAATCCGAACATTACACAAATCACCTCTGTGAAATATCTATGCCGGTTTTACAAAAATAATCACGAATATTTCATATCTCTTTTCATCCATTCCATCAGCAAATCTGTTATATATTTCACTTCCCTGTCGGTCAGTTTCCTGTTTGTCGGGATATTATGCCACTTATAAAGACAGTTACGGCAGCAGCACCCTGTCGCTTTCATAGCCGTATATGCAGGATGTCCCCATTCCTTTATATGCCCGTTATCCTTTGACATTATATGCAAAAGATATTTTATTACTATATCCTCGGTTTCTTTGTAAATATCATCATGATTATTTTTATAATATTCCCTTTCCCGTCTGCTCAGTATTATATCACTGTGCAAAGGTGATTTTGAAAGCTGTAACAATATACTGTTGAAAGGATTATCGGAGCTGTAATCATCCGATTCTTCATACTGTCTTTGCTTGGATATTTTTGATTCACATGATGACGGCTTCAATGCACTGAAATTTATATCCGCTTTTTCAGCCTGTGAAATCTGGCTTTTCCTTGGGATATTATATAGTTTCCCTTCTTTTATGAAATTTTCGCCCGTCTGTCTGAATTCAAATGAAACATTATTCATGATACATTGCTTTCTTGTATTCAATATCCAATCGTAATTACATATACGGGCATTTTCTCCCGATTCCCCTCCGCACGTCACTTTCTCTATCTTTCCGCTTTTCAGATAACTGCTTATCTCTATACTTTCAAGCATGGGTTCATGTATTATCTCCCTGTGTTTTATCGGAAGTTCCAAAAATACAGGCAGTCTTTTATCTGCCATCTTCTGATTTTCACAGGTGCATATCACCGTTACATTGTCATAACCGTCTCCCCAGTTTTCGGGGATACACTCGGAAAATCTCTCTATTCTTTTTGTGATTATCCTGAAATCAATTTCCGACCTTGTATGTATCATTTTCCATATATCGTCACGCCATTCGTCAGCTTCCTGTATAAAAAAATCTGAACTAAGACACGCATACACGGGACTTTCCGAAACACTTAATTTATATTCCCCGTATTTGTCTTTTTTAATGGGATAGTCAAAAGATTTTGTCTTTTCAACGATACTGCTGTCTTTGTTGAAAGCCTTGTCTATCCTGTAGACATAGCAATTAAGACACCCTGCACTCACTCTTTTGCAGCCATGCCACGGATTCCAAACGGAATACATACGCTTGCCTCCTTCAATAAAATAAAACCTGTACCGTTTCTTATTGCGATACAGGTTTTTATCATAAGTCAAATATTATTTCTTTGTTGATTTTGCTTTTGCAGCCTTTGTTTTCTTTTCAGCGGTCTTTTCTTCCGCTTCATCAGCCTTTTCTTCTTCCGGCTCGGGTATTTCTTCTTTGACTTCAAATATAGCTGCACCGAAAGGCGGCAGGGTTATCAATGCAGAATGATACCACTGGTTATGGCAGATAGGCTCGGATTTTATCGGTACAGGGTTGATTGCTCCGCTGCCTCCGTAGCACTCGCTGTCACTGTTGAACACTTCCGTCATAGTACAAGGATAATTTGTACCTACTCTGTAATTGTCCCTTCTTACAGGTGACATATTGAGGAATACAGCATATTTCTGTGTATCCGATATACGATAATAAGCGAACATATTTTCATTGGCATTATCTGCATCTATCCACAGGAATCCGTTTGATTCATAATCTCTTTCATAGAATGCGGGATTGCTTATAACAAGCCAGTTCAGGTCTCTGAAATAATCATGGAACTGCTTGTGCATATCATATTCTTTTATGAGGAACCAATCCATTTCCCTTGTTTCGTCCCATTCTCTGAACATTCCGAGTTCGTTGCCCATGAAATTCAGTTTTTTGCCGGGATGTGTCATCATATAAGCATAAAGCAGTCTTGCCTGTGCAAATTTATTGTAATAATCTCCGCCGAACATTTTCTGAACGATAGTTGCTTTTCCGTGTACAACTTCATCATGTGAAAGCGGAAGTATGAATCTTTCAAAATAGAAGTAAGCCATTGACCAGTTTATCTGATTGTGACTTCCTTTTCTCCAGAGAGGGTCGAGCTTGAAGTATTTAAGGGTATCATTCATCCAACCCATATCCCATTTATAGTCAAAGCCGAGTCCGCCTTCTTCAACGGGTCTTGTTACTCCCGGATAATCCGAAGAATCCTCTGCTATCAGGACTATATTATGGAACTGCTGATTGAGCTTTTGGTTCATTCTCTTGAAGAAATCTACAGAACGGTCATTTACACCTCTGTTCTTATCGCCCATCCAATAGATACCGTTATTTATGGCATCCATTCTGATACCGTCAAAATGGTATGTGTCGAGCCAGAATGCCGCACATGATGTCAGATAGCTTCTTACATCACCCTTGGAAAGATTGAAGTTATATGAACCCCACTGACTCTGATTTACATCTGACGGGGGATATTCATACAGTGATGTTCCGTCAAAGTTGCCGAGTGAATAGTTGTCTTTTACAAAATGAACAAATGCAAAGTCGATTATTACACCGATATTATTCTGATGGCAAAGATCAACAAATCTCATAAGCTGTTGGGGAGTACCATATCTTGAAGTTGCACTGTAATACTGTGATACCTGATAGCCCCATGAACCGTCAAAGGGATACTCTGCAAGCGGCATTACCTCTACATGAGTATAGTTATTGTCCTTTAGATAATTCACAAGATGTTCTCCGACCTCATCATATTTGAACCACTGTTCTGCACCGTCAGCGGCAGTCTTGCCATACGGTCTTATCCATGAGCCCATGTGCATCTCATATATGTTCATAGGCTTATCATAGCACTTTGAACGATTTTTCATCCATTCGTCATCATTGAATTTTTTGCATATTCTTGTTATTACGGAAGCCGTATCCGGTCTCAACTGACTGTAAAAAGCATAGGGGTCGGCTTTATCGACTACATTTCCGCCCTGCTGATAGACTCTGAATTTATAGAGCTGTCCGACTCTTGCTTCGTCAACATAGAGTTCAAATACAGTATTGTTGACTTTGTTCATTCTGTGATTCCAGCCGTTCCAACCGTTGAAATCACCTATAACTTCCATCTGCCATGCCGCAGGTGCATACACTCTGAACATTATTCCCGCATCATCATCTTCTTTTACGGGATGTGCTCCGAAATACTCATAGGCATTCGTTGATTCTCCACGATAAAACTCGTCCATTGAAAAATCTGACATTACATTCATCTCCAATTATTTTAATATTTTAATTTTAAAATACTTCCCATAAAATGTCATTAGACATCTGTTTGAATTTGTCATAAATTTATTCAATTACCCTTGAATTTTTTGTACAAACTCAACGCAAGAAATATATTTCCCTTTGCCTTTATCTTACCGGTAGTGAACGCTTTGAAAGGGTCGGTCTGTTTGTTAAGAAGCTTTTCTACTGTATCAAGAGACACTTTCACTGAAATATCCGTACTGTCATGTTTGACAGGTTCAAGTATCTTTTGCTTGTTTATATAAGCCGCATAAATATAATGCTCCTGTTCATCGGTAAAACATACCTGTGCCGAAAAATCCTTGTCTATCATTGAAAGGTCGGCTTCATTGAATTTATTTTCTATCATTTTATAGCTTTCTTCAAACGTCATCATATTACTTCCTTTTCAAAAATAAAATCCTTATATGATTATATCACACGCTTTATCCGAATTTTTTCTTTTTAAGAATTTTACTCCATTAAATTTGACATTTTATACATTTTATTTTTGATTATTAAATAAATTTTATTACAAAAATTTCATGTATTATAAAATTTTTTCTTTGTCCTTGTAAAATCTCCTCAAATAGTTTATAATAAAAATGCAAATAAACTTTGAAAAGAGATAAAATTATGCTTCTGTCGGAATTTGCGGCCAATGCCGAATTAAAATACGAGCTTTCGGAAATAATGCGAAAAAATACCCTTCCCCACGCCATCATAATCGAAGGTGCTGTCGGAACAGGTAAAAAAACTATCGCTGATATCATAGCACAATATTGTGTATGTTCTTCAGAAGGACAAAGACCATGTGGTATATGTAAAAATTGCATCAAGGCTCAAAATCATATACATCCCGATATCTTCTACGCTGACGGTCGGGAATCAAAGGCTATCTCTGTCGATTCTATCAGAAATATACGTTCATCTGCCTATATCATCCCCAATGAAGCTCCCATGAAAGCATATCTTCTGCTCAACTGTGATAAAATGCTTGCTCCTGCACAGAACGCTTTTTTGAAGATACTCGAAGAACCGCCAAAAAATGTTCAGTTCATCATGACAGTAAAGTCTTCCGCTTCACTGCTTCAGACCGTACGTTCACGTTCAAGGATATTTTCTCTTTTTCCTGCTGATGTAAATGATGCCGTGAATATTGCCGTAAAGCGTTTTCCCGAAAAAGATATTTCCGAGATAAAAAATATCGCCGCATCATGTGACGGCAATATAGGCATGACTCTGCAAATGCTTGAAAACGGCGGTCAGGAAGCTCAGATATTAGCCGAAGAAATTTTTGGTTCAATACTGCTCTCCTCTGAATATCCGCTGCTCAGGTCACTCCAACGGCTTACTTCCGACAGGAATTTCGCTGCAAATGTTCTTGACTTTATGACAGACATTGCTGCCGAATGTGTCAGGGCAGCGGTAGGAGCGGAAGTATCATCAAAAACTGCCGCTGCTGTCGCTGAAAGGTATTCCAAAAAACGTATTTTCTCCATATCCGAAAACATACTTTATGCTCGCAAAGTTTTAAACACAAACGTAAATTTAAATTTATTCTGCACATGGCTCTGTTCAGTGCTGAGATCATAATAACATTGGAGGATTTTTATTCATGGCTTATATTATTGGTGTACGATTCCGTGATGCCGGAAAGATATATTATTTTGACCCCGACGGAATAGAATTTCAACAGGGACAATCAGTTATCGTCGAAACAAGCAAAGGTATCGAATGTGGTGAAGTTGCACTCACCAACAGGGATATTGAGGTTGATGAATCTTTACAGCCTGTCAGAAAAATTATCAGAATTGCAACCGAAGACGATTTGAAAACCGTTGCCGAAAACAAAGAAAAAGAAAAAAAAGCTTTTGATATCTGCTGTCAGAAAATCAAAGTCCATAAACTTGATATGAAACTTATCAACGTCGAATATACTTTCGACAGCAATAAAATTCTTTTTTACTTCACAGCTGACGGACGTGTCGATTTCCGTGAACTCGTAAAAGACCTTGCCTATATGTTCAGAACAAGGATAGAACTTCGTCAGATAGGTGTGCGTGATGAAGCCAAGAATATCGGTGGATTAGGCATCTGTGGAAGACCGTTCTGCTGTCACACTTTTCTCGGTGAATTCCAGCCTGTTTCCATCAAAATGGCAAAAGAACAGGGGATGCTCCTTAATCCGACGAAAATTTCAGGTACCTGCGGCAGACTCATGTGCTGTCTTAAATATGAACAGGATGTTTACAACGATCTTCTCAAAATCACTCCAAAAATCGGAGCTATTGTCAATACTCCCGACGGAAAAGGCAATGTCATTGACGTGAATCTGATAACGGGTACTCTTACGGTGTCCCTGCATAAATCAATGAATGCCGCCGCACATAACTACAAAGTATCTGATGTTACACTTATCAAGGATGCTCAGATAAAAGTAGATAAGGCTGAATTTGAACAGCTCAAAAAACTTGAAAACAACTGATTTCTGAAAGGAGAATTTCTCATGGGACTTTTTGACAGACTGCAAAATAATACCAATTCCCAGAAGCCCGACCCTAATCCATCAAACAAAAGCGTTACTTTAACTTTCGACAGACTTCCCGAAACTCTTGATGAACTTAAAGCAACACCCGAAGCTGCTCTTTCAACACCCTTTATGACTGCTGCACTTGCCGTATGTGCTTACTGCTGCTATGCAGTTGACAAGCAGACCGGAAAAGATATGCTGAATTTTCTCAAAGGTCCGAAACCTCTTTCAAACTACGATATACAATTCATCAATGACCGCCTCTCCGACAAAGCCTATCTTCCGTTTTCATACTTTGAAGGTGCAGTTCCGTCCAACGACTACCGACCGAATGAGCCTTATAAAATAACATTCTTTGAAGACCCGTATTCCTATCAGAATGACGGCTATGCAAAGCTCAATGTCCGTTCAGGCGGTGCTGACAGCCCAAGACAAATCGTTCTCCGCAAAAAGGGTGAACAATGGTTCTTATGGGAACAATATATACTCGTTGGTATAAGGATACCTGCTTCACAGGACGAATGGTCATAATTTATAAATAAAGCCTGCTGTTTTTTTCAGACAACAGGCTTTTTTATTATTTTTTACACAGCGACCTTTGTAGTGCTATCGTTGCAAGGGTATCTCCCAACTGTGTCAGAATAACCGCCCACAGCTCAAGTTCATCATCTGTCATATTGCACGCCAGACCGTTTGCTATCGCTGTTATCGTCGCTGTAAGCTCACAAGGATTCATTTTATCACCCTTTATTATACTATTATCCAAATACTTCAGGTGATATTAAAATATTTTTATAAATTTTGTTCCTATTTTATAAACTTTATGCTATAATATTGACAATAATATTATTCGGAGGCGATCTTGAATGGATTTTGACGCTTTTTCCGGGGGTATCGAGCCCGGAGGCTTACGAAACAAAAGCGATATCGGTATTCTTATATGCTATATGCTTCATAATATAAATTCACCTTTTCCCGAAGACGACATCGTTGACATAGTTCAGGAAAACGGTATCGCCAATTATTTTGAAACAAGTGCCGCTATCGCCGAACTTGTCAGATGCGGCAACATAGAATATACTGATGATGACAAAAAAATGCTCCAGGTCACAGACAACGGTATACTTATTTCCTCTCAGTTATATAATTCTATCTCCGTAACGGTACGTCAGAAAACTATCGGTGCTATCATGCGTCTTGCCGCTCAGAAAAAACTTGAAAAAGAAAACCCCGTCACCGTAACTCAGGCTGACGGGGGCGGATATAATGTCAATTTCCGTATCACCGACGGTATGAGGGACCTTATGTCGCTAACACTCTTTATGCCAAGCATTGACGAGGTACGAGAAGTCAAAAACAACTTCTATCAGCATACCGATAAAATATATTCCGCTGTACTTGCATCAGTTATAGGAGATGACAACATGATTGCAGAAGCTCTGAAGGACTTGAAAACATGAACGGTAATCTAAATTTCAAAGAAATAGAATTTTTCTATAAAGCTCCGAATTGTCTGACGGATTTTTCTCTGATGACAAGCTTCAGTCTGATAAGAAGCTCAGTCGAAGTGTTCGCATATTATAACATAAATTCTTTCACAAGTTCGGATATAAAAGAATTTTTCCAAAAGCTTCAAATCGTTCAAAAGAAAAATAACAAAGTATTCCTGCCGTCAGCCAAAAAGATAGACGGGGTCTTACAGTGCTATCTGTCGGGAACAAAGGATACTTTATCATTTGAAAACGGTGTATATAAAATAATATCATGGGACTGTTCGGGTTACGGATATACTATTCAGGCTGCCCGTGACAGCCATAAAATATGATTATTCGTAGAAAATGTCCTCGTATTCCTCATCCATAGCCATTGACACACAATCCTGTCCGCAAACTATAAAATGGTCAAGAAGCTGAACATTTATTGCACTCAGTTTTTCTTTTAACAGACGGGTCATTTCTATATCGCTCTTTGACGGTACAGGCAATCCGCTCGGATGATTATGTGCGATTATCGCTCCCCAGGCATGATATTTCAGCGACAATTCCTGCATCTTTTTTATATCCGCTGTCAGATTCGATAATGAACCATCACTGACTACTCCCGAATAAAGTTCCCTGCCATGAGTGTCAACAAGCAACATGACAAGTCTTTCATGGTCGTTTATACCTATAAACTGAGGGTATATCCTTTCCTGTATATTGCCGCCATGCAGATTGAAGCTCTTGTTTTTGGTCTTGTCAATGTAATATTTCCTGCAAAAAGCCGTAATCATTTTTATATATACTGCCGCATTATGACTTAATCCGTAACTCTCAAGCGAATCTGTCGGGGCTTCAAATACATCCACCAATGTTCCGAGGCTGTTCAGCAATATATGTGCGGTTTCATTGGTATCTTTTCTCGGTATACAGTAAAACAGCATCATTTCAAGTATCTCATGGTCTTCCATATTGTCGAAGCCCGTTTTCATAAACTTCTCTCTCATTCTGTTTCTGTGCCCGTCATGCAAATGCTTATTGCTGCCATCATTCTTTTCAGCCATACGCAATTTCAACTCCATTCATAAAACTTGACCCTCCGCAGCAAAAATTTACAGCGGAGGGTCTCGCTTATTTTTTATTTAATAATTATTTTCAGATCTTAACTGTAACTGCATCAAGACTCTGAGGAAGTTCACTTGCATCAGCCGATACAAGGAATGTGAATTTGGTATCTGTTTTTGTTGCAAGAACATTTATTTTCTCTATGAAAGCCGCAAATGCCGTAAAATCCTGACCGCCTATTTTAAGAGTAGAATCAACGAGTACATCCGTAACATCATAGTTGCCTGCACAAAGTCCGCTCAAGAATCCAAAAAAAGCATCATATCCTGTTATTGCATACTGTTCCGTGTCGATAAGTCTTGCTTTGTGTGATACATCATAAGTAAGCTTTGAACCCTTTTCAATAACAACAACATTGCCTTTTGATGATTCAACAGCTTCTGTTGCAAGATTGATGAGTTTCTTAGTCTTACCTGTACCCTTTTTGCCTATAATCAATGTAACCATTAAAATTTGCCTCCTTAAAGCAATTTATTACTTCTAAATAGAATTTTACTATAAATTTGTTTTTATGTCAATGTATTTTGTGTTTTTTGTCGCAAAGAAATTATTTAAGTCTTGCTTCAAGAGCCTCTTTCAAATCTGTATAACCGGGTTTGCCCAAAAGTGCGAACATATTTTTCTTATAGCTTTCAACGCCCGGCTGATTGAACGGATTAAGACACATTGTATATCCGCTTATTGCACAAGCCTTTTCAAAGAAGTATATAAGATATCCGAGTTCCTTTTCGCTTACTTCCGGCATATTCAATACTACGTTAGGTACTTTGCCGTCTGTATGTGCAAGGACTGTTCCCTCGAATGCCTTTTTATTGACGAAATCAACTGTCTTGCCTGAAAGGAAATTCAAGCCGTCAACATTTTCGGGGTCTGTTCCTATCGTCAGTTCATATTTCGGTCTATCTATCTGAACGACTGTTTCAAACATTGTTCTTGTACCGTCCTGTATGAACTGTCCCATTGAATGGAGGTCTGTCGAGAATACAACAGATGCAGGGAAAAGTCCCTTGTTGTCCTTGCCTTCGCTCTCGCCGAAAAGCTGTTTCCACCATTCGCACATCATTGTAAATGCCGGTTCATAGCTTACGAGCATTTCAATAGACTTGCCCTTGCGGTAGAGTATATTTCTTATTGCCGCATATTTGTAGCAGTCATTTTTTTCGATATCGGTATCGCAAAGTTCTTCTCTTGCCTGTGCAGCACCTGCCATAAGTGCATCTATATCTGCTCCGGCAACAGCTATCGGAAGCAAGCCTACTGCTGTGAGGACAGAGAATCTTCCGCCTACATCATCAGGTACTACAAATGTTTGATAGCCCTCTTTTGTAGCAAGCTCCTTAAGAGTACCCTTTGCTTTGTCGGTGGTGCAGTATATTCTTTCCCTTGCACCGTCCTTGCCGTACTGCTTTTCAAGAAGTTCCCTGAATACTCTGAAAGCTATTGCAGGCTCTGTTGTCGTGCCCGACTTCGATATCATATTTATTGAAACTCTCTTTCCTTCGCATATCTGTATAAGTTCCGCAAGTGCAGTAGAGCTTATGGAATTTCCGGTGAAATATATATCGGGTGTATCTTTTTTGAGTGCATTGTAATTAGGTGACTTCAGGAATTCTATTGCAGCTCTTGCTCCGAGATATGAACCGCCTATACCTATTACTACAAATACATCTGTATCGCTTTTGATTTTTTCAGCCGCTTCTTTGATTCTTGCAAACTCGTCTTTATCATAATTCACGGGCAGATCCAGCCAACCCAGAAAATCATTTCCCAGACCTGTTTTGTTATGAAGAATATCATGTGATGCTTTTATCTGAGGTGCTATTGCCTGATACTCCTCGTTTGAAATGAACTCTTTTAAGTGCTTATCATTTAATGTAACAGCCATGAAAGTTGTCCTCCTTGAAATTTTTGATAACAAAATACACTGTTATTATAATACAAATTCGTTATCTTTGCAAGATTATATCAACTATTTTTTTACTAAAAAGCAGAACAGAAAATAAATCTCTGTTCTGCGTGAAAATATCAGACACTGAAAAGCAATGTTCCGTAAGACGGATAAGGCCATAATTTAGCCGACATATTGGACTCCATTTCATCCGCTACCGCACGGAGTTCCTGCATTGCCGCAAGGACATTGTCTTTATAATACATTGACATTTTAGCTATGCCGCCCTCAACTTCTTTCGCCTGTACAACAGCCTTGTCAAGTATATCTATCTTTTTGAGGAAACATGAAAGCAGGTTGGCGAGCTTCTTCATAAGTTCGCTTTCAGGTATGGTAATGATATCAGCATCAACTGATTTTACAAGGTTCACAGTCTCAGCCAATTCTCTTATATAAGCCGCTACTGCAGGCGTTATATCTTTTTTAGCCATGTCAAGTGCCGTCAATGCCTCGATATTTATTATCTTGCAGTAATTCTCCATGAGAATCTCACATCTTGAACGGAGTTCAACTTCGGTATAAATGCCATGCTTGCCAAAGAGTTTTACATTCTTTTCGGATACATACATAGGCATTACATCAGGCAGTGAACGGAGATTCAGAAGTCCTCTCCTTTCAGCCTCTTTTACCCACTCGGCTGAATAGTTGTCACCGTTGAATATTATTCTCTTGTGTTCTTCGAGAGTTTTCTTTATAAGTGCTTCCGCAGCCGTTTTTATATCTTTCTTATCGACTTTTTCAAGCTCATCGGCAAAATCCTGCAAAACATCCGCTACTATCGTGTTTATAATAGTATTCGCACAGGCTATATTATCTGCTGAACCCAACATTCTGAATTCAAATTTGTTTCCCGTAAATGCAAACGGTGATGTACGGTTACGGTCTGATGTGTCCTTGACGAAATTCGGCAATACATTCGCATTTGTTTTCATAATTGCCGCATCTTTGTTTTTATACACTTCATCTTTCTCTATTGAACTCAGAACGGCTTCAAGTTCATCACCGAGATACATTGAAAGTATAGCCGGAGGTGCTTCATTTGCACCAAGTCTGTGGTCGTTTCCGGCACTTGCCGCAGAAAGTCTCAGCAGATCCTGATGTTCGTCAACGGCTCTTATCACTGCTGCAAGGAATACAAGGAACTGTGTATTTTCTCTCGGATTCTTCGACGGGTCAAGAAGATTCTTTCTGTCATTCGTTGACATAGACCAGTTATTATGCTTGCCCGAACCGTTTACGCCTGCAAAGGGCTTTTCATGAAGAAGACATACAAGACCGTGTCTTTCTGCCACTCTTTTCATAACTGCCATAGTGAGCTGATTATGGTCTGTTGCTATATTTGAAGTATCAAAAATAGGTGCAAGCTCATGCTGTGCGGGAGCAACCTCATTATGCTTTGTCTTTGCAAGTATGCCGTATTTCCAGAGTTCTTCATCAAGCTCCTTCATATATGCCGAAACTCTTGTTTTGATAGTTCCGAAATAGTGGTCGTCAAGTTCCTGACCCTTCGGCGGTCTTGCTCCGAAAAGTGTTCTTCCGCAGTATATAAGGTCTTTTCTGCTGTCAAAAACCTTCTTGTCAACAAGGAAATATTCCTGTTCGGGTCCTACTGTCGTATCTACACGCTTTGTTGTTTCATCTCCGAATATTCTCAGTATCCTCAAAGCCTGTGTATTCAGCACTTCCATTGAACGAAGAAGCGGTGTCTTTTTATCAAGGATTTCTCCCGTATATGAACAAAATGCTGTCGGTATACACAGTGAACCGTCTTTTATGAACGCATAGGATGACGGGTCCCATGCTGTATATCCTCTTGCCTCAAAAGTCGCACGGATACCTCCGGACGGGAAACTTGACGCATCCGGCTCGCCTTTTATAAGCTCCTTGCCTGAAAATTCCATGATAACTTTTCCGTCGGGTGTAGGTGATATGAAGCTGTCATGCTTTTCGGCTGTAATGCCTGTCATCGGCTGAAACCAGTGTGTGAAGTGTGTTGCACCGTTCTCTATTGCCCATTCCTTCATTGAATGTGCTACTACATTTGCTACCGAAAGGTCAAGGGATTTTCCGTCCTCTATTGTCTTTTTGAGTGCCTTGTAGGTTCCCTTTGGCAAACGCTCTTTCATTGTGGCATCATTGAATACTCTGCATCCGAAAATTTCAGGTACATTCGGCATAGTCTGTAACTCCCCATTCTTGAAAATTTATCGTCAAAATGTCAAAAAGGCACTGTGAGTTTTTTCAACCCACAGCACCTTTGCTGTCGTTGAAAAAATTATAAATCATCTTTCGGAATAAGTCAATAGCTTTTTCCTTTATTTTTTCTTTTTGTGCAACAGGTGATTTTTTCTTGTCTTTGTTGACAAATTTATTATATATTTCTTGGACTGTCCTATAAATGCCCCCGTAAAAAATTGACTTTTTTTAATATTTATACTATAATTTTTATAATCAATCACAGGAGGCTCTTTATGCCAAAACAATATTTTTTCAGTATAAATTTACTTATAAAAGATAATTACCATATTAATGAGACCGTTTCTTCGATAATATCAGACGAAAAATTCTTTCTTGAAAATGTTCAGCTTATTCTTGTGGACTCCGTATGCAGTGAGGAAAGCATTGCAATATGTTCGGGATACAGTGAAAAATTCCCCGATAATATATTCTTCCTCGACACCTCGGGCAAAAAAACTGCTTCTTCATACAATGATTCATATCCCGTCTGCACAGGAAAATATATCTCTTTCATAGACAATTACGGTGAATATTCCAAAAAAGCCCTTTCTGTTCTCTATAATATCCTCAACGACAATGAAATTGATATTGACATTGCTCTGATAAAGCCTCTCGCCCATTCCAAGCCTTATATCAATGATATTGCTTCGGGTATGGTATCCCTCAAAGATACACCCGATAATTTCATTTTAATGCTCGGATGTTATTTTTTCAGCAAGGAAATATGCGATAATATCGAATTTGATTCAAAACTGAAATTCCATGCCGAAGACAAGTTTATAATACAATCCTTGCTTCAGACATATTCATTCTTATTCACAGAAAATTGCAGTTATACATCCCTCTATCCGACAGAACATGATATCATGCAGTATCAGCCACAATACAGTAAATTTTTCTACACACATTCCGTCAATGATTTCATCATCCCTATGCTCAAAAGCTTTCCCGAATCAGTTTTTGTCAAATCTGCAATGACATATCTTATTGATATAAAATTCTCTCTCAATCAGGATAATTATTTCAAAGACCTGCTCGACAAAAACTCTGTAAAGGATTTCTTCAATTCCGTCAGACAGGCTCTTAAACTGATTGATGACGGCATTATACTGAATCCGCACCTTTGCTCCGTTGCAGGACTTGATACGGAATTTCCTTTCAGTCTTATAAAACTAAAATATGACAATCCCGATATGATACCCGATACAGACCTTGTTTTATTCAAGGATACAATTGAAAAAAAATATTTTTCCCGATACAACAATCTAAAAACATATACCCTCAACGGTGAATTGGCTTTCAGTATAAATCAGGCTTACATCAATTCATCAAAAAATATTTTCGCTGAGATATCAGCAATAAATTTTAAAGATGGTTTACTTTATATTGACGCTTTTCTTCAAAATGCCTCATATCTGAATAAAGATTTTTCAATTTATGCACTTATCAATCAAACCAAAACCGATATACTTGCTTCTGAAATATACAATTCAAAAACCTTTTTCGACAATGAATTCATCAAAAAATTTTCTTTTACATTTTCAGTCCCCGTAAGCTCCGGAAAACAAATAGATACCGTCTGCATTATCCTCACCTGTCAGAATCTTTCTTTCAGGATAGATATGAGATTCAGAAATGTTTTTTCAAGGCTTTCCGAGATAAAAAGCAGTTTCTGGCGTTTCTCGGACAGAGTCCTTTCATACGACGAAAAAACACGTTCACTTGTTATCCGACGTGCTACCGAAAGCCTTATAACGCTCAACGAAAACAAGTTCATGTCCCAAACAGGCAAAATGCTCTCATTCACCGAAACCTTGCATTACCGTCAGTTACGAAAAAATATCAGGCATATATCAAAAGAAAAAAATAATATGAAATACTTCGTCTTCTATGACGATTTCGGGATAAATTCAAACGGCAATCTTCTTTTCCGCTATTTCTCAAAATCCAAAAAAGACAAAAACTTTATCCCTTTTTTCATAGCTGACAAAAATTCTCCCGAATACAGCTTTCTTACAGAATCAAACTATGAAAATATACTCGAAAAACATTCAAAAAAAGCTAAATCCATTATCCTTTCGGCAGATGTTATATTCGCTTCCGACTGCAATGTATACAACTCTCTCGGATTCTCGAAAAACGACATGATATTTTTGAGGGACTATTTCAACGCTGAAATATTCTCTGTAAAAAACTGCTTCATGACTTCAAATACGCCTCAGTTCGATAATCGTCTGAAGGACAATATCTCAAAATATTTCTGTGCATCAAATATCGAAAAACAAAATCTTCTCCAAAAACAGTACGGCTATTCCGATAATATGATTGAAACAACCGGTTATCCGATACTTGATTCAACTTTCAACGAAAAAGAAAATCTCATACTCCTCGCCCCCGGAAACAGAAAATCATTCTCTGCATTTGATTATTCCAATTTCAATCCATTCTCCGAAAGCAAATTCTTCAAAACTTACAATTCAATTCTCACTGACGAAAAATTAAATCATTCACTTTCGGAAAATAAATTCAAACTCGCTGTCCTTATGCCTCCCGCAATAGAAAAATATATGCACTCTTTTGATTCCAATGACAATATTTCATTCTATTCATATACAGAAAAAAATATCGCTCTTTTGATAGGAAAAGCGGCTGTTATCATCACGGACTACTCCGAACTGATATACAAGATGGCTTATCTCAACAAACCTGTCATATATTATCTTCCGAAAAATCTCCCTGTGCAATCGGAATCCAAAATATATGACCTTCAGAATAGTTCACTCGGTGAAATCTTTACCGAACATGACTCTTTGATAAATCATCTTACTAAAAATATTCCTCTTGATTTCACACAGCCTGAAAATTACAAGCAACGATGTGCAGATTTCTTCATACATAAAGACAACAAAAACTGCCGTCGTATTTTTGAATCCGTTGAAACGTCCGAGCTTAACAAAACCATTGATTAAAAATAAAAAATCACGGTAAACAGCATTTCAATTTCGCTGTGCATACCGTGATTTTTTCTTAATTTACATTCACCTTAAAAAATTTCTTAACGACATTTCCCGTTTCATCTTTGACCTTTGAGCATATCATATATTCCGCTTTTCTTGCAGGCTTTATCTCAACAGATGTTTCTTCGTTCAAAGTCTGTGCCCAAGTCCATTTCTTGTCAGCGGTCTTTTTATACAGGACTGCATAAAGATATTTCCCCGAACCGCCCTCGGCTGATGAATCAAGAGTGACCGTTTCACCGAAATTTATCTCATTGCTTGAAACAGTTGAAGTATTTACCAATTCGGGAAGTGTATTTTTTATTGTAAACGGTATTGACATAACTCCCGTAAAATTCCCTTTGAACGTCAGCAAAGCAGATGCCTTTCCTGGAGCAGTATTATTTTCATACTCAATGTCATAGTCTTTGCCTTCTTCAAGAGTCATCTCACCGAATTTTACAACTATATTCATGATTTTTGGCTTGCCGTCATACTGAAATACATTGCTGTCGGCAAAAAACGAAAGTGTCCTTGCCTGAACAGGCTCTATCTCAAAAGTATATTCATAAGAGCCTGTATATTCCCCCATGCCCGTTATATAGACATGAGCCGTTCCGACATTTATATTATCAAGTATTTCAATACGGTAATCCTCACCCTGTACGAGAGTTTTTCCTTCAATATTCAAGGCAAAAGGCGGTTTGATAGGTTTTCCCGTATACGGATATGACTTCTCCATAAAATTTCCCCTTATTTTTTATTCGCAAATTTCCAATGCAATTTCTATCATATCATTAAAAGTTTTTTCTCTTTCATCAGATGAACAGCTTTCGCCTGTCAGCGGACAATCAGAAATGGTACAGATACAAAGGGCATTTTTTCCGAGCCTTGCGGCATTGAGATATAATGCGGCACTTTCCATTTCTGTCGCAAGTATGCCGAGCTTCTGCCATTCTTTCAGATTATTTCTTTCATCATAAAACAAATCCGTTGTATATACAGAACCGACATAAACTTTTTTATCACGTTTTACGGAAGTGTCAAAGGCTTTTTTGAGAAGTTCAAAGCTTGCTGTCGGAGCTATTGTTCCCTGAAGTCCGTACTGTGAAGCGAAATTTGAATTTGTGCATGAAGACATTGCAAGGACTATATCACGCAAGCCCAATTTTTCACTTACTGCCCCTGCTGTTCCTATTCTGATTATATTATCCACGTCAAAGAATCTGAACAATTCATAGGAATATATACCCATTGACGGCATTCCCATTCCGCTTGCCATCACCGAAACTTTTTTATTATCATAATATCCCGTATATCCCAACATTCCCCTGACTTCATTCACCAAAACGGCTCTTTCAAGGAAATTTTCTGCAATATATTTCGCCCTCAAAGGGTCTCCGGGCATTAAAACCGTTTTCGCAAAATCTCCTTTTTCAGCTTTTATATGAGGAGTTGACATTCAAAGCACCTCCATTAATATCCGAGATTTTCGCCTACAAGAATAACTTTTATTCTGTCTTTATGCCTTTGCTGTGCCGTAACTACATAGCTGCAGCATATTCTTTCGGGACTTTTACAGCCCTCTGCAAGCATAGGATTATCAGCTGCTATGCACTTTCCCGTCTTTGCACATGGGGTCTTACAGTCAAGTCTTTTTGTATTCTGCGGTGCTGCAATAGTTTTAAGTCTTACCATAGCCGCATTTATATCCGGAACTATCTTGTTGCAGCCTGCTATCACTATAACGCTCTTCGGACCATAGATTATTGCCGCAACTCTGTTTGAATTGCCGTCTACATTGTACAGCAAGCCATTTTCTGTTATAGCATTTGAACTTGTAAAGAATACATCAGCCGAAAATGTCTTTTCATATATGGCAAGTATATCCTCTCTTGTCAGACCCTTTGCATTTCTGTCAAGGTAATTATAATCACCGTTTGACAAAAGTGCAGGTATACCGCATTCACCGAGCGTCACAGAACCTCCGTGAGTAACTGTATCGCCTTTTGAAATGAGAGTTTTAACGAGTTCAACGACATCCTCTTTCTTTTCAACGTAATACGCCTGCATATTGTTCTTACGCAGGGCTTCCATAGTTCTTTCAATAATTTCTGTCATGGTAAAAAATCTTCCTTTCAATGAATAAATTTATATTTTTATGTAAAAATAATCTTATAAAAAGTCAAAGTGAGGTAAATAATTTATGAATGATGAAACAAACGAATTGCTTTCGGGAATCTATAAGCTGTCCAAAACAGGTATCGAGGCTGTTGAAACAGTCCTGCCGAAAGTTGAACACGAGGCTCTCAAAGAGGAGCTTACCGAACAATACGGTGATTACTGCAAGGCGGCTTCCGACAGTGAACAGGCTCTCCTGCAAAACGGAGTTGTCCCAAAAGATATAGGACTTCTCCAAAAAGCCGGTATGTGGAGTTCCGTACAGATGCACACAATAAACGATACAAGCTCCGACCATATCGCTGAAATTATGATAACAGGCACTACCAAGGGCATTATTGACCTTACAAAGCATATCGGAGCTTGTCCCAATGCAGATAAGAAAACTATCGACTATGCAAACGGATTTATATCAAAAGAACAAAAGCACATTGATAATTTAAAAGTCTTTTTATGCTGACGGCATTGTCAGAAAAGCATAAATGCCTATTGCCCCCAAAACCTCGCATATAAATATCACAGGAATTCCTATCATAAAAAGATTATGCTTTGTTTTATGATGTATCGCTTTCATTGTGATATACATTGTAACACATCCACTTAACGCTGCAAGTATCAGAAGATTTTTTTCTGATATTCTCCAGCGTTTTTTCTTTGATGCTTCCTTATCCTTTACAGTCACAACTGCCGCAGCTATATTCATTGCAACTGCATATACTATTATCAAAATATGATACCATTCCAATTTTCTTTTTATCTCCTGTCATTAATTCTATAATAATATTATATATTTATATATAAATAAAATCAAGGTTGTGTTTGCATGAAAAAAAGAAAAGTTTTTGCACCCTTAATTTTCTCTCTTATATTCCTGTTTACGAGCATAATATTTATTTCTTTTACGCAGAATAAACAGACTGTTCAGACGGAAAGTTCCTCTGTATCTGAAATATCCCAAACTTCAAAAGAAATTTCGGAAGCTGTTCCTCAAATATCCGAAAGTGAAATGCACGGTATATGGATACCTTATATGTCACTGACTTTATCACCGAATGAACGCTCAAAAAACGGTTTTGAAAGCAAAATCAATACTATGGTCGAAAAGTGCGTCAAATACAAAATAAATACCGCTGTCATACAGGTACGTCCTTTCGGTGATTCGATATATCCGTCAAAAATATTTCCGTATTCTCATATTATTACAGGAACTCAGGGTGTTTCACCCGATTTTGACCCTCTTGATATTATTATCAGAAAATTCCACAAAAAAAATATCTCTGTTCACGCATGGGTAAATCCTCTGAGAATATCAACGGGACAAACTCCACCTGTTTTATCCGACAGCAATCCATATAAAAATTATCCTACTTTTAATTATAACAACGGCATTTATTATGACCCTGCATACCCCGAAGTCCGAAAACTCATAATTGACGGAATAGCTGAAATAGTCGGAAATTATGACATTGACGGCATACAGCTTGATGACTATTTTTACCCGTCAGATGAATCGGATTATGATAAAAACAGCTATGACGAATATGCAAAATCCGTAAAAAGCGATTTTCTGCCGATATCACAGCATGAATGGCGGAAAGCCAATATAAATATGCTCATAGAGGGCATTTATTCAAAAATACATTCAATCAAAAATAACGTGGTATTCGGGATAGCTCCCCAATGTAATTTTGACAATAATGAAAAAATCGGTGCCGATGTAAACGTATGGTGTTCACAGAAAGGATATATAGATTATATCTGTCCTCAGCTGTATGTCAGCAATAATCATCCGACTTTTCCTTTCAATCCTCTTGCGGATAAATGGAAAGCCACTGTCACAGACCCGAATATAAAACTTTATTTCGGTCTCGGAATGTACAAAGCCGGTTCTGATGCCGACAGTAGTACATGGCTGTTGAGTGACGATAATCTTAAAAAACAAATAGAGTACAGCCGTGCCATTAAAATTAACGGATTTATGCTGTACTCCTATGAATATCTTGACAGTTCCGATACGGAAAAAGAAGTCAGAAATGCTGTTGCAATAATCGAATGAAAAAAAACTATTCCGTTATCTTTGAACAGGCTATCGCAATTGAACCAGGACCTATATGACAGCCTATACTCAATGAAAGAGGCTGACCGTTTACCTTGAATCCCGGAAAAGACTTTTCGATTTCCTTACGCCACTGGTCAATATCGGAATTTGACATATCGGAATAAGAGTATAAAAGTGACATTTTCTTATTATCGACATATTCCTTGAAACGCTCGTCAAAGTCCTTGTGCATGGCTGAAAGAAGTGTTTCCTTTGCAGATTTTATCCCTCTGCACTTTGCATAAGCGTCAAGTTTTCCGCCCTGAATCTGCAAAACGGGTTTCAGGTTCATAACACTCGCTATCAATGCACCTGCCGTTGTAACCCTGCCACCCTTTTTGAGATACTTCAGGTCATTCACCATTATATATATACTTGACTCCAATTTATCGGTTTCCAGCTTTTCTTTTATCTGCTTTCCCGAAAGTCCTTTTTTAGCCATTTCAACGGCATCTGCAACAGACTGATATTGTGTAACGGAAATTCTTTGATTATTTATAACATGGACTCTGCCGCCGAAATCCCTTGCAATCATTGAAGAAGTTGTGCATGAACTGCTCAAAGCTGATGACATCGGAATATATACCAATTCATCATAATCCTTGAGGATACCTCTCCAAAAATCCGACAGTTCAGTCGGAGAAGGCTGTGAAGTTCCTACTTCTGCCTTTGAGTTTGCAATTAGCTTGTAAAAATCCTTCTGGGAAAGGTCTACTTCCTCATAATACTGCTTGCCGTTTACAAAAAATGTCATAGGAAGAACATAAACTCCCAATTTTTTAGCGATATGTTTGGTAATACCACTGTTGCTGTCTGTTGCAATAGCGACCTTTGACACAAAAAACTCCTCCTCAAAAAACTTTATCAATAATATAAGTATATAACATTTATGTCGAAATAGCAAACTATTTTTTACAATAATACACTAAAAAATCTCTTGACAAAGTCTTAATAACATTGTAAAATAGTATAGTATTTTGAAATAAGTCGTTGTAGCTCAGCAGGATAGAGCGATCGCCTCCTAAGCGATAGGTCGGAGGTTCGAATCCCCTCAGCGACGCTGTAAAACGTCCCGTCACTTTGTGTCGGGGCATTTTTTATTCTTTGACAAAAATTTATTTCTGTGCGGAAATCGCATTAAATATTGAAATTTTCGTCTTTTTATAGTATATTATTTGTATATTACTTTTTGAATAGAGGTATAAATAAATGAAAACCAATAAAAAAATAATTGCAATGAATATCTGCATTGTACTCATATTGCTGTTTTCCGCCATATATGTTGCAGCAACGGGAAATCATTACACACTTCACACAAGAGCTATGACAGATGCCGTAAATATCAACCCAAAGGTCGAAGTAAATTTTACTTCCGAAGGTATATTGGAAATGGAAGATTACCGCATTGAAAACGAGGAACTTTTGATTGATTTCAAAGCTGTAGGGCAAGGCAAAACAGGAATGACATTACGCTATCAGCTTTTTGACGATAGCAGCATGATGGAACATTATATGAAATACACATTTTCCGTCAATTTTTTGAACGTTATATTTGAAAATACCAATGGAAATTTTAATTTCAACGGTTATGATATAGTTATTATTGCAATTCTGACATCATTACTGATAACTGAAATCATTATGATATTTTTGTTCAACAGTTACAGAAAGCAAGGAAATTTTTGTTATCAGATGATTGCCTGCGGCGGTATCGGCATTTATATCATGATAATTTTACTTTATATTACTTATAAAATGCTCAATAATGTCGTCAATTCTTTTACAAATTTTTTAGTTTTGGTCACAGAAACAGGTATTATGCTGCTGCTTGCACTTGTACCTATAATGCTGCTTATTTCCCTGCTTCTTGCAATAAGCAATATATGGCTCATGCGTAATGAAGGTTATCGTCCCGTAAATGCTTTGGGTATAATATTTGCCGTTCTGTGGGCTGTCGGAGTCATATTCACGATAGGAGCATATAACCTTGCAACGCTTTTGAACCTTGAAATATATAATATTACTATCATAAAAGACATTATTACATATATTGTCGTATATATAGAATGTATGTTTCTTTCTACTATTGTCTGCTCATATCTTTCGACAAGGTATAAGCCGCATTATGACAGAGATTATATTATAATTCTCGGCTGTGGTATCAGAAAAGACGGAACTCTTACTCCACTGCTCAAGGGCAGAGCTGACAGTGCAATTGCTTTTGAGAAAGCACAGTATGAAAAAAACGGCAAGCACGCTGTATTTGTTCCGTCAGGCGGACAAGGCTCCGATGAAATAATTTCGGAGGGAGAGGCTATAGAGCGTTATCTTCTCAGTCAGGGGATTCCTGCCGAACGTATATGCCGTGAGGATAAAAGTACCAATACTTTTGAAAATATGCAATTTTCCCGCAAGGTAATAGAGAAACACGGCGGAAGTATCGAAAATAAAAATATAGCCTTTGCGACTACCAATTATCATATTTTCAGAGGATATATCCTGTCAAAAAAGAACGGTTTTGATGCAAAAGGCATTTCCGCAAAAACAAAGTTCTACTTTTATCCCAATGCTTTCTTAAGAGAATTTATCGGTCTGCTTGTCGACCAAAAATGGAAACATATTATATTCATGTTCATTGTAATTCTGTTTTTTGTAGGATTAAAATTTTGGATATAAAATACATAAATAATCATCATATTTTTACGTCTTGCTGTATAGTAGGACGTAATTTTTTTGCCGTCTTTCAAATCCGTTTCATTTAACGAAAAAATATCTTTTAGTCTTTGATACCGTATATCATTGTCATTTATCTCCAAAAATTCTCCGTTGATAAAATCTATATCAATATGCCTGAAAATAAGACTGTTATTTTCCAACTCAAACACATCTTCAAAATATGTCACAGAATATATGTCATCAACATTATACCCAAATTCATCGGCAAACAAATTAAATTTCTCACTTCTCACTCCTCATTCCTCACTAAAAAAAGGCACTCGGAGAAATAATCCCCCGAAGTGCCGTAAATATTTTTTTATTTATTGCATTAGACTGCTCTAGTAACCTTACCTGAACGAAGGCAACGGGTGCAGACATTAACGCGTTTTGGGCTGCCGTTTACAATCGCTTTTACCTTAACGACGTTTGGCGAGTGAGAAACCTGAATACCGAAAGTTACTCCCTTACCGCAAATTTCACATTTTGCCATGTTTTTTGCACCTCCTATGGTGATTAAAAAAGATTTAAGTATTGCCTACAAACAGTAAGTAAAATTACTTAACTTCTACCTCAGCACCAACTTCTTCGAGTTTAGCCTTGATAGCTTCAGCATCGTCCTTGCTTGCACCCTCTTTAACTGCCTTAGGAGCACCGTCAACGAGAGCCTTTGCTTCTTTCAAGCCGAGACCTGTGATCTCACGAACAACTTTGATAACCTTAATTTTCTCAGCACCTGCTGACTTAAGGATAACATCGAACTCTGTCTGCTCAGCAGCAGCCGGAGCATCACCGACAGGACCTGCAACTGCAACTGCAGCAGCAGCGGATACGCCAAATTCTTCTTCTACAGCGTGAACGAGCTCTGAGAGTTCGAGAACTGTAAGACCCTTTAATTCTTCTACAATAGCTGTAACTTTCTCTGATGCCATTTTGAATTACCTCCAAATTTTGAGATGTTTTTTTATTTTTTGAAATTATGCTTCTGCGGGAGCTTCCTCAGCAGGAGCAGCTTCACCGCTCTTGTCTACAATAGCCTGTACGGCTCTTGCGAAAGATGCGATAGGTGCCTGGAATGCACCCAGTACATTTGCGAGCAGCACTTCTCTTGAAGGAAGTTTGGCAAGACTCTGAATTTTCTCAAGACTGATTACTTCGTTATCAAGATAACCTGTCTTTACTTTGAAATTCTCGTGAGTATCTGCGAACTTCTGGAGAATACGAGCTGCGGCAACATAATCATCTGCACTTGTTGCGATAGCTGAAGTACCGTTAAGTACATCATCAATACCGTTAAGACCTGCCTTTTCAGCCGCACGCTTGATGAGAGTATTCTTTATTACAGTATACTTTACACCGCTTTCACGAAGTTCCTTACGGAGCTTTGTATCGTCCTCTACATTGATACCTTTGTAGTCAACGATAACACCTGCAACTGAACTTTGGATTCTTTCAGCAAGAGCGGAAACGACCTGCTGTTTCTGTTCCAAAACTTTCTGACTTGGCAAAACGATTCACCTCCGAATATTTAAAAAATACGCCCTCCACTTTGCGAGGAAGGCGTAAAAATACATTCAAGTATTATTATACAAACGCACACAACCTCGGCAGGCTGGAAAAATTACCCATTATGCTTTTCAGCACCTGCTGTCTACAGTCAACAGCATTATTTATTATACCACACCGAAATGTGTATGTCAAGCTTTTTTAATTATTAATTCATAATTATGAATTAATCAGACTGCTCCGCTGATTTTTGCAGGGTTGATTCTTACAGAAGGACCCATTGTTGTTGTAACGGCAACAGATCTGATGTACTGACCCTTTGCAGCAGCCGGTTTAGCTTTGATGATAGCACCGATAAGTGCATCAAAGTTTTCGGAAACTTTGTCTGTACCGAAAGAAACCTTGCCTATCGGGCAGTGAATGATATTTGTTTTATCAAGACGGTACTCAATCTTACCTGCTTTTGCTTCTCTGATAGCCTTTGCAATGTCAGGAGCAACTGTACCTGCCTTCGGGTTCGGCATAAGTCCACGAGGACCGAGGATCTTACCGAGACGACCTACAAGACCCATCATATCGGGAGTTGTGATAAGTACGTCAAAATCTGTCCAGCCTTCGCTCTGAATCTTCTGTGTAAATTCCTCTGCACCGACATATTCAGCACCGGCTTCCTGAGCCTTCTGAACATTATCGCCTTTGCATATTGCAAGAACTCTTACCTGTTTGCCTGTTCCGTTCGGAAGAACGATAGCACCACGAACCTGCTGATCGGCATGACGAGAGTCAACACCGAGTTTTACATGAAGTTCGACAGTTTCGTCAAATTTAGCTGTGCCTGTTTTGAGGCAAACATCTATTGCTTCTTTTGAATCGTAAGCCTTTGTTTTGTCGATGAGCTTTGCAGCATCGACATATTTTTTACCGTGTTTCATTGGTTTTCCTCCCTATTCAGTGGTAAAATCGGAGATTATTTTGTCCTCCCACTCGGGGATAATCAGTCGATTACTTCAATACCCATACTTCTTGCTGTACCTGCAATCATGCTGCAAGCTGATTCAATGCTTGAAGCGTTGAGGTCGGGCATTTTCTGTTCTGCGATTTTCTGAATCTGCTCCTTAGTGATTTTAGCAACCTTTTTCTTGTTGGGTTCACCTGACGCTGATTCGATACCGCAAGCCTTTTTGATAAGAACTGCCGCCGGCGGAGTCTTTGTTACAAATGTGAATGAACGGTCTGCATATACAGTGATGACAACAGGGATGATAAGTCCTATGTCATTCTTTGTACGCTCGTTGAATTCCTTTGTAAACATCATGATGTTGACACCGTGCTGACCGAGTGCCGGTCCTACAGGCGGTGCCGGTGTTGCCTTGCCGGCAGGTATCTGGAGCTTTATAAAGCCTGTTACCTTCTGAGCCATTTTTAACTGCACCTCCAAAATTTGTGGTAAAATGCGGAGAGATATAAAAAAGAATTTTCTCTCCTCCCACGAGGGAAAAATCCCTCAATAACAACGGGATCTTTTTAGTAAACCCCGTTATCAGCTTATCTTATTACTCCAACGGTTCGACCTTGAAAATATCAAGTTCGACAGGAGTCTGTCTGTCGAGTATCTGAACGATAACACGAACAGTTCTGGTATTGAGGTCTATTGTGTCAACTACTCCTTCACTGCCATAGAAAGAACTGTCCTTGATAACAACTCTGTCACCGACTTTGTATTTCAGTTCGACACTCTTTTTAGCCTCATCCTCGTTCTCACCGTGTCTGTCAAGTCCCATTGCCTGAACTTCCGCATCAGACAGCGGGATAGGCTTTGAACTCGGACCGACGAATCCCGTACATCCTCGTATATTTCTTACGACATACCAGGAATCATCATTCATTACCATTTTCACAAATACATATCCGGGGAAAATCTTTCGCTCGACTTCTTTCGGTTTGCCGTCACTGCCCACCTCGGTCACTTTTTCAAGCGGAAGGCAAATATCCGTGATAAGTTCCTGAAAACCTCTGTTTTTTACTGTTACCGCAAGATCCTCACGAACCTTGTTTTCATAGCCGGAATATGTATGCACAACATACCATTTTGCTTCATCGCTCGGCATAAGTATTCCCTCCGACACTCATTGTTTTTTAGTTTCCGGCAAGATCCATTACAAGTCCGAAAAGGGCGTGTAATCCTGTATCAAGACCGAAAATCGCCAATCCGGCAACCAGCATTACAAGCAATACTATGCCTGTATTTCTGAAAGTTGTTTTCGGAGTCGGCCACACTATTTTTTTGATCTCCCTGATAATGTCACGGAAGAAACCCGAAATGCTGCTGCCCATTCTGGCAAAAACATTCTGTTTTTTCTCTTCAGCTTTTTTCTTAGCCATTGCTGAACCTCCGTTTACTTTGTTTCCTTATGCAGAGTATGCTTTTTGCAGAATCTGCAATACTTGTTCATTTCAAGTCTGTCAGGGTCATTCTTCTTGTTTTTCATAGTGTTGTAGTTACGCTGCTTACACTCTGTGCAAGCCAATGTTATTTTTACTCTCATTAACGGCACCTCCCGGTATTACGGAATATTGTTGACCTCCCTCAAAAGGGCTAAAAAAAATTGCCCCATACGAGGTATCCTCAGTATACCACAATTATCCCTTATTTGTCAAGAACTTTTTTACAATTCATAATTCACAATTATTTGTTTGTTTCTTCTTTTTTATAATTTTGAAAAGCCTTTACTGCTATTGCAATATCGCACAGCATCAGAATTATTTTCAGAAACATATAAAACTTTTTCATAAAATAATTTACCCCTGTTATTCTATCGAAACTATATTATAACACTCCTCAGCCGAAAGCAAGTCCTCTTTCATAACTGTCTGTCTTTCTTCCTCGGTTAAGTTATCTGTATATATAACTCGCCTTTTGAGATTTGAAACAGTTTTTTCATAAACAGTCCGGGCTGTTCGTCCGTTTGAATAATATTCCATCTGCGTCATTTTTTCAAATATCGGCAGATAATATTCCCTGACATCTTGGGCTATCTTGTATCCGCCCTTTTTACAGAACAATGCAAATATATCATACATTTCCTCGGAAGTATAATCCCTGAAATGCACTTCCTCTATCCTTGAACGCATACCGCTGTTTGACCTGTATAATCCCTGCATATCCTTCTGATATCCTGCAAATATGATACAGCATTTGCTTCTGTGCTCGGGGTCATCCATGAATGCGATTATCTGTTCAAGTGCATCTTTTTTGAATTCCGCACCGCTTTTGTCATCAGCATAAGATAGGCTGTATGCCTCGTCTATGAACAATACTCCGTTTATGGACTTCTTCAAAAGTTCATAAGTTTTGCCGCTTGTCTGTCCGACATATTCGCCTACCAAATCTTTTGCAGTGCATGAAAAGAAATTGTTTGTCTTTACAATTCCAAGTTCCCTCAGACATTCCCCGAATAATTTTGCACTTGTGGATTTGCCTGTACCGGGGTTTCCTACGAAGAAATAATATCCCGGTGTTATGCCGTAAGTTGTCCGACCGCTTTTCTTGGCATACAAGATTTCTTCCTGCTTACGCAAAATTATTTCTTTCAGGTCAGACATTCCTATCTGTTCATTAAGGCTCTGCATGATATCATCAAATGTACGTGGATTTATCTGGTCTTTGATAAGTTCAAGCTGGTCTTGAGGTATATCGTCCTTTGTATACCGGTATTTGTCAATGCTTTCATCTGCACTGCTCACACGTCTTAACAGAAGTTTTTTCATATCAATGACTAATTTCTTTACCTCTCCGGCATTTCCGAAATCATCAGTCCTCGTATTATACTTGTATTCCATCAGTAATTCTATCAGATGATGTGCTTCATCTGTGATAGTCCTGCCCTGCTGTTTTATTGTTATATCAAAAATTTTCGTAAGCTGTTCGGGTGTATAATCGGGGAATTCAACTATTCTCAAACGTCTTGACAAGCCTGCATTGAGTTTCAGGAAATCTTCTACCCTGTTCGTGTACATTCCGAATATCATCTTGAAATCCTTTGCATTTTCGGTCATCTTCGTCATCATTGCACCGATTATTTCAGCCGAATATGCACTGTCCGCTATCTGATACGCTTCATCTATATACAAAACAGAATTATGGTCAATAGCTTCCTGTATCTTCTTTGACACCTTTTCTTTTGAATCGCCTACATGAGTGCCTATCAAATCAGAAGCATCCGCAAAGATAGTTTCCTTTCCTCCCAGAACTCCCATGACATGATAGAATCTTCCTATCATCTTGCCGACAGTTGTTTTGCCTGTACCGGGATTTCCCGAAAATATATAATGGTCGGCATAATAGTCGGGCTTTACTCCCCTACGCTTACAATCTTCTTCATCAAGTATTTCAAGACGGACGTTCTCAAACAGTTCCTTGACAAATTCCATTCCGACATAATTATCTATCTCTGCATATATCTCATCTATCGAGGAAACTCCATGCTTGTCAAAATATTTTTCATAGCTTCCGAAATCTTCTTTTATAATAAGCCTTTCTTCGTCATCTCTCAAAGACGACTGCATTTTAGCTTCCCTTGCAACAGCAACTATATCCCTTGCATTGCCGAAATTTGCTCTGTCACGCTGGTCATACAGATTTTTGAAAAACAGGTCTAAATCAAGTGTTTCATCAATTTTATATCCGTCTTTCTTACAGTTGGATTCAAATATGCTTTTCAGCAAATCGGGCTTGTAATCCTCTATTGTAAGTATATTCGCCTTGCTGAAACGGCTTGACAGACCTGCATTCATCTTCAGAAGTTCGTCCATTGGTTCGGGATAGCCTGCCATTATCATGCAGAATCTGTACTGCTTCGGATTCGTCATTATAGCGACCAATTCATCAATAGCCTGTTTCGGATAATTATTCTCCTCACTGCCGTCAAGAAGTGAATATGCGTCATCTATGAACAAAACTCCCTCCTGTGCGGACATGACAGCTTCTCTCGTCTTGCCCGTTGTACCTCCGACATATCTGTCTATCAAATCATCCCTTGTTGCCTCAACGGTCAATCCCTTTTTCAAAATGCCATTCTCATAAAATATCTGTCCGATAAGCCTTGCAACGGTAGTCTTGCCGACACCCGGATTTCCTTTAAGAACAAAATGCGGTACGGGATAATCAAATTCAATATTATCATCAGGTGTATTTATCCTCTCACTTGCACAGACTAATTTCTTTTCTTTCTTTGATGCAGGTCTTTCGGCTAATGCACGGGCTTTTTTCTGCTTATAGTCCTTTACTATCTCCTGTATTCTCTTTGCAACGCTTTCCCAGCCCTTTGTATTCATAAGGATTTCCATAGGGTCGCCCGAATCAGCTTTGAAACGGCTGTATATTTTCTTTATGACGCTTTCATCAAACGGCACTTTATCACCGTCATAATTTCTCATGTAATACGCTATATTCTCATAAACGGAACTGAGATACCCTGCACGGTTTTCTTCACGGTCAGCTTCACGGCTCAGATACATCAATGAAGATACCATTTTCGGAACATCTTTTATTTTATACGACAGCTTTTTCCCACTGTCCCCGACTATACGGAGATATTCAAGCATATATCTGAACTCGTCCTGATTCGGCAATCCGACATACATTGTACAGCTTCTGTTGATAGTCTTATTGTCATTGAAAAATCTGTTCCTGAAAACATCTCCGCTTTGCAGTTTGTCGAACATTCCCGAAATGGAATCCGCATTCATCTGAGGTGCAAGGAATATGCAGATATTTTCGTTTCCGTTGAGGGTATACTCGTCCCACAAATGCGACAGCAATTCCGAATACTGCTGCTGAGGTGCGGAACTATCCGTGACAAAATCCTGAAAGAATGTAAAAACAACGGCTGTTTTTACACTTGAATCCGCCATCATTTTCTTGGCATCATCAAGAAATTCAGCCGGTGTAATTTTCGGCTGTTTGTATGTCATTTTACTGCTGTCCTGAACAGCGGTATTTTCAGAAGATTTTTTTGCATCTTCCCGAACCTGCTGTTCCTGTAATTTTTCCTGCTTTTTATTGTTATCATTGTTCTGCTGTCTTGCACGGGGACTTAAAATTCTCCTTTTAGGCTTATCGCTGTTTTGATTTTGCGTATTCTGCCTTTTGTTTTTGTTTATCGCAAGAACGGCACTTTCATCATCAAGAACATATTTTCCCGTATTCTTCGCACCCGAATAAAAAACTATCTTCTTATATCCCAGACTCTTTAAATAAGCATTGAGATAAGGACGGAAATTATTTTTCTGCAGGTCGGGCGATATGAACATATCATCCAGATTTCCGTATATCAGAAATATTTTATTCAGATTCGGTCTTTCAAGTATCGAACTCATTTTTTACTCCATCTTCAATTTCTTTTTAGTTTCGGTATCCGCCGAAAGCCTGTTCTTTGTTTCCGCATTGCACTTTATATCAACACTCGCATAAGGATTATTTCCTTTTACTACCTTTTCAATGCACTCTCTGTAATATGCTTTTCTTTCTTCGTTAGCCTCGTCACCTTTTATCTGCTTTAAGTCAACTTTTGTCTGAATGTCACCGTCAGGCATATATTCGGGTGCAAGAGTTACGATAAGCTCCTCACCCGTAGATTCATTTGCAAGACCTATATGCAGAGCCTTATCGTGGGAGTCGTTTTCATAGGCATATCCGTTGAACATGAAATTATGTTCCTCGAAGAAATCTATTATTTCCTCGCTCATATTCTGACGGGAAAAAGCATTGTTCATATTAATAATAGCCTTGCTGACGCATTGCGAAGCCTGCGGATAAAGTTCATTGTTCATAAAGTCGATACATTCTTTCAACTGCTGTGTAGTAAGCTGATGTGCATTATCCGCCCTGAGAGCATTATACAACTCATTCGACTTATTCAGGATATAATCATATCTTGTCTGACCCTTTGCATTTTTATCCGTATAATCGGATATTTTCACACCGACTATATCATCTGAAAGAGTTTTTCCCGAATTTTTCTCTACATAATCCTTGACTTCCTGTGTAATAGTTCCCTGTGCCTGAACAAAGCTCATTATCTCCTCAGAAAGTACCAATGCAAGTCCGTAATAGTTTTCCCACTCCTGTTTTTTTGCGTCAGCCTCGAAAATTTCATCAAGAGTATTCACAGCAACATCCTTTGAGCTTGCCAAGGCACTTTCATATCTGCCCTTGTTATATAAATCAATCGCCTGATTAAGCTGATTGTTAAGAGAAACCATCTGCCTTGAAGAATACTTCTCCCCCTCAAAATCATCTTTGAGCGACTTCAAAAGGGATTTGGCTTCCTCAATATAGCTATTTGCAATTTCCTTTGCTTTCTCATTTTTAGCCTGAATATCATTCTGCAATTTCTGAAGTTCGTTAAGATTTTCGGAATACTTTGCATTTATATTTTGACTGACACGACCCATTGTTTCGGCAATTTCCTTTTTATATCCGATATTGAAATCGTTTTGTGCTTTATAAATATTCTGCATGGACTGTGTACGGGCATTTTTGATTTTTCCGAGATATTCCTGATATGCGGCAATATCATTCTGCTGTGCGATTTTTTGCAGTTCCGCTCTTTGAATATTCAGTTCATTCATCATTGTATCAAAGGTCTGTGCATTGAGCTTAGCCTGATTATTCATACTTTGATTCATTTCTGCACGGAAATTGCCTATCTTATTTTCAGCGGCACTTGTATTTATCTGAGGTCTTTGTATAGGCTGTGACGGTGGCATTGTTCTTGCCGGTTCATTGTACCCCTGATAATATCCCTGATACTGCTGCATATTATTTCTTACATTCTGTTCACGCCTGTTTCTTTCATTACGGCTGCCTGCTGCATTTATTGCACCTCTTGCAGCCGCTGCAACTCCGGCTACCGCAAGTCCTCCGACCAATAACGGAAGTCCTCCCGCCAACAGCAATGGTATCAATATCAATCCGCTTGATTCTCCGCTCATAATTTATTCCCCCATCTATGATTTTTTCTTCATATTTTCCAAATCTTTCGCAGTATCGCTGAAAGATTTGTTTTTATTCATTTTAAGTGCATTTATATCAGCGGCATAATTGACTATGCCTGAATTTTCACTGTCACACTGTACAGCCTCGCAAACGTGCTGATATATGTCACGGGAATATAACTCCTGTTCAGCTCCACCGTAGTCTATGTGAATAATTATCCTGTTTTCAACATTGTTTTTCGCTTCAACGGGCACAAGATATATATATATCATATTTTCAGACGAATTTTCAAAGACAAGCTTCAGCCATTCTCTTGTATCTTCCGTCACCGTTTCATCATTGAAGGTTATCTTCACATAGTCCTTGAAATCCTTTGACGAAAGGGCTTCTTCACTCACTTTGCGATAGCCTGTCATTTCCTCATGCCATTTAAGATTTATTTCATCGGAAAAAAAATCTATGATATTCTCGCCCCAATCCGCTCTCTGACATGATGTTGAATATCTCAGCTTATATAAATCACTGAAATTTGAAAGGCTGTCGGATAATCTCGTTATATCATTGATATATTCTTTCAATTCATCAGTATTGGCACTTTCCGGCTTTTTCAGATATTCGTCCTTGCCTGTCTTCTGAATTTCAGCGGCAATTTTCCTGTACCTGTTCATTGACTGTACAAGTTTCGCAAATTCTCCTTTTGACCAGTAATTTATTTCTATAAGATGTTTTTTTCGGAGTTCCGGATTATTTTTGCTTTTTTCGTCTATAAATTCTTCCCAGTCATCAAGCTCCTGCTGTATCTGTACGGAAAAATAATTCAGTTTCATGATGAACAACTCATACTGTCTGTCCCATTCGAGGACTTTATCATCTATATTATAGCCAAGTCTTTCCAAGCCTGCTTTTGCCGATATCGCAACAGCCGTTGCAGCTTCAAACAGACCTGCTTTATACAGCATCTGACCGTCTTTTATCGCATTGTAAAAGATATTAAGTCGTTTGGGCATGAATTTTTCATGCGGCTTTTTTTCTATTTCATGGAATTCTCCTGTTGCATTCAGAAGATATTCCTTTGCTTCCCTGCTGCTGCCTTCATTGCGTTTGGATATATCATTTCTGACAGACTGAACAGCCGCTTCAAGCTCCTGATTTTTTCTTTCAAGCTCCTGTTCACTCCTCTTGACATCATCAAGGAGTTTTCTGTAATTGCTGTTCATATCGGCAACTTCATTTTGGATATCCTTGTCAATATTACGCTGATAATCTCTCAGCAAACGTTCATATTCTTTTTTTGCATTTTCGTCATGCTCACGGACAGCCCTTTTCATATCCTGCTGATAATTCTCTATCGCTTTTCTGTTTTCACTGAGCATACGCTGACGTTCTGTTTCGGCATTCCGGTTTTGCTGACGGAGCTGTCTTTGAAGTTCATCTATTTCTCTTTCAAGCTCTCTTACCCTATCTGCCATTCCAATATCACTCCATTACTTTTTATTGGATTTTATTTCGCCCTCAATTTCCATAGTTTTCTTCTGTTTAGCCGTAATAAAAAGAGATATCTGTTTTTCAGCCTCATCAAGCTTTTCGGTTATTTCCTTGATGATATCCTCTATCGGCTTTATGTCTTTATCCTTGTAATATTCAAGAATAGACTTGTCAATTTCAAGCTGTTGTTTCAGGCTTTCGGTTTCATTTCTTGCGGAAACATAATCTTTTTTGTATTCTTCTTCTATTTTGCCGATTTTTTCTTTCATCTGTATTTCTTCGGAATATGCAAGATGAAGGATATATTTATCCCCTGACGGCACTAATTCCAATTTTTGGAATGACTTGTCTATCTTATAAGAATTTTCTTCTTTTTTATCGGCACTTCTTATAACAGAAACTGATTTTTCGGAAACATCTCCCGAAAAATTCATGATACATTTCAAAGACCTGTCAACCGAAATCGGTCTTATAGTAAGGACATCACCGTCTACACTTTCGGATATATTGAAATTTCCATACACTTTCACACGGGAATTGTCATTATGTATCTGAGTCAGATAATCTTGGACATTTCCGTCATTCATCTGAACCGCAAGGCTTATTGTTTTTTCTTTCAGCTCTTTTAATATATTCAGTTTTATCGTATCACGCACAAATATTTCAGATTCAAAAGTCACTTATATTTCCTCCCGATTTTTCTTTAAGTTTTTTCCATACATCAAGCACATTCTTTGAAGGTACTCCGATAAGCACTATCTCATTTAAATTTATCTTTATCTCGGCACGTCTTTTATACGAAGAATAGTATTCTTCACCGATACTTCTATATCTGTCCGAAAGATAATGCAGTCTTTGATTTGACGAGCCTATATAAGCCCTGCCATCATCAAGTTCTTTGATATATCTTCCGTCAATAAGTATATCCGTCACACTCAAAAGTTTTTTACAGCTTTCATCTTCGGATAATTCTTCAAGGGTAAATCCCGAATAGATTATAACTCCGATATTTTTCACGGTTTTGATATATTCGATAAGTCTGAAAAGGCTTTCAGCCTGTAAAAAAGGCTCTCCTCCGCTTATTGTTATACCCTCTGTTCCACTGCATAATATTTCCTCTGCAAGCTCATATATATTTTTTTCCGTGTATGTACCGTTTTTTGTATTCTCTGCAAGGCACCCTTCACAGTCAAAACAGCACCCATAAACCCATATAACAAAACGTCTGTACGGACCGAGCAATTCGGTATTCTTTTCTGTATGGGATATCATCAATATACTGCTGTCCTCAGACATTCTCTTATAAACATTCATTTTCGTATAACTCCAATTAATAAAAGAGCGGAAAGCGGATTCTGAAAAGCTCCACTCTCCACTCTCAAAACTTCAAATTTTTATTCTACATCTATGCCATAGGCATTGCAGAGAGCTTCAAGTCCTCCACGATAGCCTGATGCAACTGCATTGAATCTCCACTGACCGTTCCTGCGGTATATTTCGCAGACTACAAGAGCCGTTTCGATAGAAAATTCTTCTTCAAGGTCAAACTGAAGTATCGTTTCACCGTCGGGTGCATCGGGATAATCCAGCTTTGCAACCCGTACATAGGCATTTGATACCTGTCCGAAATTCTGATGACGTATATCTGCTTCGTGTATAGTTACCGTAATAGCTATTTTTTCAATTTCGGGAGGAAGTCTTGTGAAGTCAATATATATCTGTTCATCATCTCCGCCGTCACTGTTGCCGCCTGTCAGGTCATCACCCATTGATTTTACTGCACCGTCACGGGCTTCAAGATTGTTATAGAAAACAAAATCCTCATCACAAAGGACTTTTCCGTTTGCACCCAGCAAAAATGCCGAAGCATCAAGGTCAAAGTCATATCCGCCGTCATATTTATTGGAGTCCCAGCCCAAGCCTACAAGAGCATACTGCATAGAGTTGCCCAAGCCTACTCTTTGTCCTTTTTGAAGACTGACTGCCATTTCAAAATACCTCCGTTTTATCAGACATTAACACCGTATGCACGGCAAAGTGCTTCAAGACCGCCGCTGTAACCTGCCGCAACTGCATTGAATTTCCATTCGCCGTTCTTTTTGTATATCTCACATACAACGAGTGCAGTTTCAATGGAAAATTCTTCTTCAAGGTCAAATTGGAGTACCGTTTCACCGTCAGGTGCATCAGCACTATCCAGTTTTGCAACTCGTACATAGGCATTTGATACCTGTCCGAAATTCTGATGACGTATATCAGCCTCATGTATAGTTACTGTAATAGCTATTTTTTCAATTTCGGGGGGAAGTTTTGTGAAGTCAATGTATATCTGTTCATCATCACCGCCGTCACTGTTGCCGCCTGTGGTATCATCACCCATTGAACGGACTGCACCGTCACGGGCTTCAAGATTATTGTAAAAAACAAAATCTTCATCACGGATAACTTTTCCGTTTGAGCATCAAGGTCAAAGTCAAAGCCGCCGTCATATCTGTTAGAGTCCCAGCCCAAGCCTACAAGAGCATACTGCATAGAGTTGCCCAAGCCTACTCTTTGTCCTTTTTGAAGACTAACTGCCATTATAAAATACCTCCGCTCTATTAAACATTAACACCGTAGTCACGGCAAAGTGCTGCAAGACCGCCGCTGTAACCTGCTGCAAGGGCATTGAATTTCCACTCACCGTTCTTCTTGTATATCTCACATACAACGAGAGATGTTTCTATCGAGAATTCTTCTTCAAGGTCGAACTGTATCATGGTTTCGCCCTGTGTATCAAATTCATTCTCTATTTTGAGAACTCGTACATAAGCATTTGATACCTGACCGAAATTCTGACGGCGAGCCTCTGCATCATGTATAGTAACTGTAATAGCTATTTTTTCAATTTCGGGAGGAAGCTTGCTGAAATCAATGAATATCTGTTCATCATCGCCTTCTGCACTGCCGCCGCCTGTTGTATCGTCACCCATTGATTTTACCGCTTCATTTCTTGATACGGGGTTGTTATAGAAGATAAAATCCTCGTCACTCGGAACTTTTCCGTTTGCATTAAGAAGAAATGCAGATGCGTCAAGGTCAAAGTCAAATCCGCCGTCATACTTGTTTGAATCCCATCCCAAACCTATCAGAGCCATTTTTGTACCCTTGTCAAGTGAAACTCTCTGTCCTTTTTGAAGATTAACTGCCATAATAAAAAACTCCCTTTCTTGATAATAGATAATTGGATGTATGCACAAATTTTTTGATTGATTTAAACTCCCAATTCACAAAACATTATGAATTATGGATAAAAAATTATCTCCATACGTTTTTCGGAAGACCGTAGCGTTCTGAAAGGTCATCCACCGCCCATATATTCATAGGCTGACCTATGGCATTGAATTTCCATTCGCCGTCTTTTCTGTACAGTTCACCGAATACCATTGCACATTTTCCGTCATAGTCCTCCGAGGAAAGGTTATAAATGCAAAGTTCTTTATTTGTATCAGCGTCAACTATACGGATAAAAGCATTGTTTATCATGCCGAAATGCTGACGGCGTTCATTAGCCTGATATATGCTTACGACGAAAACTATTCTGTCATATTCCATAGGAAGCTGTGAAAGTTCTACCATAATTTGTTCATCATCACCCTGACCGCCTCCTGTAAGATTGTCCCCCTTGTGGATAACACAGCCTGTCGGGTGATTGAGATTATTGAAGAATACAACATCATTTTTTTGTACTATTTTTCCCTTTTGGAGAACAAATGCCATTGCATCACAGTCAAAATCCTGTACACTTCTGCCGCCGAAAAGTCTGCTGAATCCTGCGGGCTTCTGAGCCTCGTCCCAGCCAAGACCTACCATTACTCTTTTCAGTCCCGAATTTCCTTTTGTAAGGTCAACTTTCTGACCTTTTTTAAGACTTACACTCATGTTAAAAATTCCTCACTTTCTTATTTACTTAAATATTCTATATATTATAGCCTTTTATTATTAATAATTATACTTAATATTGTCTACTTTGTCAATACAGTCGCAAAAAAACAAGGAAACATGAAAAAAATAATTTCATGTTTCCTCATAAAAATATCAGTCTTTCCAGACAACTTCGTCTTCAACAAAGCCCTTTTTCTTTTTCTTATTTATGATAATTCTTGCAATAAATCCGCTGACAAATACAAGTGCCGAAACTATCCAGCCTGACGCAACCTGTGCCCATATCGGATAGCCGCCGTAAATGCCGCCCTTTGCTCCGAAAAGGTCTATCATATTCCACACAAACAAGCCTGCAAGCAATATCGGCGATACAAATTTTATTGAATAAGCAAACCACCAGTAAGGTGTTTTGAATTTCTTCGTATTCCTGTTGACTTCGGCAAGGACTTTTTTAAGGCTGAATGTCCAGCCCACAGCAATACATTCAAGGATACCTATCAGGATAAGATTTATCTGATTTGTCCAGTTGTCAACTATATCGAGCCATGCAAGACCTGCCTGTGTTGTGAATATCAGAGAGATGACACCACAAATGCTGCATACTGCTATTGTAACAGTCTTTGGTTTTAAGTGGAACTTATCCGCAACTGCCGCTGATACGCCCTCTACTATCGAGAATGCAGAGTCTATTGCAAGTGTTATGAGCATCATATAGAATATCGCACCGAATACAGCGTTGAGCCAGCCTATATCGGTAAGATTCACTATTGCCTGTGGATATACTATGAAAGCCGTTCCGATGCCGCTTGCCGTAACTTTATCAAGCATACCTGTACCGCCCATTGTCGAGAACATAACGATACCAGAAAGAACACTTATAGCCATATCCGAGAAAGCTATGATAACAGCATCCATTGCAATATTTGCATCATCTCCGAGATATGAGCCGTATGCGAACATAATAGCCATCATAATCGACAGGCTGTAAAATACCTGACCGATAGCATCTACCCATAATGACGGGTCTGCAAGTGCATTGAAATCGGGTATAAAGAAAATTGCAAGTCCCTCGCCTGCACCCGACATCGTACAGCCCTTTATCGCCATTATCAAAAGAAGGACAACAGGGGCAAAAACCGTAAATTTAACGACTTTACTAACGGAGCTTGCACCGTTTCTGATACAGTAAAATATCAGTCCCCATGCGATAAGCGTACATAAAAGAACTTCACCCGGAATATCAGTTCCCTCAATAGCCCAACTTGTTTTTGTAAGCTCTCCGAACAGGTTTGAAGCTGCTTCGGAATTACCTGTCATGCCTGCAAACTGCCATGAGTTGACGAACATGAGAATTACCCATGCAAATACGACTGCATAGTAGCATACAATGACAAAAGCATTACTTGTAGCCGCCCAGCCGATAAACTCGGCTTTTTTGTTGATACCACGCATTGATTCGATAGCACCTTTGCGGAATTTTCTCGAAATGGATATTTCCATCATCAACAGCGGTATACCCATCACTAACATTGCAACAAGATATACAAGCAAGAATGTACCTCCGCCATGCTTTGCGGCAAGTCCGGGAAATCTCCATGCGTTTCCGAGACCAACAGCAGAACCTATTGCAGCAAGGATAAATGTAAATCTCGATCCCCACTGACCTCTTTTCTCCATAGAAAACACGCTCCTATAAGTTTTTGTTATTATTTACCAATTCAATTAAATATATCGGTAAACAATTAGAGAGTATTATATCACATCGTGTCATATATTTTCAATAGAAAAAAGAATTATATTTAAAAATATGTCATTTTTTGTTCTTCTTTAAAACAATTTCGTATATTTCAAGTATCAAACAGCCGGCACCATAACACAAAATATCTTTCCAATCAAACGAAGTACCGATAAGTACCCTTAAAAAATGGTTTTGTATTCCAAGAATATCCACAATATGTATTCCCTGCAATAATTCAACAATCACTGAAAATCCAAATACGATAAAGGGCAAGAACACATATTTTTTGGGAATTATTATTCTCACAAAAGCGTATATCGCTATTACAACTATAACATCTCCCAAATATGGACGGACAAATCCGTCATGTACAAACACTCCTATGATAACTTCAATAATAACCAATACGGCAAATGTTATCCCATAAAATAATCTTTTATTTTTCAAGTCTTTCACCCCATTTCATACAAAAAACCGAAACTGCCGTTTATCACGACAATTTCGGATTTTCATACATTGACAATTGCTGACTATATAATTGATTAGCTGTTAAGTTTTTTGATGGGGGCGCCGCCGCCTTCAAGCATTTGTCTTTTCTTTTCTTCGGTAGCTTCCATTTTCTGTATACGCTTTTCGCCTTCATCCGCAAGTGCACGGAACTGCTCGATACTGTTCTTCATCTGAGGAAGTGCCTTTGATTTATAGTTACTTACGGCATCAAGTGCATCAAATGTATTTGCAAAAGCTTCTTTGAGAGTATCAACGGAAACGCTTGCTTCCATAGCCTGCTGCTGGATATTCGCACCCTGGTCTTTAAGCATTTTTGAAGTAGCACCTATGAGCTTATTGGTAGCTTCATTTACAGCATTTACTTTTTCAAGAACTATCTTCTGATTGTACAAAGCACTTGCAACGGTAACAGCTATCTTCAATGCGGAAACGGTCACGTTTTCGGCTCTTTCAACTGCACGGATAAGTTCTTTGTTGTTGCGTCTTACAATTTCCATGGCAACTATGCCCTGCATATTTACAGCCTGCATCTGCTGCATATCCATAACCTTCTGACGAAGCGGGAAAAGAACTTCTTCTTCGATAAACTTTATTCTTTCCTCGTCAACATTCTCGATTTTTGCCTTTTCGATAGCTGCCGAAATAGATTCATCCATCTGTGTACCCATTTCTATCTGCTGACTGAGTTTTTTGGTCAGGTCACGCAAAGACATCTGCTCAATTTCAAGAGTAGTATTGTCATTTTTGAGAACTTTTTTACCCTCGCTGAGTGAGTCCATGGTTTTTGCTATGATAGCATCGGCTCTTTCATACTTTGTAAAATATGCTCTTGCCGGATTAAAGAGTTTTCCGAGAACGCCTCTCTTTGTAAAGTCTATTCCGGAAGGGTCAAGGTCTTTCATCTGTGTTGATAGCTCTGCAAGACCGCTTACAACAGCACCGTTCTCACTGCCCATTTTACTAAGGTCAGCAAGACGAACATTGAGCATATCATTTTTCTGTGTGGACTTCTCGACGATATCATTACCAAAGGTATCTATTGATGTAATAATATCACGTCTTTCCTGAAGTGAATCAAGGTCAAATGTCATAAGGTTGTTGGTATTGGAATCAGCTGCTTTTTCGAGTTTTACTTTGACTTCGGGAGTTGGTGCTACCGCCTCCGCCTCTTTTTCTTTTACTTCTTCGGTATCGGGCAATTCCATTGAAAATCCTGCCATTTTTAAAAACCTCACTTTCGTAATGGTAAAAATATTTATAAAAATTCCAAAGAATTTTCAGACTTGATTATTGTTTATAAAACTTTGTCTGGTCTATCAGAGCATTTATATCCTGAATCGCTGACATATTTTCGATATCGCTTTCGTCAACTGCACTCAGCTTTGACAATTCAAGAAGAAGTTTATCCATTTTCAAAACGATAGTTTCATTTGCTTCAACGAGTTCCTTTACATAGTTTATATGTTCAAGACAGATATTCAGCTTATCATAAAGGACTTGTTTTTCCTGTTCGGGGAGATTATCTCCGCCATTCTTTATCTTATATATTATGACTCTGTAATCCGATTCATCAAATACTTCTATCCTGTTCAGTATCTTTTCGACATTGCCGTTAAAAAGCTCATTGACAGAATCTATTATATTGCGGAAACGTGAATATGACATCTCTGTCGGTTTAAAATGCTGTAAAAGTACGGTATCGACAGCCTTGTTGCGTGTTTTCATCTTGCCGTACTGTTCCATTGTCTTGTTGATATTTTCCCTGAAAGTCTTTTTATTCCACTGCTTGCTCAAAGCAGAGATATTATCTGCAAGTGCCTTGCCGGAATCGGAAATTTCATTATTTCCGTTACGGATAACAGACGTTCTTTTCTTTGAAAAGAGTATGGATATATTTCCCCAGATAAAAGCTATGACACTCAAAACTATTGTTGTAACGCCTATAATAGTTGAAAAAAGATTTTTGCTGATATGTATTCCAAGAAGTCCCTGTGAGAATACAACGATATTCAGCACAATTATACTTACATTCAGAAACAAGAGCTTTACAAATTTCATTTGAATTTTCTCCTCCTTTATCGCAATCGTCATGACTATATTTTACTATTATGACAATACTTTGTCAACAAAATTTGATTGCAAAAAAGCGATTTTAAAAAAAGAAAAATCGGATTATTTTTACTCCCGATTTTTGGCTTAAATATAATATTCAATATTAATCGGGTGAAAGAGAAAAAATATATAAACTTTGCCAATTTTCAAAAAAAGGATAGATATTAAAAAATATCTGGTGTATAATAAATAATTGGATATCAAATAAAAAATTGGAGGTTATTTTAAATGTCAAAAGATAATAACAGTCAGGTTGATATACAAAAATATGAGGATTTTGTTTCAAACAGTCCGTACGGAAGTTTTACACAGTCATCTCTCTGGGCAAAGGTAAAAGCAGACTGGAACAGTGAATTAGTGGCTGTTTATGACAATGAAGGCAATATCAAAGCCGCTATGCAGATACTTTTCAAGAAACTGCCTGTAATAAATTCCACATTCGCCTATTCCACAAGAGGTCCTGTCTGCGACTGCACCGACAAGGAAACCTTGACGGAACTGCTTGAAAAAGCTAAAAAAACTGCAAAAAAACATCATGCCTATATGCTCAAAATAGACCCTATGATACCTCACTGCGAACAGGTCACGGAAGAAGAAAACTTTACATTTGATAAAGAAAAAAGTCTTGAAGTCATTGAGAATTTCAAAGCACTTGGATTTGAATATGACCCCGATATTTCGGAAGATGTCACAGTGCAGAGTCTCAAAAACTATCTACTTAATATTTCGGGCAAAACAGCAGACGAGGTTTTCAGCGGATTCCACTCAAAATGGAGATATAATATCCGTGTTGCCGAAAGAAAAGGCGTTACCTGCAAAGCATACGGCAAAGAAAAATTAGACGATTTCTGTATGCTTATGAAAGAAACGGGTGAACGTGACGGATTCCATATCCGTTCAAAGGAATATTTCGCAAATATGATGGATGCTCTCGGTGAACACGCAAGATTATATATGTGCTATGCCCCTGACGGTGAGCCTATTTCCGGTGCATTGGACATAAACTATGCCAAGCGTGTAAGTTACCTTTACGGAGCTTCCGGCAACGGTCACAGAAATTTAATGCCCAATCACCTCATGCAGTGGACTATGATACAATGGGCTGTCGAAACAGGCTGTGACATCTACGACTTCATGGGAGTACCTCATTATGATGACGAAACTCACTCAAACTACGGTGTCTACAAATTCAAAAAAGGCTTTAACGGCTATGCTGAAAAGTACCTCGGTGAATTCAACTATATTCCATCAAAAGCAAAATACAAATTCCTGAAATGGGCGGCTAAAACCTTCATGCACCGTGATATTTAATCCAAAGGAAGTGTAAAAAGTGTCTTTTATCAAAAAATACCTGTATTTATATTCGGATTTATTTTTACAGTGATTATTATTGCGGCATTATTGATTTTCTCAGGTATAATTTCAATACCTCAGCTCCATGCCAAATACACTTTGAGAGGAAATGCCGAAGATTATGTCAATAAGACCTACGGTAATCATTACTATATTTCACAATCCCGTATTGACGGTGAAAGATACAATCTGTTTCAGGATTATGTATATGGTGTAGAATACACTTTTTCCGACAAGAATAAAAACGAAAAAGGACTTCACCATATATGTAGGAAATGATAACGGCAGTGCCAAGACCATCACCGACCAACGCTATCATTCTTACAATGAATCCGTTTTCAAAAAATGCTTCTACGACTATATAAAAAATCAGCTTGCAGAATACAATATCCCCAAAAAGGCACTTGAACTTGATGTTTCAATTTATGACCCCGACTATGCAATGTATACCGACCATGCTCTGACATACGACAATTACGATAATATAATATCCGACAACGCCATGACACAAAAACTTGAAATCTCCGTCAATGTCACTATTTCAGACAAATCACAAAATAATAACGATTATTCCGATACCGTCAAAAATATGTATGCTTATCTCAACAAGGCTGAATACAGAAAATTTGAATTTTATTTTACTGATATAAAACATGAGTCACTGAACGTCAATATATACAGCGGTATAACCGTCAACGGACAGCCGGATAAAAACTATGTACCCCAAAACGAAATATATTTGGACCCTTATTATACAGACAGCTGTGACATACTCCCCCGCCTACGCTTCGCTTAGAGGCGGGGGCTTCTCGCTCAAGTATGGTAACCCATACAGTATCAACGAGCTAACCCCGTGTGTCC
>CACZZB010000023.1:46027-46400 GCA_902785555.1 uncultured Ruminococcus sp.
ATGTGTTCGACAGCAAGGGCAAATCCATTCTCTGACAGACAAATCTTTTGTGTCGGAATTTTGGTATCCACAAGCACTGCAAATTTGTGAACTTGCAAAAAACTTATCTATTTTTACAAGTCTTTTTCCAAGTTCCTCCAACTTGTATTTGAGAAATGCTGTGAACATTCCCCAGCCGTTATCCGAAACGGATTTGCCAAAATTCAGAGATTGTGCCATAGCCTGCATATTCAGATTTTCAATACATACGCAATCATAGAAATTGGCTATCTGTCTTGACTGCTTGTGCAGAAAATCCTTTCTTTGATTTGAAACCTTTTCATGCAGTTTAGAAATTCGGATACGCTGTTTTTCTCTGTTTTTGGAGTCTTTC
>CACZZB010000024.1 GCA_902785555.1 uncultured Ruminococcus sp.
TGTGCAAATTCAGCCCAAGAATCTCAAACGCCTGTATCAACGCCATCAACGGCAAGTGTTGTATCAGAAGCGGAAAGCAGTGCTGAAGAAGCTCCGTCAGTTGTTGAAAGTGTTGTATCAGAGGCAGAAAGCAGTGCAGAGGAATCTCCAACAGCTGAAAGCACTGTATCAGAGGCAGAGAGCAGTGCAGAAGAAACTCCGTCTGATGTCGAAAGCACAGTATCGGAAGCGGAAATCGGTGCAGAGGAATCTTCAACGACTGAAAGCACAGTATCAGAAGCTGAAAGCAGTACAGAAGAAAGCAAGTCAAAGCCCAGAGGCAATTATACCTTACAGTATATTCAGACCAATTTTTTGAAAAAGCATATAAAATGTTTGCCGAGTATTCACATGATTCTTTTGAACTTAAAAATATAGTTATTGAAGATGGTGTCACAAAAATAGGCAATAGTGCTTTTAATCATTGTACAAATTTGGAAAGTGTAGTAATGTCTGATAGTGTAACTGAAATAGAAGACTGGGCATTTCAAGATTGTACTTCTCTGAAAAATATACAACTGTCAAAAAATTTAACTAAAATAGGCAAGAGAGCTTTTCAAAAAACCGCTGTGGAAGAGATAAATCTTCCTGATGGTTTAACAGAAATAGGTGAGGCTGCTTTTGCACATTGTTCGACAAAAACTATTGTTATTCCATATAGCGTTACAATTATGGGATATGGAGCATTTGATTTTTGGTATTTAAAGCAAACTGTAATAATAGAAGGAAGAAGTGAGGCACCCGATACATGGGATGCTAATTGGAATAGTTCCTGTGATGCCGATATCGTTTGGAATGCGTGAGTAAAAAATATACAAGGACAGAAACATAAAATTTCTGCCCTTGTTTTTTTATGTGCCGATAACGCTTTCAAGTGCAAGCACGGCATTTTTCACGCAGTCATCACAACTGCAAAGAACTTTTCCTGTTGAAATGCCTTTCAGGTCTTTACATACCGTGGCACCGCATTTTGTCTGAAAATCATTCAGAATCATTCTTGACAGCATGGCAGTAGGTCTTCCTGTATTGTTTAGAAGTCCGGCAACCATACACGCTCCGCACAATGCACCGCAGGTCGCTTCCATACAGCCCATGCCTGAACCGAATCCCGAACCCATTTGACGGAGTGTATTTTCATCAAATGGCAGCTTATCCGCAAATGCCAATAACACCGCCTGACAGCAGTTATTTCTTCTTTTCAGCTCAACGGCTTTTTCAGCCCTGTTCATAGAATATCATTCCTTTCTGATTTTAGTATCAGCCTTTTTCATAAAAGATTCGGTCTTTACGGAGAATCTCTCATGCTTGCCTTGTGCGATAAGTCCCACATTGTCATAGGCAAATATGTCAAAACAGAATTTTCTTCCGTCAATGTCGGTAAGAACAGCTTTTGCAGTAATATCCGCTCCAATCGGACTTGCACTGATATGTTCGAGTGATATCATCGTTCCCACAGTTGTTATGCCCTCGTCAAGATATGGCTGTATGAGTTCAAAGGCGGCTTTTTCCATAAGTGCCGATACAGCCGGAGTTGCAAAGACTTCAAGTCCTCCGCTTCCCATTGCAAGAGCTGTATTTGTTTCATTAACCTTTGACAATACAGTATTTTCGATACCGATATTTGATTTGTCCATTTTTTTTAAAACCTCTCTTATTTTTTCTTGATTATAATATATTTTGCTGATATAATTTATCTTACAGTTATTATAGCACATGGACAATATCCAAATCAATTTAAATGTATAATTTTTTAATGGGAGTGATACCAATGGCAGACGATGCCAAGAAAAAGAAATTCAGGATACATCTTCTTGATGAACTAAGGGGGCTTGCAGTCTTTTGCATGATATTCTATCATGCTTTCTACACGATAGGGTCTATATTCGATGCTGAATGGGGACAAAAACTTTTTGACTTTTTTATGCCGGCAGAACCGTATTTTGCGGGGCTGTTTATATTTATATCCGGAATGGCGTGCAATCTTTCAAAATCAAACCTCGAAAGAGGTGTCAAACTTGGTATAGTTGCACTTGGAGTTACTCTTGTAACGTATCTTGTTGTTCCTGAACAGATAATAACATTCGGTGTACTTCATATGCTTGCAATATGTATGATAATATACGGGCTTATCGGAAAGTATCTCAAAATTATGCCTGTATGGCTTGGAGTTTTATTGAATTTCCTGCTGTTTTTTATATTCTATCATACGTCCGAGGGATATTTTGAAATACCGTTCCTCATACAATGGAAATTTCCGGCTGAATGGTATACTACTAATTTCCTTTTTATGTTCGGATTTCCGAATAAAGAGTTTGTTTCATCCGATTATTTTCCGCTTGTTTCATGGATATTCCTTTTCTTTGCGGGCGGGGCTTTCGGAAGACTTATCCCTCAGAAGAAATTTCCAAAATGGACAGCAAAAAAACATATACCGCCTCTTGCATTTATCGGCAGACACGCACTATTATTCTATATCGCTCATCAGCCTGTAATATTCGGCATTTGCTGGTTAGTTCAAAAGTTCATATCACTGTTTCAGCCTGTTGCCGAAAATAAATAATTTTTATAAAAAGGGAGTTTGAAGAAAATGGAATATGCAAAACAGCTTTCAGAGGAATTTGAAATCAAAGAAGAATATGCACAGAATATCATCAATTTACTTGACGAGGGAAACACTATCCCTTTTATCGCACGTTACAGAAAGGAAATGCACGGAACTCTTGATGACCAGACCATACGTGAGATAAGCGAAAGGCTTGAATATCTGAGAGGTCTTGATAAAAGGCGTGGAGAAATATTCGAGCTTATATCGGGTCTTGAAAAAATGAATGATGATATTGCCAAAGCACTTGACGGTGCAAAGACTTTAGCCGAATTGGAGGACATTTACCGCCCTTTCAAGCCGAAAAGAAAGACTCGTGCATCAGTCGCTAAGGAAAAGGGTCTTGAACCTTTGGCGGATATGATATTTGCACAGGATAATATAAATATCAATGATGAAGCACAGAAATACATTGACAGTGAAAAAGGTGTGGGAACTGTTGAAGATGCCGTACAGGGTGCTATGGATATCATTGCCGAAAATATTTCCGACAATGCCGAGATAAGAAAACGACTCAAAAATATCATAAGACTGAACGCATATATCGTATCAAAAGCAGCTGACCCTGACAAAGACAGTGTTTATACCGTTTACTATGATTACAGGGAACTTGTAAAAAATATACCCGGTCACAGGATACTTGCCATCGACAGAGGTGAAAAAGAAGATATCCTCAAAGTAAGTATTGATATAGAGCCTGAAAAATGCCTTAATATAATGAAAAGACTTCTCGTAAAAGGCGATAACGAATGTTCGGAACTTATCGCAAAAGCGTGTGAGGATTCTTATGAAAGACTGATATTCCCGTCAGTCGAAAGGGAAATACGCTCGGAACTTACAGATACTGCTGATGAACAGGCTATAAAATTATTTGCCCTGAATTTAAGACAGCTTTTGATGCAGCCGCCCGTAAAAGGTCATGTCGCAATAGGTCTTGACCCCGGGTACAGAACAGGCTGCAAATTAGCCGTCGTTGACGCTACGGGCAGAGTTCTTGATACTTCTGTTATCTATCCCACTCACGGTGAAGCTCAGGTCAAAAAATCAAAACAAACTTTGAAAGATATGATAAAAAGGTATAATGCCGAAATAATAGCTATCGGAAACGGTACGGCTTCAAAGGAAACCGAGATGTTTACAGCGGAATGTATTTCCGAAATTGACAGCAGGGTCTCATATATGGTCGTAAGTGAAGCAGGTGCTTCCGTATATTCGGCTTCAAAGCTTGCAGCGGCTGAAATGCCCGATTTGGATTTGACTTTGAGAAGTGCCGTATCCATTGCAAGAAGACTTCAAGACCCTCTTGCAGAACTCGTTAAAATTGAACCAAAAGCCATCGGTGTCGGACAGTATCAGCATGATATGCCGCAAAAGCGTTTGAGTGAGGCTCTTGACGGAGTTGTCGAGGATTGTGTAAACAGCGTCGGTGCAGATTTGAATACCGCTTCACCTGCACTTCTTTCAAGAGTATCGGGTGTCAATGCTGCCGTTTCAAAGAATATCGTTGCATACCGTGAGGAAAACGGTGCATTTACTTCCCGTGCCGAATTGAAGAAAGTTCCAAAACTCGGTCCCAAGGCTTTTGAACAGTGTGCAGGATTTCTCAGGGTTCCCGAAAGCAAAAATCCCCTTGACAACACAGGCGTACATCCCGAATCCTACACAGCCGCAAAACAGCTCCTTGAATTATGCGGATATGAGCTTTCGGATATATCAAACGGAAATATAAGCGAACTCCGGAAAAAAGCCGAAAAAACCGGTCTTGAAAATATAAGCGAAAAAATCGGTATCGGTGTACCGACTTTGCAGGATATTATAAAAGAGATAACAAAACCCGGGCGTGACCCCAGAGATGAACTTCCTCCTCCGCTTCTGAGAACGGATGTCCTTGATATAAAGGACTTGCAGGTCGGAATGGAACTCAAGGGCACTGTCAGGAATGTAATAGACTTCGGTGCATTTATAGATATAGGCGTACATCAGGACGGACTTGTACATATATCACAGATAAGCGAAAAGCGTATCAAACATCCGTCTGATGTCCTCAAAGTCGGTGATGTCGTCAGTGTTCGCATACTGAAGGTTGATGCCGAAAAAGGCAGAATTTCCCTGACCATGAAACCAATAAAGTAAAGGATAGTTAATAATGAAAAAATATGATATAGCATTGTTTGACCTGGACGGCACTCTCAGTGAATCGGGAGAAGGGATATTGGATTGTGTGAGGATGGTCTTTGAAGAAATGAAAAGACCTTTGCCCGACGAAAAAACTCTTGCGAGTTTTATAGGACCGCCTTTGACCGACAGTCTTAAAAGATGCGGATTTTCAGAGGAAGATGCCGAAAAGGGCTTGATGATATACAAGAAGAATTTCGTTGAGACAGGTATCTATAAAAATAAGGTTTATGACGGAATGTATGAAGTTTTGCAGACACTGAAAGAAAACGGAGTCCTTTTGGCTGTTGCAACGACAAAATATCAGCCTTTTGCGGATAAGATAATAAAAATGCTTGAACTTGACCGCTATTTTGATTTTACAGGCGGTTCTGACGGAACTTCCGCACGACATACAAAAATACAGGTCATAAACCATGTTCTCGACAATCTCGGCAGAGATAAAAAAGCTGTTATGATAGGCGATACAAAATTTGATGCCGAGGGTGCTTCTTTAACTGAAGTCGATTTTATCGGCTGTCTGTACGGTTACGGAACACGTCGGGAAATGGAAAAGTATTTTCCCGATACAATCTTTGTAACAAAGCCGTCTGAAATCGTACCCGTAATATTGGGAGGGTGATTTTATGAAAAAAATTTTATTTTTACTTATATGTTCCTTGATGATGTTATCAGCCTGTGAAAACTCCGATACGGTTTCACAAAATTCCGTATCTGAAAGTGTCATTCAATCTTCCGCTGAAAGCATTTCCCGGGAAAGTGATGAACTTTGGGAAAAAATGAATCAGGCTGAGGAAAAAGCAACGGAATTTCTGAAAAGTGATGATTATAAAAATGCCGATAAAGACAAGAAAGTCGAAATGGCTCTGAAATTTGTCGGGGAACTCAAAAATGACGGTTTTATCAAAAGTTATGATTATTCAAAAGACAATGAGCTTATTTCATATACACATTTGAATGGTGTGCTCGGAGGAATTTCTTTCCATGATTTTTCGGAGAAAATAGACGGTCTTGCTATGAATTAAAGGCGGTGAAATGATGAAAATATATGCTATGAGCGATATTCACGGCTGCCTCAGGGAATTTGACGAGGCTCTTTCCTGCATAAACTTTTCAGACAATGACACAAAACTCGTGATTTTGGGGGATTACATACACTACGGCATTGACAGTTACGGTGTCCTTGACAGGATAATGGACTTGCAGGAACAGTACGGCAGGGAAAAAATTATCGCACTTATGGGCAATCATGAACAAATGGTTATCCAAAGGGATTATCCCATTGACAATAACAGATTCGGCTGTTTTTCTATCCCTCATAAAAGAAATGACAGTGATTATATTTGGTGGATAAAAAAATTGCCTCTGTATTATGAAACTCAAAATCAGATTTTCTGTCATGCAGGCATAGATGAAACTCTCGGCGAAAAATGGAGGGATTCGGGAACAAAGTATTTTTTATGGGACAGCAGTCATAAAACAGGCAGTTTTTATATGGATGTAATAGCAGGTCATATCTCTACATCCGATATTGCGGGTATCAGTGACTTTCACGAAATATACTTTGACGGACAATCTCATTATTACATAGACGGCTGTACACAAAAGAGCGGTACAATACCTGTACTGCTTTTTGACACTGACGAAAACAAATATTATCGTGCATATAAATCCAAAACCCTTCCTGTACAGCCGTTCAAATTAACGGACAATTCTATATAGCTTTGAATGAATTCATCTTATTTCTTGACAGACTAAACGGTATCATGTTATTATAAAACCAACATATATAAAAAAGAGGCGGTTCTTATATGAATAAAGAATATGATGTTTTAATAGTGGGTTCGGGTGCGGCAGGATTATATGCGGCACTGCAGTTCCCCGAAAATGTCCGTGTGCTGATGATATCAAAGCGTGAGCTTACTCTCTCCAATTCTTCTCTTGCACAAGGCGGTGTTGCCGCTGTTCTTGACAAGAGCAACGATAATTTCAAGCTCCATATCGCTGATACTCTCATTGCGGGAAAATATCAGAATAATTTACAGGCTATCGAAGTCCTTGTTTCCGAAGGTCCCGATGATGTAATGAAACTCAAAGAAATGGGCGTTGCATTTGACCTTGACGAAAAGGGACATCTTCAGATGACTCTTGAAGCAGGTCATTCACGTCACAGAATAGTTCATCACAAGGATTCAACCGGAAAGGCTATTGTCGAAACTCTCATTGAACAGGTACGGACACATAAAAATGTCGAGATACTTGACCATACACTTCTCTATAAGCTCGAAAAAAATGAAAAGGGATTTTTGGCAGGACTTATATTAGCCGACGGTTCATCAAGAGTTATTGCGGCTCATTACTGCATAATGGCTTCGGGCGGTATAGGACGTGTTTATCAGTATACCACAAATTCAGCCATTGCAACGGGTGATGGTATCACTCTTGCATATATGCTCGGTGCAAGGATAAAGAATCTCAGCCTGATACAGTTCCATCCGACAGCTTTTGCTGCTGAAAATGACAGGGAAAGATTCCTGATAAGTGAGGCTGTACGTGGAGAAGGTGCGGTCTTGCTGAATTGTGACGGTGAAAGATTTGCAGACAAATACGATAAAAGGGGAGAGCTTGCTCCGAGAGATGTCGTTTCAAATGCAATAATGCTTGAATCCCGTGCAAAAGGAAATGAAAAATTCTATCTTGATATAACACACAAAGACCCCGAATTTGTCAGAAACAGATTTCCGATGATATACGAAAAGTGCCTTGAAGAAAATATTGACATCACAAAACAATGGATACCTGTATTTCCGTGTCAGCACTATCTTATGGGCGGCATAGATGTTGACCTTTATGCCCGTACAACAGTTGACAGACTCTATGCGGCAGGCGAATGTTCACACACAGGCGTGCACGGTGCAAACAGACTTGCAAGCAATTCTCTGCTTGAAGCACTCGTATTCTCACGCCGAGCTGCTAATGACATTACCAAAAGGCTTGCAGAAGAAGATAACACTCCTTTCGGTGAATTTACCGAGCATGAGGACTTGAACGGCAAAGAACTTCCTCACGGCTTCAGAACAGAGATAAGAAAAATAATGCAGGACTGTCATTTTGTAATTGAAAAGCCCGAAGCTGTACCCGAGGGTCTCAGACGTTCAAAGGAAATTCTCGATACGCTCAACAACGGCGGATATACTGTAAATCAGGATTTCGTTGAAGCAAGAAGCCTTGCGACTGTTGCGTGTATAGTTCTTGAGGAGGTTATAAATAAAAAATGATACTCAATAAAATATACGTTGACAATATAATAAAAACGGCTTTACTTGAAGATATGAATTACTGTGACGTAACGACCGATTATCTTATCCCTGCCGAGCAGGAGGGAACAGCAAGATTCGTTTCAAAAGCCGACGGCATTGTATGCGGTGTCGAAGTCGCTGTCAGAGTATTCAGGATACTTGACGAAAATATATCTTTCAATATCCTTAAAAATGACGGTGACGAAGTTAAAAAAGGTGATGAGATACTCACTCTCCAAGGCAAAACAGCTGTTTTGCTCAAAGGTGAAAGAACGGCTTTGAATCTAATTCAGCACATGAGCGGTATTGCTACTGCTTCAAATAAATATGCAAAGATAGTCGAGGGAACAAAAGCCTCTATTGCCGATACAAGAAAGACTCTCCCCGGACTACGCCCGTTACAGAAATACGCCGTTATGACAGGAGGTGCAAAAAATCACCGTTACAATCTTTCAGATGCTGCAATGCTCAAGGACAATCACATTGATGCGGCGGGCGGCATTACAAAGGCTATTGCAAAGCTCCGTTCAAAGATAGGTCACATGACTAAAATTGAAGTCGAAACAAGAAATCTTGACGAACTCAGAGAAGCTCTTGCCGCAAAAGCCGATATAATAATGCTTGACAATATGTCACCCGAACTTATGAAACAGGCTGTCGAAATTACAGACGGTCGTGCAGTCCTCGAAGCGTCGGGCGGTATTACCGATGAAACGCTCAGAGCTGTTGCCGAAAGCGGTGTCGATATAATTTCCGTAGGTGCACTGACACACTCGGTACAGGCTTTTGATATTTCAATGTACATAAAATAAATTTTTTCATAAAAATATTATAAAATATTTCAAAAATATGTTGAAATTATTTTAAAAAATATTATAATATAAAAAGGGGGAATTTCAATACTCGTCTTTTTGATGATGTATGATTTTCCAAATATAATATAATCTGAAAGGAGATCCAAATGATTTACACAAAAGAAGTACAGATGATGTGTCCTGTTGCAAAGGGTGCAAAGCATGAACCTGCTCCGATACCCGAAGAAGGCAAATGGGTACACGCAAAACAAATCGGTGATATCTCGGGATTTACACACGGAATAGGCTGGTGTGCTCCTCAGCAGGGTGCCTGCAAGCTTACATTGAATGTTAAGAACGGTGTTATTGAGGAGGCTCTCATTGAAACTATCGGCTGCAGCGGTATGACACATTCCGCAGCTATGGCTGCCGAAATTCTTCAGGGTAAAACTATTCTTGAAGCTCTCAATACCGACCTCGTATGTGATGCTATCAACACAGCTATGAGAGAACTTTTCCTCCAAATCGTATACGGCAGAACCCAGAGTGCTTTCTCTGATGACGGACTTGCTGTCGGTGCAGGACTGGAAGACCTCGGCAAAGGTCTCAGATCACAGGTCGGCACTATGTACGCAACAAAAGAAAAGGGCGTTCGTTATCTTGAAATGGCTGAGGGCTATGTAACAGGTATCGCACTTGATGAAAACGATGAAGTTATCGGATATCAGTTCGTAAGTCTCGGCAAGATGACCGACTTTATCAAGCAGGGTCTTACACCTGATGAGGCTTGGGAAAAGGCAAAGGGTCAGTACGGTCGTGTTGCGGATGCAGCTAAAATAATCGATCCGAGAAAGGAGTAATAAAATGGCTCTGTTTGAATCATACGAAAGAAGAATTGACCAAATTAATGCTGTTTTGAACAGCTATGGCATCGCTTCCATTGAAGAAGCTGAAAAAATTACAAAAGATGCAGGTCTTGATGTATATGCTCAGGTTAAGAAAATTCAGCCGATATGCTTTGAAAATGCTTGCTGGGCTTACACGGTAGGTGCAGCTATCGCTATCAAAAAGGGCTGTCGCCGTGCTGCTGACGCTGCTGCTGCTATCGGTGAAGGCTTACAGGCTTTCTGTATCCCCGGTTCAGTTGCCGACCACAGAAAAGTGGGTCTCGGTCACGGTAACCTCGGCAAAATGCTCCTCGAAGAAGAAACTGAATGTTTCTGCTTCCTCGCAGGACATGAATCATTTGCTGCTGCAGAGGGTGCTATCGGTATCGCTGAAAAGGCTAACAAAGTCCGTCAGAAACCGCTTCGTGTTATCCTCAACGGTCTCGGCAAAGACGCTGCTCAGATAATCTCCCGTATCAACGGCTTTACATTCGTTGAAACAAAGTATGACTATAAAACCGCTACTCTCAATGTAGTATATGAAAAGCCTTACTCAACAGGTCTTCGTGCTACCGTTAAATGCTACGGTGCAGATGATGTTCAGGAAGGTGTTGCTATCATGCACCATGAAAATGTCGGTGTTTCCATTACAGGTAACTCTACTAACCCGACTCGTTTCCAGCACCCCGTTGCAGGTACTTACAAGAAAGAATGTAATGAGCAGGGCAAGAAGTACTTCTCCGTTGCATCAGGCGGCGGTACAGGACGTACACTCCATCCCGATAATATGGCTGCAGGTCCTGCTTCCTACGGTATGACAGATACTATGGGTCGTATGCACTCAGATGCACAGTTTGCAGGCTCAAGCTCAGTTCCGGCTCACGTTGAGATGATGGGACTTATCGGCATGGGCAACAACCCGATGGTTGGTGCTACTGTTGCTGTTGCAGTAAGCGTTGAAGAAGCTGCAAAAGAAGGCAAATTCTGATAAAAAATAATTTTCGGAAAATATATGACCGAATATTGAGCTAAAAAAGACCGGACATTCCAAAAAAGGTTTGTCCGGTCTTTAATTTTTTCCGGCATCAAATTCCATTGTTATCTCTGTATAAAAAATCCCACCCTGTTATAAAACAGGATGGGATATTATAAACTAAATAGCTTTAAGTGCAGATTGATTTGAAAAATCAGTCTTTAACTTTCCAAAGCTCTCTTGCATACTGGTTGATTGTACGGTCACTTGAGAACATACCTGCATTAGCTGTGTTCATGAGGCATTTTCTTGCAAAACCACGTCTGTCTTTATAGTCGTTGTTTACTCTGAGCTTAGCCTCGATATAATCAGGAAGATCACGCATGATGAAGTAGTGGTCGGGCTGATGCCAATGTGTACCCTTGAGGAGTGAATCGTGGAGTTCTTTGAATGAACCTTCGCCCTCTTTGCCGCCGTCTGAGAAACGACCGTCGATAAGAGTATCAACAACTCTCTTGATTTCGGGATTAGCATCATAGATAGCTTTCGGATTATAAGTATCTTTGATTTCATTGATTTCCTCAACTCTTGCACCAAAGATATATTCATTTTCTTCGCCTGCCTGCTGAGCTATCTCAACGTTAGCACCGTCATAGGTACCGAGTGTAACAGCACCATTTACCATGAACTTCATGTTGCCTGTACCTGAAGCCTCTGTACCTGCTGTTGAAATCTGCTCCGAAACATCGGCTGCTGTAACAATCTTTTCAGCATATGATACATTATAGTTTGCAACAAATACAACACGGAGTTTGTTATTAACTTCGGGGTCGTTGTTTATAAGATTAGCTATCTCATTTATATACTTGATTATAGCCTTTGCACGAGCATAGCCCGGAGCAGCCTTTGCACCGAAGATAAATGCAGTAGGAGTAAAGTTCGGGAGCTTGCCCTCTTTCAGACGGAAGTATATAGCCATGATTGAGAATGCGTTGAGGAGCTGTCTCTTGTACTCATGCAGACGCTTAACCTGTACATCAAAGATGAAATCAGGATTGATATATACACCCTCGTGCTTCTGGATGTAATCGCTGAGCTGTTTTTTCTTCTGCCACTTGATACCGTTGAACTTGTCAACAACATCATCTGTGAGTTTGCCTTCAAGATTCTTGAGTTCATAGAGGTGACGAACCCATCTCTTGCCGATAAGGTCTGTGATAAGCTCTGAAAGTTCAGGGTTGCAGAGACCGAGCCAGCGACGCTGTGTGATACCGTTTGTCTTGTTCTGGAAACGCTCGGGATAAAGTGCATACCACTCTTTGAGAACGTCATTCTTGAGAATTTCCGTATGTATCCATGCAACACCGTTTACATAGCTTGAAGCATATATAGCAAGACGAGCCATGTGTACTCTGTTGCCGTCAATTATCTTCATATTGCTGTCGTCAACATTCTTCTCTTTGAGTTCTTTAAGAAGTTTGTCGTTGATTTTTACGATAATATCATATATCTGAGGAACAACGCTTATGATAAGGTCTTTGTCCCACTTTTCAAGAGCTTCTGCCATAACTGTATGGTTGGTATATGCAAATGTTTTCTGTGCAACACTGAACGCCCAGTCGAAGTCACAGCCTTCATTTACAAGAAGTCTTATAAGTTCGGGGATAGATACTGTCGGGTGAGTATCATTGAGCTGAATAACAGTTTCGTCAGCAAAATATTTGAATTCTGTACCATGTCTTTTCTTGTATCTCTTGATGATATCCTGAAGTGAAGCGGAGCAGAAGAAATACTGCTGTTTGAAACGGAGAACCTTGCCTTCATGATTATTGTCGTTAGGATAGAGAACCTTTGAGATATTTTCTGCTTTTTCTCTTTCGTCATCAGCCTGCTTGTAATAACCGTCATTGAATGCGAGGAAGTCAAATACATTGAGAGGCTCGGACTGCCACAGACGGAGTGTATTTATATTATCCGTACCGTAGCCGATGATAGCCATGTCGTAGGGAACAGCCTTGACACTCTGGTCTGCAAAGTTGACTACTACTGTATCTTCTTCTCTTCTTACGCTCCACGGATCACCGAAACGCTGCCAGTCATCAGCAACTTCAAACTGTGCACCGTCTCTTATCTGCTGCTTGAACAGACCGAACTTATAACGGATTCCGTAGCCGTCGAGAGGTACGTCATGTGTAGCAGCCGAATCAAGGAAACAAGCTGCAAGTCTTCCGAGACCGCCGTTACCGAGAGCAGCGTCATCTATATCTTCAAATACATTGATGTCGATACCTTTGGTTTCAAGGAGTTTCTTCATCTGATCGAGAACACCCAGTGAATAAAGGTTATTGTACATCATACGACCCATAAGGAACTCGGCAGAGAAATAGTAAGCTCTGCGGTGTTCGGAATGATTTTTCTGGCTTTCAGCCCACTTGTCGGCAATCTCTCCCATTACAGCCTTACCGAGTGCATTATGAAGCTCACCCGGAGTAAGTTCTGTAATATCCTTGCAGTAACCGTTTCTTGCATTGGCTAAAAGATTGTCCATAATTGAATTTTTCTTCATCTTCTTTTTGTCCCCCAACCTTCTGTAAATTTTTGACAAATTATAGAGTTTCTTGGAAATTGTGGGAGTAAGTGCTCCCTCTTTCATACGCCAGGACCAGTTGCCTCCGAGAGTTGAAGGAGTATTCATTCTCGACTCACTTCCGAGTCCGAGAATATCCTGCATCTGAACTATCGCATAATCACTTACGCTGGCATAAGCTGCACGGATGAATCCCCAGTTATATCCCTCGGTTTTATTAAGATTGCAATAACCTATTGCAAATTCTTTGTCTTTTCTCTTTGCTGTCTTGAACCAACCCATGATTGTATCATTATCATGAGTACCTGTATAACAAACACTGTTGTTTGTATAGTTATGAGGCAGATAATCATTATCCTGACGTGAATCAAATGCGAATTCAAGAATCTTCATTCCGGGATAGCCCGACTGTTTCAGAAGTTCGATAACACCGGGTGTCATGAGACCGAGGTCTTCTGCAATTATCGGAACATCTCCGAGACGTTCTTTCATCTTGTTGAAGAACTTCATCTTCGGACCGTCAAGCCATTCACCTTTGATAGCATTTTCAGCACCGAAAGGAATTGCATAGAACTGGTCAAAAGCTCTGAAATGGTCTATTCTTGTTACATCAAACATCTTTGATGCACATTCGACACGTCTTATCCACCAGTCAAAACCGGTATTCTCAAGATATATCCAGTCATAGAGAGGATTGCCCCAAAGCTGACCCGTTGCCGAGAAATAATCCGGCGGACAGCCTGCAACACAGACAGGATTTCTTTCATTGTCCAGCCAGAATACTTCGGGATTAGCCCATGTATCCGCACTGTCCATTGCAACATATATCGGCATATCGCCAAAAAGCAAAACGCCGTTGTCATTAGCATATTTTTTCAGTTCTCTCCACTGTTTGAAGAAAAGGAACTGTGTAAATTTCCAGAACATCACATCTTCATTAAGGTAATTCAGATAGTGATTTATAGTATCAGGATTTCTGAATTTTATCCATGCGTCCGGCCATTCTGTCCATGCTTTGTCATCAAACAGCTTTTTGACTGACATATAAAGAGCATAGTTAGTAAGCCAGCTGTCCTCATCACGCATAAAATTCCAATATTCCTGCTGATCATGTGATTTAAAATTCTCATAAGCCTGACGAAGAACCTTAAATCTCTCATTATAGATCTTCTCATAGTCAATATACTGGGAATTGCTGCCCCAGTCTATTTTTTTAAGGTCATCCCTTACAAGCAAGCCTTCATCGCAAAGCATATCAAGATCGATCATATACGGATTGCCCGCATAAGTCGAGAATGACTGATATGGTGAATCGCCATAACTTGTCGGACCAACCGGAAGAAGCTGCCAATACTTCTGACCCGAAACTTTAAGGAAGTCAACGAAATCATAAGCAGCCTTGCCCAAAGTACCGATACCGTAGGGTGACGGCAGTGCAGTTATAGGCATAAGGATACCTGCACTTCTTGCCATTGGAAATCATCTCCGTTCATAAAAATTTTGTTAAAAATGATCTGCACGAGATACGTACATATACTTTCACTTATAAAGCATTAACAATTATATCTATTCTATCACAGTTTTTTATTTTAATCAATAGTTTGCACAAAATTTTCGTCAAAAAAACCAAATTAATGTTTAACTTAATTCAACAAACAGAAATTTTTTCTTCTCCCATCAGCTTCCATGCGACTACATCTTTTTCATCAAGAACCATGCCTCCCAAGCCGCAGTTACCATAGAATTGGTGTGTATCTTCAAAGTAACCTCCAAAAGAAAAAGCATATTCTCCGCTGTAGGTTTTCCACACAAGCCAGCAAAAATCACCGTCTTCGGGATAGCCTTTTTCCGATACCAAATTAAAATCATTCATTGATACTTCAAAATTCATAATTTTCTAACTCCTTTAAAGCATAATACATCGCATACGATGAAGCGGCAAATCTTATTTTGTCCCTTTCATCAGGTAAATTTCGGGAAAGATGAAGTTCTTTTGCAAAACTGTGATTTTTTGTACTTATACCTACATATACTAAACCAACGGGCTTTTCGGCTGTACCACCGTTTGGTCCTGCAATTCCTGTCGTAGAAATCCCTATATCTGCTCCAGACAGCTTTCTGACACCTTCTGCCATTGCAACAGCTGTTTCACTGCTGTATTCCGTATATTTTTCGAGAATATCATTCGGCACTCCAAGAATATCATGCTTTATCCTGTTTGAATATGAACATATCCCACATTCAAAAACCTCTGATGAACCCGATATTTCAGTTATCCTTTTTGAAATCAGTCCGCCTGTCAGACTTTCAGCCGTTGCAGCTTTAAGCCCCTTTTCTTTCAATGCTTCAACCAATTTCATTTGAATATCATTTGCCATAAAATCAAACTCCATGAATATCACCCCATGTTTATTATTCTACCATATTTACATAAAATAACAAGTTTTTTTAGATAAATTTTGTTGTAAACATTTAAAATTTTCTTGTTCATAATTTGTTAACAATTCGGATGTCGTTAAAATGTTATAATAATCTTGAAAGCATTTTATAAGGAGGAATTTTTTATGCTGAAAGAACAGTCAGCCGTCAATGCCTTTATCATCAATTTTATTTTGGGCGTGATATGGCACTATGCAGTATTATTTGTGTGTATTTCCATAGACGATTCCGCATTTGATCCAAGTAAAAGAAAGTATCGCATACGCAAATGGGAAAACGGAGGAAAATTTTACAGCGACGTACTTAAAATAAACAAATGGAAAGATTTTCTCCCTCAGCACGTCGGTAAAGACGGTTTTTCAAAGGAGCATATTGACGAGGTCTCAATAGAATACCTTGATAAATTTATCCTTGAGACCTGTCGTGGTGAATGGAATCACCGAATGAACTGTGTATTCGCAATAGTGCTATTTACTATCAACGGATTCACGAATGTATCCATAATCCTTGCAGCAGCAGATGTTTTTGGAAACATACCTTTTCTTATGATACAAAGATATAACCGTTTCCGACTCCAAAAGCTGCGTAAGATGATACTGCGTAAAATGGAACGCCAAAGCAAAAATCAGGCTGTCACATACACAACAGCCGCTGAAACAGAAACCTGAACGGAGAATTATATATGGATTGGTTTTTTGCTGACAATATCGGGCAGACTCACCTTATCACAGGTGAGGACGCTGTACATATAACTAAATCTCTGAGAATGTCCGTCGGTGAAGTCATCACTCTATGTGACAGCCATAAAACGGAACATCTCTGCATGATAGAGAGAATAACACCTGATGGTGTTCTTGTAAAAGTCGTTTCCGAAAGTGAGTGTCTTAATGAACCGACAGTTGACGTAACACTTTTTGCGGCACTTACAAAAGGTGACAAAATGGAAACAGTTATCCAAAAAGCCGTTGAAATAGGCGTTCATGCAATAGTACCCGTGTTGACAGACAGATGCGTTTCACGACCTGATTCAAAATCATCTTCAAAAAAACAGCAGCGTTATCAAAAAATCGCTTCACAAGCCGCAATGCAGTCCAGAAGGGCTATAATACCCGAAATACACGAATTCACAGACCTGAAAAAAGCCGTTTCAATGCTCGCTGATTTTGACAAAGCAATTTTATTCTACGAAGGGGGCGGCAGTCCCCTTAAAGAAATAATAACCCCGTCAGATAAAAAAATAGCAATTTTCACAGGACCCGAGGGCGGTTTCGAGGAAAGGGAAGTCGAGCTTCTCCAATCTCACAATGCACAGACCGCTACACTTGGCAGGCGTATACTCCGTGCAGAAACAGCTCCTCTTGTTGCACTTTCGGCTATAATGTTCCATACGGGAAACCTTGAATAAAAAATAAAAATACTTACAGTATTTTCTACTGTAAGTATTTTTTATTTCGTCAAACTTTAAAATTCAATTTACAGTTTGAACGGTTTATCGCACAAAGTATTCCTCTTGCCGAAGCCTTGAAAATACCGTGTGAAATTCCCACGCCAAATATATTCTTCCCGTTGGGGTCTTTGAGCTGTATATATGAAATAGCCTTTGAATCCGAACCCTGTGAAATAGCGTGTTCACTGTATGAAACGAATGTGAATCCGTCAATGCCGATAGTTTTGAGAGCGTTGAAGAATGCGTCGATAGGACCGTTGCCCTCGCCCTTTATCTCAACATCTTTGTCTTCTTTGACAAGATGTACAGTACCCTCAAATGTCGCATCATCTTCGCCCGAATTTTTAACAATATGCTTTACAAGCCATATTTTCTGTTCAATGTCGATATAGCTCTTGTTGAATACTCCCATGAGTTCTTCGGGAGAAAGCTCTCTGCCGAGCTTGTCACATTCAGCCTTTACCAATGCACCGAATTCGGGGTGCATGGCTTTCGGAAGCTCATAGCCGAAATTATTCTGCATAACGAATGCGGCCCCACCCTTGCCCGACTGTGAATTTATTCTTATAATCGGTTCATACTGTCTGCCTACATCAGCGGGGTCTATCGGAAGATACGGTATTTCCCATTTATCGCTGTTTGTTTCCCTGACATACGCAAAGCCCTTATTGATAGCATCCTGATGTGAACCCGAAAATGCCGTGAATACCAAATCGCCTACATACGGCTGACGTTCACCTATCTTCATTTTGGTACATCTTTCATATATTTCACGGTATTTCGGCAAATTACTGAAATCAAGCTGAGGGTCAACTCCCTGTGTAAACATATTCAAGCCGACTGTAACTATATCAAGGTTGCCCGTTCTTTCACCGTTGCCGAAAAGAGTTCCCTCTATTCTGTCCGCACCTGCAAGCAAGCCCAATTCCGCACAGGCTACACCTGTACCCCTGTCATTATGCGGATGAAGACTTATTATAGCACAATCCCTGTTTTTCATGTGCGTGATGAAATATTCTATCTGGTCGGCATAGGTATTCGGAGTACACATTTCTACCGTATTCGGCAAATTCAAAATTATAGGATTTTCGGGAGTCGGCTTTATAACGTCCATTACAGCCTCACAGATTTTCACGGAATTATCTACCTCTGTACCCGAAAAGCTCTCGGGCGAATACTCCAAACGGAAATTAGTATCTCCCTCATAACTGTCAATAAGTTCTTTTATGAGTTTGGCACCCTCGACGGCAATATCTATAATACCGTCCATATCTTTCTTGAAAACCACCTTACGCTGTAAAGTGGAAGTAGAATTATAAAAATGCACGATAACATTTTTAGCACCCTTAACTGCTTCAAAAGTCTTTCTTATCAAATGTTCCCTTGCCTGAACAAGTACCTGTATAGTTACATCATCGGGGATATGATTTCCTTCAATGAGTTCACGGCATATTTCATACTCCGTTTCGGACGCTGACGGGAAGCCTATTTCTATCTCCTTGAATCCCATATCACACAAAGCATGGAAAAATTCGAGTTTTTGTTCCAGGTTCATCGGGTCAACGAGAGCCTGATTGCCGTCCCTTAAATCGACCGAGCACCATACAGGTGCTTTTGTGATAGTATTGTCACACCATTTCCTGTTCTTGATTTTGATTTGCTCAAAAGGCACATACTTTTTATAACCTTTCTCCATTTGTAAAAACCTCCAAAAATATAATTTAATTCATAATTCATAATGCATAATTATCTTGATTCTCGGCAAAACCAACTGCCATATCCATTATGCATTAAAAAAGCCCATCCCCATGTCAAAATGACAAGGGACGAGCATAAAATGCACGTGGTACCACCCAAATTCAGACACGATGAAGTGTCACTCATTAACAAGCCTCCAACAAGGCTCTGACAAATAACGCTGTCATGCGTCCTGCCCTAAATACAATCGGACAGGCAACTCCGGAATGAGCTATACATACAGACATCAATGCTGTCTTACACCAACCGACAGCTCTCTTGGCTTGATAGTTCCATATCTTGTTTCCATCACAGTCTTTGAAAATATTTATATCAATACATATTATATACAGAAATATGCCTGTTTGTCAAGTGTTTTTTTATATTAGTTTTTTGTTTCAAATTTAGTTTCACAAAAGCGGAGAGCAGATATAACTCTACTCTCCACTCTCAAAAACTTCACTCTTATTTAATGCCGTCAGGGTTTTTGGTCTGGAAATTCCATGTGTCTATGCACATTTTATCAATGTCATACTGTGCTTTCCAGCCGAGTTCGGTATTAGCCTTTGTTGCGTCTGCATAGAAAGCAGGAAGGTCGCCTGCACGTCTGTCACCTATAACATAATTGAGCTTCTGACCTGTTGTTCTCTCAAAGGCATTGACTATATCCAATACACTGTATCCTACACCGTTTCCGATATTATATGCCTCTATGCCCGTTGTATCAATTATCTTTGCCACTGCACAAAGATGAGCTTTTGCAAGGTCTACAACATGGATATAATCTCTTATACAAGTACCGTCCTTTGTATCGTAATCTCCGCCGAACACTGTCAATTGAGGAAGCTTTCCTATTGCGACTCTTGAAATATACGGCATAAGATTATTCGGGATACCGTTGGGGTCTTCACCGATAAGACCGCTTTCATGTGCACCGATAGGATTGAAGTATCTCAAAAGAGATATACTCCATGTATTGTCTGCTTTATAGACATCTCCCAATATCTGTTCAATGAAATGCTTTGTTCTGCCGTAGGGATTGCTTACATCTCCTGTCGGCATGGTTTCTTTATAGGGGATAGGATTATTTCCGTAAACTGTTGCCGAGGAACTGAAAACTATTTTTTTGCAGTTGAATTTCTCCATTACTTCAAAAAGTACGACACTGCCCGAAATATTGTTTTCATAGTACATTAAAGGGAGTTTTGCGGATTCACCGACAGCCTTCAGGCCTGCAAAATGTATTACTGCCTGAGGGGCTGTTTCAGCGAATACTTTTTCAAGACCTTCTCTGTCACGGATATCACATTCATATCTTTTGAGTGACTTGCCTGTTATTTTTTCAACACGGTCAAGCACTGCGGGAACGCTGTTGTAATAATTATCGACCACAACTACATCATAGCCTGCATTGAGAAGTTCAACGCAAGTATGGCTTCCGATATAGCCTGCACCGCCTGTTACAAGAATTGTCATAATTTTTCAGTCCACCTTTTATATATTATTATAATTCAATTATAGATTCATGAGAATATTATGTCAAGCTATTTTTATTAATAGAGTTATTACAATTTTTTGCATTTTATAAAATAATGTTGGGATATTAACTATAATTTTTATCTTTATAAAAATAAAAATTTATGATACAATATGATTCGGAAAGGACAGTGATATTATGGAAATGCACGATAATTCGGAGAAAATACAAAGGGCTTTGTTAGTCGGTATAGATACGGGAGAATATGATGCGGAAAGCTCAATGAATGAACTGTATGAGCTTGTACGAAGTGCAGGTGCGGAGCCTGTCGCAAGCGTCATGCAGAAGCGTGACAAGCCTGACGGGGCAACCTGCATAGGTTCGGGCAGGCTTGAAGAAATAAAAGATTTCTGCTCACAGAATGAAATTGATTTTATAGTTTTCGATACGGAACTTACTCCCACTCAGATAAGAAATATCGAAAATGAAACGGATATACGAACTATCGACAGAACTATGCTTATACTTGATATATTTGCTATCCGTGCAAAGACAAATGAAGGTAAATTACAGGTCGAACTTGCACAGCTCAAATATCTTATGCCGAGATTATCCGGCAAGGGCAGGGAAATGTCAAGGCTTGGCGGCGGAGTCGGTACAAGAGGTCCGGGTGAAACAAAGCTCGAAACGGACAAAAGACATATCCGCCGAAAAATAGAGTATCTCAAAGAAGAACTTGAAAGAATGACAAACAGACGTGAACAGCTCCGTGCAAGGAGAAAGAAAGACGGTATAATCACTGTCGCAATAGTCGGATATACAAATGCCGGGAAATCCACTTTGATGAATACGCTTACACAAGCAGGTGTTTTGTCTGAGAATAAACTTTTTGCAACTCTTGACCCGACTTCAAGGGCATTGAAATTGCCAAACGGTGTTTCTGTCATGCTTATTGACACTGTCGGACTTGTAAGAAGACTTCCTCACCATCTTGTAGAGGCTTTTAAATCTACTCTTGAAGAAGCCGCTCTTGCCGATATCATATTGAATGTCTGTGATGCTTCGAGTGATGAGTTTGAACTTCATCTTGATGTTACAAACAAATTATTGTCAGAATTGGGGTGCAGTGACAGACCGATAATATCTGTATTCAATAAATGTGATTTAGTCAAAAATCCCTATGATTTGCCCATGGGTAAGGAAAGTGTAAGGATATGTGCCAAAATGGGCATAGGCATTGACGAACTTCTGAGAGCTATTGAAAAAAATCTCCCTGTACGTCTGAGAAAATTTACCCTTTTACTGCCTTTTGACAAAGCCTCCGTTATAGCAGTCCTGCGTAAAGCAGGGGCATTGCAGTCGGAAGAATATACTGCTGACGGTATCAAAGTCGAGGCTGTCGTTGAAGAACCTTTGTGGCATTTAGTGGAGGGTTACAGTACCAATTTTTGACAGAAAACTCTCTTGACATAAATGTAACAAGGGAATATAATTTATTATAATATATATTTATGGGGAAATATATAATAATTTGAACTATTTAGGGGTTTTGTAGTAATGAGATATTTTAATTCAAGGGAAACGGATTACCGTAACCCTGTCGGAGCAATTACTTGCGGTACAAGTGTACATTTCAGGATAGTATTGCCGAGAGATTTAAAATGCTCGGGAGCATTTTTGTCATTGAAAGACGATATGTGCGGTGATACGGATATCTATGGAATGTTCTGGGCCGGAATGGTCGGAGATGACCATGAACAATGGGAATGTGATGTAAATGTCTCAAAAGTCGGATTGTACTGGTATCATTTCGGACTTGAGACCTGTCAGGGAAGACGCTATATAATGAAAGGCGGATTCGGTGAGGGATACCTCGGCATGAGCGAATGTGAACCGAGATATCAGCTTACCTGCTATGATGCGGATTTTAAAACACCCGACTGGCTTCCGGGCGGTATAATGTATCAGATATTCCCGGACAGATTCTATTTTTCCGGTGAGAAAAAAGAGGGAGTCTATCCCGACAAGAAAATTCAGAAAGACTGGAATAATATCCCCGACTGGAGACCAAATGAATTCGGCATGATAACAAATTCCGATTTCTTTCAGGGCGACCTTAAGGGTATTACAATGAAACTGCCTTATCTTCAGGAGCTTGGCGTTACCTGCATATATCTCAATCCGATATTCGAGGCTTATTCAAATCACCGCTATGATACAGGCAATTATGAAAAAATAGACCCTGTACTCGGTACGGAGGAAGACTTTAAAGAACTTTGTGCGGAAGCCAAAAAACTCGGCATACGAATCATAAATGACGGTGTATTCAGCCATACGGGCAGTGACAGCATATATTTCAACCGTGAAGGTCGTTATAAAAGTCAGGGGGCGTATAATTCCACGTCATCACCTTATTATACATGGTATAAATTTATACAGTGGCCTAACATATATAACTCATGGTGGGGCTTTAATACCCTTCCCGAAGTCGAGGAACTTTCAAATTCATTCAACGAATACATCAACGGTGAAAACGGTATAGTCCGTAAATGGATAAAAAACGGCAACAGCGGATGGAGATTGGATGTTGCAGATGAATTGCCTGATGAGTTCATAGAATATATCCGTGAAGCAATCAAAGCGGAAGACCCCGAAGCATTGCTTTTGGGTGAGGTATGGGAAGATGCTTCAAATAAAGAAAGTTACGGCTCAAGAAGAAGATTCCTTTACGGCAAGGAACTTGACAGCGTTATGAACTATCCGTTCAGGGATGCGATATTAGGTTTCCTTGACTGCGGTGACGGCAAGTATATGCTTGAAATGATAATGACTATTGTGGAAAATTATCCTCGTCCCGTACTGCGTTCATTGATGAATCATCTCGGCACGCATGATACCGAAAGAGTCATAACTCTCCTTGCAGGCGAAAGGCTTTACGGCAGAGGCCGTGAATGGCAGGCTTCCACAACGCTCTCTCCCGAACAGAGAGAATACGGTCTCAGACGAATGAGGATTGCAAGCGGTATTTTATATACACTTCCGGGAGTTCCGTGCATATATTACGGTGACGAAGTCGGTGTTGAGGGATACAAAGACCCGTTCAACAGAAGGACTTTCCCGTGGGGTCACGAAGATAAAGACCTGCTTGAATGGTATAAAAATCTCGGAAAAATGCGTCATGACTGTTCATGTCTTGTTGACGGTGATATTATTGACTATAATTCAGACGGCAGGACAATGGCATATTTCAGAGCTGATGAAAATGATATGCTTTTGTGCGTATTCAATGCAGCCGACTATACGATAACATTCCGTGTGCCTGATGAATTTATAGGCGGAGAAACTTATATGAATACAAATCTTGACGGAAACGAGCTTGTAATTCCCCGTGACAGCTGTGCATTCGTCAAAATAAAGACTCCCGAAAAGCCTGTTGTAATTTCAGAAAACGAAGAAAAACAGGATGAACAGCCCGAGGAATATAATGACAATTTGCCCGAAGATGTCGAGATATTCTCCGACGAAGTAGCATCAGCAGACTGAATCAATCAGCAATGAGCAATTAAAAAGCTGACTTCCAATTTCAAAAAGGAAGTCAGCTTCTTTTATTTTTTATACAACCGGAAAATTATTTCTCAGTCTTTTTTCTTGAAGTAAAGAATACAGCCACTGCTGAAACAAGTCCGAGTATAACAGCCATGAAAGGTACTGTATCACCTGTATTTACAGTGTTATTGTTGGGAACTGTGCTTGTCTGTGAGGTTGTCTGAGATGTCTGTGAAGTCTGAGATTCTTGTGAAGTTTGAGATTCCTGTGAAGTCTGTGATGTCTGAGACGGCTCTGACGACTCTTCTTTTGATGACTGCTCAGGTTCTGAGGATTGTTCGGGCTGTGATGACTGCTCAGGCTCTGAGGATTGTTGTGGTTCTTCCTGTTCCTTGCCCGTAAATATCCATTCAGGCTCGCCCTCACCGTATACCACTGCATAGCTTACGCCCCATGTAATATCATCATCGGTAGTTGTATCAAGCTTTACATAGATATAGCCGTTTTCGTCAAGATGTGCTTCAAGATTCGTCTGACTGTCGAATGTACGGTCATAATCGGGTTCATATACACCGTAATTTTCGTCCCATGCACCGTCTGCACGTACTTTGAACTGATAGTCGCCTGCTGCAAGTTCCTTTGTTTTGCCGACATATACGCCTTTTTCGGTTTCATACATCGGGAAGTCTGCCGAATTGCCCCAGCCTGTCATACTTCCGACAATACCATACTTTGTAGCTTCAACGGGTTCTTCGGGTTCTGTGGGTTCACCTGAAAGATGTACCCATTTTGTACCGTCATAGAGCTTCTTATCTGTATAAGCCATTGTAAGACCTGCCTGCATTGCACCCGGAATCTGGTCTTTTCCGTTGTTGGGAGCTGATAGCTGAAATAATTGTCAGCTTCCTTTGTCATATTAACGCCCGGCCAAGTGCCATTTGTTATAGTAACAGCACCGCTCTCGTCATATACATAGATATTTACATCTTCCCAATTTGTGCCTGTATTGTCATAGATGATTCCACCGTCTTTTATTTCGGGGAGTTTTCTTGAAGCGAGTTTGTAATATGTGTAGGTAACGGAAATGTCTTTGCCATTGCTGCCTTTTCCTGAAAGAGTGAAAGTTATCGTTGAATTGTCGTTAAGGTCTGCACCTACATCTTCATCGACCTTTTCGCCGATAACGATTTCGTCACCGTCATAGAAATTACCGCCCCATGTGTGTTCACCGTCAGTAACATGGAATGTTGCTGTTTCCATATCTACAGCATGAACCTTTACAATTATTTTGTCTGTGAAAGATGTATCACTGTCTGTATCACAGTAAATTTTGCTTACGAAATCCGAATTATATACAACTGCGATACCGCTTTCACCAACTGTACCTGTGATAGTTGTATCTGTAACGGTAAATTCGTTTCCTGTAACTTCATCTTTATAAGTGCCTGCGGGTACATAACCGTTTACGTTTTCAACCGAAACTGCACCGCTGCCCTCACCGCATACGATAACAGCACCGCCGTTTTCACGGGTAACTACTGCACAGTTGTCCGAAACACCATAAGCATCAGCCTTGCCGACCATAGCGTTATGGAAATGGTTTACGGCTGCGATTTCGGGAGCCATATAATGAGTGCTGCCCTTAACGCCTATTCTGATACTGTCACGGGCTGTTGCAAATGGTCTTGAAAGGTACAGTGCAGCAGCGTCATTCTGTGCGGCAGCTACGGCATAAGCCTTGTCAATTATATTCTGTTCAACACCGTTTGTGTCTTTGCCTTCACCGTTTGAATATGTATCGTGACTTTCGCCCCAGTATACAAGTTTATTCTTGTCAACGCCTCTGTTTATCCAGTTTCCGTCAGTTTTCGGAGCAGTACCCTTTTTGAATGAATTTACAAGCTCTGTTGCATAAGAGCTGTCAGTTACGGACATATATTCCGTATATTCTTTCATCAAAGCATTATTTACAGCTTTATCTTCTGCTTTGCTGTCCTTGTCGCATGGACCTTTCAGTATCTCACCGTAATTGTAAAGTCCTTCTCCTGTAACGGCACTCCAGAAATTACAATCCTCACTCGGCAGACCGATATGCTTGGCAGCATCCCAACGGATACCGTCTATACCGAGATTTTTAAGAGCCTTGACATAGTCTGCTACAACTTCCTGTACATACTCGTTTTCGGAATTGATATCGTCCATGCCGATTTTGCCGTGTGTTACCTGATAACGGTCATTGTAGTTGGTTATTTCGCCCTCTGTATGCCAATACTCAGCCGGCTGCAAGTCCTCCTGAATGTTGTCGTGATTGCCTGCAAGATGGTTTGCTACAACGTCAACTACGACTTTTATGCCGTATTCGTGAGCAGCTTCACAAAGTTCTTTGAGTTCTTCGGGAGTACCGAGTTCGTTTGTACCTACTGTGAAGCCTGTCGGCTGATAGAGCCAATACCATGCACCGACACCCTCCGAGGGCTGTACGGGCGAAGTCTGGACAGCCGAGAAACCTGCTTTTGCAATATTCTCCATATCAGCAATTATATCCTTGTACTTCCAGTCGAAACAATGAAGTATGGCACTGTCCTGAATATTGTCAACAAGACCATACTCATTGTCTGCGGCATTGGCATTTATCATCATTGAACCTGCACATGAAAAAACTGTTACAGCCATGGCACCTGTCAATGAAATGCTCAATGCTTTTTTAAGCAAACGCTTGTTCATAATTTAATACACTCCTGTCTTGAAAATAATTGTATACCTGTAATTTTACCATGTTTTTTAATGCTTTTCAATTACTTTTTTAGGAATTTTTCGTAAATATTTCCAGCACTTTTTATATTCTGTATATGCACTGTGGTATTCACTCTGAGTGGGTTCATATTTGCCGAAAGCGGTTTTTTCAAAAAGTATCAGCAATTTTTCGGGAGCATTTCCCCTTGTTGTACTGATGTACTTTTCGAGCATATTCACGGTATATGAATCATATTTTTCGTTTGTCGAAAAATTAAGGACTTTTATCAGGTGGGCATATAATTTCAGAGTCTTTTCTTTCGGGCTTCTGAAAATTTGTGCAAAACGGAAGAATATTTCAAAGATGATATCACGCACATATATCAGTATAATAATTATTGCGGTAATGATTATTACCCAGAAACGCTTTATTATCTCATTGAGAAAATCGTAAAGGAAATTACTGTCATCTTCATATTCAGGCAGTGTTTTGTATGATGATACAGTGGGGTCAAAAGTAAGCCAGCCTGCACCGGGAATATATACTTCAACGAAAGCGTGGGCATATTTGTCACGGATAATAAATTCGCCTTCTTCATTTTTTTCAAAAGCCGCAAATCCCTCAACATATTTGGCTGTGAGTCCCACACTTCTTGCCATTATGGTCATAGCCGTTGCATAATTCGTACAAACTCCCGTTTTTCCCTCGAATATGAAATAATCAATTGACTGGTCTTCGGGAATATAGCTTTCATCATACACATAGCCGTTTTTCTCGAAATACTGTTCAAGTGCAAGAGCCTTGTCGATATCGGAATGATATTCGTCTGTTATCTCATTTGCAAGAGCTTCAACTCTCGTTGAAATGTTATCGGTATCAGTATAATTCTGCATTTGGAAGAAATAATCTTCATACAGTCTTTGTGCGGCTTCCGAACCGTTGTCCATGAGAGCCTGAAAATAATCGGCTGAGGAAAGTCCCAATCCTTGTGCGTATTCATAAATATCCCTGCCCTGTTCAAAAAACTCGAAATCATCATTCAGAACAGCATCTTCTTTTGTGTAATATCTCCTGTATATATCTTTATTTTCAAATTTGGCATACATATATTTTCTTATTTTTTGGTCATCCGTTACAGTTCCGAAAGGTGCCGGAAGATAGTGTGCGGAAAAACTTTCGCTGTATACCCTGCCTTGCTGTATTTTGGCGGCAATGCCGTTTTTGAATATCTCTTTTGAATCACTCAGGATATCATCTGTCGAATATTCGGGATTTGATGTATAATACATTCCTCCTCTGGGATTGACAAGGGGGACTACTTCCCATACATCACCGTTGAATTTCTGAAACGAGTTCTTTCTCAGATAATATTCCTGTTTAGAGCCGTCTGTGACGAAGTTGAACAGTACACTGCCGCTGTAATTTCTTGCACCGTATCTCGGAGATGATACATCCGATGTGCTGTCAACGGATGTGCCGTCACCTGCACCGCCTATTATCTGAGTATAGGACAAATAATCCGCATTTTTTTCAAACTGTGAAGTATATGACGGCTTGGGTATCAGCATTGTGACCGTTCCCGTTATCGAAACGAATACCAAAATACTTATTATATATTGTCGGTCGGTTTTTAATATTATTTTATTTCGTTTGGGAGCGGCAGGGTCTGTCAGCTTGTTATGTACTATGACCGAAACATACAGCAGGACTATTATTGTTACCATGACTTCGGGCATTGTTTCAGAGCGTCTTGCATATATTACGAATGGAAATAATATACACAGCATGACTCCGAGAGTCCTGTAACGTATCTGTGTAAAGTAGTATATTATGGATATGATAAAAAATCCTCCGCCGATATAAAGGGCATTGAAGAACAACGGCTGTTCTTCTTCGTCAAGGTTCCCGAAAAACCATAATATCGGAGATCTCAAACTGTGAAGCTGCCGCATACCTGCAAATACAAGCATCATACTTATAAAAAATAAAGCAAATAAAATAACGGTATATATTATGCCGCCTAAAATTTTTCTTTTTTTGATTTTGTCAAATAACGAAAACCAAAGATATTCCAAAAAGAAAAACAGAATAGTATACGGTACTGCAAACGCTTCATAAAGAGTGTATGTTATCGAAAAACAGACAGCCGTTCCGAGCAGCATCGGCAGAATGTATGAACTGAATTTTTGTCGGAATTCGGGAGTTTTTATTTTAGTTTTCAGATTGTTTTTCATATATCCGCCTCTTTCTTATTTTTCTTTTTTCAATTCAAAATTCTTTGATACAGACCACATTTCGGAAGTTATTTTGGAAAGTTTGGCGTATTTATAATATATCAGAATCACATTCGGTATCTCCGAAACTATCTGTTCGGCCGAAGACGGGTCTTGTCCTGTTGATGTCGTGAAACAGAATATTGTTTTATTCATGTTTATTATTTCATGGGGAACAGGGTCTTTCATTTCAGCGGGTTCATAAAATGCAAGTCTTTGCTGTACGGCTTCTATATCAAGACCTGTACGGATACTGAATTTGTTCCATGAGCCTTTTTCCGATAAGAAAAATGTTGTTTCAAGACCTTCGTGTACAAGCATATTGAATATTGCAAGCATTGCTTCCGTTACATGGTCACGCACCGAAAGAGTGGATTCGTCTTCATTTTTTTTCGGCATATCAAGGAAAAATACTTGTCCTTTGGTAACAGGAAGTTCATCAAGTCTTATCATATATATATCTCTCTTTGACGAAATTTTCCAGTTTATTCTTTTCAGCGGGTCACCGGGATGATATTCCCTGTGGTCATATCCCGGAATACCTGTCTGTGAGAGTGCCTGTTCATTGCTTTCCTCGTCATCATCATTATCATTGACCGAAAAAATAATTGATGACCTTAAAAAATCCGTCTGTACGGGGACATCCGGAATATCGGGGTAAACCGATATTTTCAGTGTTTTGTTCATAACGGCTTTTTTCAGCCTGAAACGGAATATCCCCAAATAATCACTTATATAAGCATAGCTTATGCCTACACTTGCACATCCCGAATACTTTGTCTTTAAATTTATTTCTGCCGTATTCGGCTCTTTTCCCGCAAGCGACATCTGACAGATATTTTTTTCTGCCGACAGCCTTTCACAACAACTTATATATACTTCGATTATCGGGGCAGGGATAATTATATTTTTTCTTGAGCTCACGGTACAGACTAAATTATCTCCTTTTGAAGCTGATGTTTTGTCGACTGCAATATCTATCTGAACAGAGTGAATTACTGCAAGTGTCATTCCTGCTGATATGACTAATGCACACCCGAGTGAAACCATGAGAAGTATCCCGAAAGTACCGTTGAGATAGTACATTATTGCGAGTGACATCAAAATACATCCCATGTATGCCAAAAAAGCCTTTATGTTCTGTAAAAAATTTTCTTTTACTGTTTCATCTTTCATAGTTCATCACCAAAGTTATCTTACAGGTACTGCTACCGATTTTGCAACTTCATTCATAATATCTTCGGAATTGTCATAGGCGGCTTTTCCTTTTGCCGAAAGCATGAGTCGGTGCGAGATGACAGACGGCATAATGTATCTTATATCATCGGGAACAACATAGTCCCTTCCGTTTATATAGGCAACAGCCTTTGCAGCTTTGAGCATTGCTATTCCTGCACGGGGAGATGCTCCCAATTTTATCAAATCGGAATTTCTTGTAGCATTCAGCAAATCAACGATATATTTCTTGATACTCTCCTTGCACTCGGTTTTCTTGACATTTTCAATATGGCCTTTGATATCATTTAGAGTCATTACAGCGTCAAGCTTTTTGGTAAAGCTGTTTGTTTCGGAACGGCTGATGATATCAAGTTCTTCTTCGGGCGAGGGATAGCCCATTGATATTTTCATCATGAATCTGTCCATCTGTGCTTCGGGAAGATGATATGTACCGTATGTTTCAACGGGATTCTGAGTTGCAAGCACCATGAAAGGGGAGGGCAATGGCATAGTTTTGCCGTCAAGGGATATCTGATGTTCCTCCATTATTTCAAGAAGACTTGACTGAGCTTTCGGTGATGCACGGTTTATCTCATCTGCAAGAAGAAAATTACACATAGCTGCACCCTGCTGATATTTCATTTGCTTTGTTGCTGGGTCTATCATGGAAAAGCCTACTATATCGGACGGCATGATATCGGGGGTAAGCTGTATTCTGTTGAAATGTCCGTCAACGGAATTTGCCAGAGCCGAAACGAGCCTTGTTTTTCCGACTCCGGGTACGTCTTCGATAAGTATATGACCCTCGGAGAGCATTGCGGCTATGACCAGTGTAATGGCATTACGTTTTCCGACAATTATTTTTTCGATATTTTCGATAAGACTTTCAATTTCTTTATTCATGCAAAAAATCCTTTCTTTCATTTATTAAGCTGTTTTTACCATATCACAAAAAATATTTGCTGTCAATAATAAAAAAAATTCCCTTATGGCAAAAATGACCATTCAGCCATAAAGGAATATAAATTAAATTCTTAAATCCCGACTTGCACACAGCACCTGTTCTGTTCTAATCAAACCCAAAAGTGCAGTAAATAAGCATCTTTTAGCAATTCAAAAATGATATTTTGGAATTTTCAAAATCCCGATTCAAGAAATATACACATATAAATCGCACTGATACTGTACTGTTTTAGGTGCCGTGTGCAAGTCGGGATTTAAATTCTTTTATATAAAAATCCTTAAAATACCTGTTATTATCAAAAGCAGTCCCGAAATTATCCCCAAACGGTTTTTATTGATATATACCGAAATATGCTTTGCAAAATACTCTCCTAAACTTAAAAATGTAGTTTGAAATATCACGCACATTACAGGTATAAAGAATCCCGCTCCGCCTGCCATGCCTGCACTTAATCCTGCCGTAAAGGAATCAGCCGAAAGCACGATACCCATAAAGCACGCTTCTTTATAGTCGATATTTGACGATTTGTCCCTGTCACATTCCACAGGCTCTTTATTGCAAAATGCACCTATCATCATATATATTCCCAATGCAAATAATAATACAGCTCCTATTATCTTTCCTGTCGTATCAGAAATAAAATTCCTCAGAAATCCCCCGAAAACAACTGCCGACAATATTATCGCAAATGATATGACACATATTATTATCTTTGACTTCAAAGGCGTTTTTATTCCCTTGAAACCGAATGATGCACCTACGCTCAATGCGTCTATGCTTGATGCTATACTTAATAAAAATATTTCCGTAAGACCCAAAATTTCACCCCTGAATATATAATATGCCGAAATGAAAATTTGGATAAAGAATGAATCAAAACCGCTTCTTGAGTATATATATTTTATATAGTTTTTTAACGGGAGTGAAATTCAATGGATTGGCACAATATGAGTTATAGTGAAGTTTGTAAAAATCTCGATACGGATATAAAAAAAGGTCTTTCGTCTTCTCAGGCCCAGAGCCGTCTTGACAAATACGGAAAAAATGCCCTTACTCAAAAGAAAAAACAAAGTATTTTTATCAAATTCCTCTCTCAGTTCAAGGATTTTATGGTGCTTATCCTGCTGATAGCATCAGGCATATCGTTTGTTACCGCTTTTGTATCGGGTGACGGGGATTTTATCGACCCCATTATGATATTGATAATAGTCATATTGAATGCCGTTGTCGGAACAGTTCAGGAATGTCGGGCGGAAAAGGCTATTGATGCTCTTAAAAAGCTGTCTGCACCCCATACAAAAGTTATCCGGAACGGTAAACTGATTACCGTACTGTCTGATGAATTGGTCAGAGGAGATATCATTTCCTTTGAATCGGGTGACCTGATATGTGCGGACTGCCGTATTATCGAAAGTTCATCACTCAAAGCAGAAGAATCTGCACTGACAGGTGAGTCTGTACCGTCAGACAAGCACTGTGATAATATACTGCCCAAAGATACTCCTATTGCCGACAGGAATAATATGCTGTTTTCATCTACTTTCATAACATCGGGTCACGGAAAAGCCATTGTTGTTGAAACGGGTATGGATACACAAGTCGGAAAAATTGCCGAAATGATAGACAGCGAAGAAACTCCCGATACGCCATTGCAGAAAAGTCTTGCAAAAACAGGGCGTATCCTTGGAATATCGGCTCTGATAATATGCGTTGTGATATTTATTCTTGGACTTATACAAAAGGTTCAGCCTCTTGAAATGTTTATGATTTCAATAAGTCTTGCAGTAGCCGCAATCCCCGAAGGACTGCCTGCCGTTGTAACAATAGTTCTTGCATTGGGTGTCAGAAAAATGGCTCTGCACAGAGCTATTATAAGACATCTGCCGGCTGTCGAAACTCTCGGAAGTGCAAGTGTTATATGCTCCGACAAGACAGGTACTCTTACTCAGAATAAGATGACAGTCGTTAATGTATCGTCAACAAACGGGACTGTCAATGCAAATTCCTCGGACGGCATTTTTATATTATCCCTTGCTTCACTTTGCAATAACTCTATATTTTCGGAAAATAAAAATACTTTCAAAGCCGAAGGCGACCCTACCGAAACCGCTATCGTAACAGCTTGTGCAAGTGCAGGAAAGTATAAGAATACTCTTGACAGGGAATTTCCGAGAGTACATGAAATTCCGTTCAGTTCAAAGTCAAAGAGAATGACAACAGTGCATAAGCTGAATACAGGCGGTTATCGTGTGATAACAAAAGGTGCCTGTGATGTGCTTTTATCACTGTGTACACATTCAAGGACAGGAATCAATATTTCCGCTGTGAACAAAAGCCGTATAACATCAATAAATAATTCACTTGCACAGCAGGCTATGAGAGTCATAGCCGTTGCATATAAGGATTGTCCGACCATGCCAAAGGAAAATGAGCTTGAAAGTAATCTGATATTCTGCGGACTGATAGGCATGACAGACCCCCCGAGACCTCAGGCGAAATCGGCTGTTGCAATGTGCCGTAAAGCAGGTATCCATACAGTTATGATAACAGGTGACCATATAATTACCGCCCGTGCCGTTGCAAAGGAGATAGGCATTTATAAAGACGGTGACAAGGCAATTACGGGAAATGAGCTTGACATGATACCTCAAAATGAGCTTGAAAGGGATATTTATAAATATACCGTATTTGCAAGGGTATCGCCTGAACATAAGGTGAGGATAGTCAAGGCATTTCAGTCAAGGGGAGCAGTCACAGCAATGACAGGTGACGGTGTGAATGATGCACCGGCTCTTAGATGTGCGGATATAGGCTGTGCTATGGGTATAAACGGAACGGATGTAGCCAAAAATTCCGCTGATATGATACTGACAGACGATAATTTTTCAACGATAGTCGAAGCAGTAGAGCAGGGCAGGGGAATATTTGAAAATATCCGAAAGACAGTGCATTTTCTTCTTTCAAGCAATATCGGTGAGATACTGACGGTATTATGTGCATTTCTGTGCAGGCTGCCGTCACCGCTTCTGGCAATACAGCTTTTGTGGGTGAATTTGGTAACAGACTCCTTGCCTGCCCTTGCACTCGGTGTAGAGCCGTCTGACCCTGATATAATGAAAAAGCCGTCCGATACAAAGAAAAGTATTTTTTCGGGCGGTGCAGGAAGAAATATCATCATTGAGGGCTGTTTTATAGGGGCATTGGCATTTCTGGCATTTACGATAGGACGGGTATTTTTTGATACATCAAATGAACCCGTTATCGGTCGTACAATGACTTTCGCTGTACTGAGCATAAGTCAGCTTGTACATTCATTCAATCTCAAAAGTGAACATTCCATTTTCAAAACAGGCATATTCGGAAATGCAAAGCTGGTATTTGCATTTATTATCGGACTTGTCATGCAGATATCGGTAATATCAATACCGTTTCTTGCGGAAATATTCAAGGCAGTTCCTTTGAACTCATTGCAGTGGCTTATCGTAGCTGTGCTTTCGATAGTACCGCTGTTTGTTGTCGAAATCGAAAAAAGATTTTCACACAAAAACTGAAAAGAGCGATACACCGTTATCATTTTTCGGTGTATCGCTTTTTTCAGGCATTTCTCCAAAAGGTCTGTATATATTGCGAAGCCATAGTGACTTCGTTATGATACTCGTCATATTTATCAAACAGTTCCTGTTTTTCTTTTTGGAAAAGACGGTCATCCGCTTTTTCAACGGAATATCTTACATGGCTTTTTATCTGAGATGTAACCGCAATTATCTTTCGGATATTTTCCTTCATATCGGTGTCGTTTTCATCAAATTTGTCTGTCGGCTGAAGCATCAGAATTTTTCTGTATGTTTGACAAAGTTTATCAAGGATATTTATATATTCCTTTGAAGATTCTGTATCACTGTAATCAAAACTTTCATCTTTTTCACGCCATATTCTTGTATATTCGACAGAAGTATTCACTAAATTTTTTATATTCCCGACATAGCTTTCATCCTTTGAATATTCGGACGCTCCGCAGCTGCACAGCATAAATGCCGCTGAAACAGCCAAAAGCAAAATATAAAATTTTTTCATCAGATATCCTCCATATTCCCCGTCAGCACAAATATCTGCTGATACAAAACTGCCGCTCTGCCTTTATAATAATTCATCATAGCGGTATCTGCACTCAAAAGCCCCATTGTACCAAGTTGACGGATATTCTCGGTATCATAAAATTCCGTTCTTTTTTCTTCGATACTTTCAAGCCATTCTTCCTGAGATTTTTCAAGTTTATCAAGCTCACTCCGATTATCCCCGAGAAGTTCTTTCAGCTTTTCATAAGCCGTCTGTGACTGTTCTTTCCATTTTTCGGTATATTCACCGATAACGGTTCTCATATCTGTTTCGCTGATAGCTTCTTTCATTTTATCTGAACATTCTTTATCAATGGAATTATCTTTGAATGATTCGTTAAATGTTTCGTCATCCGTGAATGTCTGTGCAGTGTGGTAGTCTTCTACTATCTGTTCATCATCAAAGAAATATGCACTGTCACTGTTTTCATCAGTAAAGGAGCTTTCATCTTCACTGCTCTCTTTATCCGTTGAACTTTCTGCAGTTTCAGAAGTTTCTTCGGAAATTTCCGCTGAAACATCTTCGGAACTTTCTTCCTGTGAACTTTGCGTTTCACGGCTTTTTTCTTCGTCAGAACTTTCAGCGGCTTCCGAAATATCAGACACTTCGGATATCTGTGATATTTCGGATATTTGTAAATCCTTTGATGTTTCCGTATTTTTTTCAGAACATGAACTGATGATAAGTATTGACAATATCAGCATAAATAAAAATTTATATTTCAATTTCACTTTAAACACTTCCTCAGGAATATATTAACACAAACTTTCGGCTTTATCAACAGAAATTTTAAATTATGACCGCCAGAACGAGCATTTCACGTATCTTATTGTATATGTCGTCAAAATCGCTTATGGGCAGCGGATTTTCTCCCATGCCTACTTCAATCGTAAATGCAGGCTTGCGGAATTTTTCCACGAACCAGTCTTTAAAGCCTCCTCCGGTTGCAAGACCTGTCGGCTGAGCTATTTTATATCCGCTTGAATATGCAAGTATTTTAGCCATTTTAAGGGCTTCGGGGTCGTTGTAGTCACCGAAATTCCAGTATATTTCCTCTCCCTGACTGTGAAAAGCAAGTGCATGGGTTATATTTCCCGCACGGCAGTATGATGCTATCGCACGGCTTTCGGGCTCGCTTTCGGCAAATTCTCCGCCGTATCTTGTCGGGGAAGGCAGTTTTATATTATTTTCAAGTTCAAGCCTTTTCAGTTTATCCCAATTTGCGGAAAAATTGTGGTTTATATCAACACCGGCGGCATTTGCCTGCCATTTAAGAGTATCTCCTTTACTCGCTTTTTCAACGAGTTCACGATAATTTCCGGCACGCTCCGAACCATGTATCTGTATTTCTACGCCGTCGGGATTCACACACGGCACTACTGCAAGTCCCCTCTGATTCAGCATTGCTCCTACTCCGACTCCGCACATATTTTTCCCCGTCATTACAGAAAAGCAAAGTTCATCAAGAAATTTCAGCAGTATCAGAGATGTTATCCATTCCATTCCGTGAAATGCACCTGTAAATAACACCTGTTTCTGTCTGTTTCCGATACAAAGCAGGTCTATCGGTCTTGAACATCTGCTTTCACCAATAGTATCCCTTGACAAAAATCCATAGTCTGTCAGCAATTTGCCGATAATTATTTCCCTTGATTTTCTGTCGGCATTCATTCTCATAAATTCAGGTTCAAGCATATATACATACCTCCGTTAAAAAATTCGCACAAGTAAAATATATATCCCGAACGCTGATTTTTATGTCATAAAATCTTGAAAAAATATTTTATTTTTCCGTTTTTTCGGTTCTTGAAAAATCCGCTTCCGCACCATACGGATGAAATATTATTCCCCTGACATTTTCCGCTGAAATATAATAACGGCTTTCCGTATAGAGAGGATAAAATATCCCGTTGTCATTCAGATATTTTTCCGCCTGTATCATCTTATTGATACTTGTATTATCGGGTTTCAGGATAATATCGGATATAAGGCTGTCATAATTTTTATCAGAAAATCCTGCTGTATTGGCTTCATTTCCGCTCATAAAAAGTTTCAGTGTATCAACGGGACTTTCACCGTCAGGTCTTAACGGTGCTATCGCTATAAGATAATCTCCCGATGATATTTTCTCCATAAGCTCATTTCTCGGAACAGGTGTTTTATTGGCGTATTTTCCCGTCAGTTTATTCCACGCTGCAATGATATTATTCACAACAGGCTGTATTGACGGTTCATCCGTACAAAGGATATTTATATCGGGAAATTCTGTTTCATCATAGTCGTAATACCAATAATAATCTTCATCATGAGCATTAAGGTTATCGACTGCTTTTTTGAAATACTCCTTTGCATTTTCCGAAAATTCTATCCCCATACCTCTGCCTACGAATGAACGGTATGTGATATTATCGGTCTTTGCGGTTTCGGGCACTATATCTTCAACAGGTGTACAGCCTTCGGGCAAATTCCTTAAAATATACTTTCTGTTGAGTGACTGCAATAGAGCTCTTCTGATATCGGTCTTTTCAAAGACCTCGTTTTTCAGATTGAAAGAGATTCCCCAAACAGTATCATTGAATGATGTCAGATTAAGTTTGTTTTTCTTAGCCTGTTCAAGTCCGGTAATATCCATTGAATAACAGTCTATTTCTTTGTTTATGACTGCATCGAGTACATCTTCGGGACTTTCGGATATATCTATATTTACTCCTTTTGGGATAACATCGTGTTCCCCTGCATAGTTATCGTTTCGTGAAAGACGTATATATTTTTCATGTTCCCAGCCGTATTTTGAAACATAAAAAGCTCCGTTTGAGATTATCTTGTCATATTCAAGACCGTACTGTCCGGCGGTGCTTTCAAAAAAATCCTTTTTGCAGGGCATTGCAGGAGGTGTTGCAAGAAGTGAAAAAAATTGCGGATTTTGATAGTCAAGCTGTATTTTGAGCGTATGTTCATCTTCGGCATATACTCCGAGATAAGACATATCAAGCTGTCCTTTTTTTATTTTCTCCGAATTTTTTATGCAGAAAAGAGTTTCAGCCGTCTGTGAACCCGTAATCGGCATAAAAGTCCTTTGAAAGCCATATAAAAAATCATCTGCTGTCAAAGGTGAGCCGTCACTCCATTTGGCATTATCCCTGATATGGAACACATATTCCATATCATTCATTTTCCAACTGTCAGCCGCTCCCCTGACAGGATTGTTTTTATCATCCAATTTCACAAGTCCCTCAAATATATTCATAATAACAAGCCTTGATGAATCGTCATTTGCTATCTGAGGGTCAAGCGTAACGGGTTCATCTGTGACCCTGTAATATATTGTCTGTTCATTCGGAGAAGAAATTTTCTTTGTACATGACGGTATTATTATCATCACTAATGATATTGATATACTTAAAAATATTCTCGAAAATTTCACAAAAATCTCCCTCCCCTATTAAAATATTATTCCCTCCGCAATTTCAAAAAATCACGGAGGGATTTTTATTCATAAAAACTTATTCCGATACAGGTGATTCAGCTTCGGAAGATTCATCATCAGGACTTGGCTCAGACTCCTGACTTGGTTCGGGACTCGATTGAGGAGTTGGCTCGGAACTCGGTTGGGGACTCGGTTCAGGGCTTGGTTCAGGACTTGGCTGGGGACTCGGTTGAGGACTCGGCTCAGGGCTTGGTTCCGGACTTGGCTGAGGACTTGGTTGAGGACTCGGCTCAGGGATTGGTTCCGGACTTGGCTGAGGACTCGGTTCAGGGCTTGGCTGAGGACTGGGTTGAGGACTCGGCTGAGGTTCCTGACTTGGTGCTGCCGATGATGTTTCCGACACCTGACTTGAAACAGCCGGTAATTCCGATGACTGCTCAGCCGGCTTGCTGCTTGCTGTCGATGACTGCTGTTCGGGCTTCTTTTCGTTTTTTTCATTCTTTGCTTTTTCAAGGTATTCCGCTGCTTTTCCGTATGCTACAGGAGCATTGCTGCCGCAGCCGTTGGGTGAGAATACAGCCGGCGGTTTCATAGTCGGCGTTACGTCTTTCGGACCGAAATCGGGGTCGGCAGGGATTCTTGCAAGTGCTGAGCTGTAAGTATCATATTTATAGTCATAAGAACCACCCGGAGTGAATACTCTCTTTATTTCCTTGCCGTTCTTGAAATATACCTTTGCACCCTTTGCATAATATCCGTCATAACCTGCCGAGCTTACCCAACCTACGGGGATTATCTCGTCATACTCCGTTGAAAGAGGACCGTACATTTCAACAAGAAGCTCATCCAATCCGTCATAATCATAATCATAAACGTAAGTTGCTATATATATCGGATAGTCTTTTGTATTCTTGAATTTCATATCAAGATTGCCGTAATCGACAGTCGCATCAAGACCTCTGTCAGCATATACCGAGGGATATGCGTGTGCCCAGCGTTCAACAGGCTCCATGTCTGCTCTGAGTGCACAAAGATACAATGTCGTTGAAGCCTGACATATACCGCCGCCGTATGACTGTACATATTCGCCTCGTACAATGGCAGTTGACGGGATATATCCCAATAAACCGTTTGTTGTATCACCTGTCATCTTGTTGAATGAGAATGTTTCACCGGGGTTTACTATCGTACCGCTCGCACTCTTTATTGCAAGCTCCATATTATAGTTTGATGCCCATACATTGGCGGCGGTTGTATAAGTTGATGCAATGAGTTTTGTATTCGCCTTTAATATAGGCAGTGTTATCTCAAAAGGCGTTTCATTTTTCTTTATGCTTATTGAGCCGTCTTTTTTGGTAAGATTCAGGATATTTCCTATCTTGTCGGAAAGTTCCTTCTGATTTATCATAAAACCGTTCTTGCCGTCGGCATACGTGAATTTTTCTGTTTTTGTGGGGTCGAACTTTGTCACGCTTGCATTGACGGGCAATATGTCAAATGTATCCGCTGCTTTTTTGACTGCACCGCTTACGGAACGCTTATTGAGTGCTGATGTAACTTTAAAGTCTACTGTATCACCGTTTCTCGTTGTAACGACAGTTGGAGATGACAATTCGCCTCGGCTGTAATGGTAAGCCTGCATGAGAACGTTTGCTATGTCGCTTTCATATTCAAAATCATCTTGTGTCAGTGAAACATTCTTTCCTTCACATTCGATATTTATGGATATAGGCTCACGAAGTGACCTGAGTTTGTCCTGCATAGCGTCAAATGCCTGTGCAAGAGTCTTTCCCGAAAGCTCTACTCCTTCTACCGTCACATTGTTTCCGAATACGATGCTTGATGTATCTATCTGACTTATCTCGATAGGATGCTCTATGATTATCGGCTGATCGTTGTTTCCCTCTGTTCCTTGTGAGGAGCTTTTTACCGATTCTGTTTTTGTAGTGTCAGACTGCTGAGCGATTGAAGTGCTGTTTTCGGGAGCGACGATATTATTATTGCTTTGTGACATGACTACTATTGCCACAGATGCCGCAACACACAATGCAGCAGCAGAAGCTACTACGGGTATCACGGGAAATTTACGCTTTTTATTTTTATTGTCTTCTTCCTTGCTTTCATACTTATCGTCATAGTTATCATCCATTTTATAAGTACCGGACTGAAGTTCGACAGTTGCAAATACGACTTCATCTTCTTTTGAGTCATTATTGTTTTCCGAAGTCTTTTCGCTTTCGATTTTCAATTCTTCTGTTTTTTCCTTTTCTTCTGCCATTGTGAAAACCTCCGTTTCAATACAAAAAAGAAAATCTTATTGCCTTTGTATATATATCATACAACAAAATACACAGAAATGTAAAGTACACTATCCATCAAAAAACTTCCAAAGATAAATCCATTTATCCGAATATTTTGTAAAAGTTTTTTCAGTCGGCAGATACAGCTTCAGATTCATCTTTCTTTACAATAAGAACCTTTGATATTCTTCTGTTATCTACTTCCAGAACGGTAAAACGTGTATTTTCTATCATTATTGACGGATGCTCACCGCTTTTGGGTATCTGTCCCATCCTGTCGAGCATGACTCCTGCAATGGTGTCGTCTTCCTCGCTGTCAAAATCTATTCCCGTAAGGTCGCCTATTTCATCAAGCGATGTTGCACCGTCAACTTTAAAGCTGTTTTCATTGACTTTCTTTATTTCTTCTTCCTCGTTGTCATATTCGTCCTGAATATTTCCCAAAATGGATTCTATCAGGTCTTCCATCGTGATTATACCGCACGTTCCGCCGAATTCATCAACGACTACCGCTATCTGTATTTTTCTTTTGGTCATATATTCAAACATTTCACTGCATCTTTTGGATTCGGGCACAAATACGGCTTCTCTTATCATGTCACTTCCGATAGTTTCCGAAGGAGCATTTGTACTTACAAATCTGAGCAGGTCTTTGACATATATTATACCTGTGATATTGTCTATATCTCCGTGATATACGGGTATCCTTGAACATCCGCTTTCGATAGCCGTTCTTGCAAGCTCGGTTATCTTGGTATTATCGTCTACGGCAACAACATCTTTTCGGTGGGTCATTATCTCTCTGACTGCCGTATCATCAAAATCAAAAACATTTTCAATCATACTTTTGGTATTTTCCTCGATAATACCGTTTTCTTCGCCTTTATCGACCATCATCAATATTTTTTCCTCTGTCTTTGACTTCTCGTCCGTTTTGGCACTGTGACCAAAGAGTTTTTCAATATATCCTGCAATTGCCGAACACATTTTCCCGAAAGGTGAAACTATAAAAGAAATTGTATCAAACAATACCGAATGTTTGACCAATGTATTTTCGGGATCTATCGAAGCAAGTTTCTGAGGAACAAATCTGCCGAGTATCAGCGATACTGCAAATGACAATACAAAAACCGAAATACATCCCGATATCTGTGAAGCGACTGTTATCATACCCGCTCTTTCAAAAAGAGCATTTAAATATGGTACGTATGCAAGAAAGGAAAAAATCATTGCCAAGGTATTTGTCATTATAAAACCCGTCTGTGCATAAATCTCGTATTTATCTGAATTTTCCTTAAGTCTGACAGCTCTTTTTATCTTTTTTTCGTCATTCTCGTCCGTATGCTTCAAATCACCCGATAATCTGACGGCACTTTCAAGCAGGGAAAAGAAAAAGCTCATAATAAAGCATAATATCACAATCACCGTTGCTGTAATATTTCCTTCAAAGCTGATAAAAAAATCAAAACTGTCGGCATCTGCTGACATTAATATATCCCCCTCTGTTATAATAAAGAATATTACAGAATAAATAATAAAAGAATTCTTTGTTTATGTCAACAGTTTCAGTATAGAATTTTAGTGCCAATTACACAAAAATTCTGTTATTTTTGGCGTTTGGGGCTCTCAATGAAAAACTTTTTTGAACTTTGGGGTGCATATATACACTTTGTACAAGTCCTACTCCAAGATACGAACATACTGCCGATGAACCTCCCGAACTGAAAAACGGAAGTGTTATGCCGATAACAGGAAGTATTCCCAGAACCATTCCTAAATTTATAAGAACGTGTACGCCTATCAAAGCGAAAAATCCCATACAGATATTTTTTCCAAGAGCGTCCTGTGAAAGAGCCGAATTTTTCAAAAGTCTGAAAAGTATTATAAAAAATAATATCAGTATTGCCGAACAGCCGATAAATCCAAGCTCCTCGCCTGCAACGGTGAATATAAAGTCATTTTCCTGATATGGAACGATATCTCTTGCAACTCTCGGACCGTTAAATAGTCCTTTGCCGAATATCCCCCCCGAGGCTATCGAAACTTTGCCCTGATACTGCTGCCAGCCGTATGTGCGGAACATGGATTCGTCTGAGGTGAATAATGCCGTAAGACGGTTTTTTTGTTCCGAATTCAAAACAACTGTCCATACAAAAGGCAATGCGGCTGCCACGGCAACAAGTGATATTATAAAATACCGTATCTGAACGCCTGCCGCAAATGTCATCACAACGAACATCAATGCAAATACAAGTGCAGCACCGTCATCTCCCTGAAAATGTATCAATACAACAGGTACTGCCGCATGAATGAGAAGTGTAAGAACTCCCCAGAAGCTGTGGAGCTTATTTTTTTCGGACAGATATGCAAGATGTTTTGAAAAAGTCAGTATGAAGCATATTTTTGTAAGCTCCGATGGCTGGAAGGTTATTCCGAAAGGCAGTCTTATCCAGCCTGTATCATCAGTGCCGTTTATCTGTATACCGATAAAAAATACAAGTATGGTAAGAAGAAGTCCGACTCCCCCTGTCACATACCAGAATTTTGCGATAGTGCCATAATCTATAAGCGATATTATAAACGCACATAAGATGCCTATTATTACGGCAATTATCTGTGTTTTCAAAAAATCCACTGTATCAAATCTCTGCTGACTTGCTATCAGACAGCACCCTGTCAGTGATGCGATAAATACCAGTGCCCATAGCAGTTTGTCTGTTTTTCTGAAATAATCCCTTATAAATAAAAATATATTTTCTGCCATCTGAATTTCCTTTCATCTTTTGTATGATTTGATTATACAGTCATTTATTTTTAAATTCAACATAAATTTTGACACATAAAATTATATTTTTATTTTTCCCATTAAAAATAGAATAAAAACATTTGTATGCAAAGAATTGTAAATTATATCAAAAAATCCCCCATCCGACAAGGTGGAAGGATTTTCATAAATTAAATCAAAGTTTGCCTATTATATTTTCAAGTTTTGCCGAAGCATCTTCGGCATCGGGATTTATAATGCTTTCTGCCTTGCCTGCATCACACGCTTTGGCATTTGCGGGGTCTATTGGAAGTCTTGTCAGAATTTCAAGCCCGTATTCTTTTGCGATATTTTCGAGCTTGCTCTCACCGAAAGGATAATGCTTTTTACCGCAGTCGGGACATACAAAATAACTCATATTCTCAACTACACCGAGTATCGGAACATTCATCATCTGTGCCATTTTAACGGCTTTTTCAACTATCATTGAAACGAGGTCCTGAGGAGATGTTACAACGATAATGCCGTCAAGCGGGATGGACTGAAAGACTGTCAGCGGAACATCACCTGTTCCGGGAGGCATATCAACGAACATATAATCAACGTCACCCCATACTACATCTGTCCAGAACTGTTTTACAGCTCCTGCCAGAACGGGACCTCTCCATATTACAGGGTCGGTATCGTTTTCGAGAAGAAGATTGACGGACATTATTTTTATCCCCGAAGCGGTCACGGCAGGAAGTATTCCCTGTTCCGAACCCATGGCTTTTTCTTTGATACCGAAGGCTTTCGGGATAGACGGACCTGTTATATCAGCGTCAAGGATAGCCGTATCATAGCCTTTTCTGTTGAACATAACGGCTAAAAGTGAAGTGACGATAGATTTTCCGACACCGCCCTTGCCGCTGACAATACCTATAACTTTTTTTACTTTGCTGAATTGATTCAGTTTTTCTGTCAAGTCCCTTGACTCACAGTTTTCACTGCATGAACTGCAATCATGTGTACATTCTGACATTATTGATTCTCTCCTTGTTCAGATAGATTATTATTTTCATCGCTGTCTGACTTTCCATCTGTTTCAGCGATAATTTCACTGTTATTTTCTTTTTTGCGAGTGGTATCAAGTTCATATCCGCTCAGAAAAGTATACGGTATACCGTAGCCGAAAGCGACTGCCGCAAAATTTATCATCTGCGGATGGGCATTGAGCTGTTCCGAGAAAGGAATGTTTGTGATACCTGCGATAACTATATATAATGACGGCAGAACCATTATCAAAAGAGTAGAAAGAGAAAATCTTCTGACCTGTTTGCCGTCACCGACTCTCGTAGCATAGAACAGGACTAAGCCGAAAACAGCATATACGCATGACATCAGAAGTGTTTTGACGGTATCTCCGAATGTTGCCGAATCCTGTATAAGTATCGAGAAAAAGTACGAGCATATTATAAAAGCCGTTACAAGAAATGCAGAAAAAATCAAATTGGAAGTATCTTTGTTTTTCATTTAGTATTTCCCCCGATATTATTTTTTAAGCATTGCGACAAGGCAAAGCCAATTTTTTTCCTCATACTGTTCTATAACTTCAAGTGTATCGGGCAGGGCGGTCAGAACGTCATCAACTCTTGAATCTATTATACCGCTCATTATATAGACGGTATTTTCGTTCATGTGTTTTTCGATATCAGCCGAAAGCATTATGATGGCATCGGCAACTATATTAGCCGTTATAACATCAAAACAGCCCTCAACTTTATCGGCTAAATTTCCGTGTATGCCTGTATATTTTTCCGATACATCATTGAGTTTTGCATTTTCAACCGACGCTTTGACGGCTAATTCATCTATATCTATGCCGACAGCCGACTTTGCACCCAAAAGCAGTCCCGCAACCGAAAGTATACCGCTTCCACAGCCTACATCAAGCATGGTACAGTCTTTTTTGATATACTTTTCAAGTGCCTGCAAACATAATCTTGTGGTTTCATGAGTGCCTGTTCCGAAAGCAAGTCCCGGTTCAAGATTAAGAATGATTCTTCCGTCTTTCTCGTAATCGTCACGCCATATCGGACGGATAAGAAGTTTTTCTCCTATCTTTACAGGCTTGAAATACTTTCTCCAATTTTCAAGGCAAGCCTCGACATCACAGTCATTTGAATATATCTTATACTCTATATTTTCGGCATTGAATCTCTCTTTCAGAAAAGATATCGCTTCATTGGGATTATCCTCGGGACTTATATATATATGTACTTTTCCTTTAGTCCTGTCCTGAGCGAGAAGTTCTTCATCTATCATATCTATATGGGCTATTTCAAGAACTTCCTGTTCAAGAGCGGAATAATCTTCAATGTATATCCCGTAGGGCACTGTCATGTTGGCGATATTTCCGGCTGTTTCAATGTCCTTTGAATTTACTTCTGCTATAATTTCGGTCCAATCCATAAAAATTTCCTTTCAGCAAAAAATTACACAATACACTATATTATAATCCAATATCTGTGAAAAAACAAGGATTTTATTCGGATTTTTTTTCGGTTTCCTTTCCGTGGCTGAAGCCTTTTTTATATGCAAATGCGAGTCCGAGTGATACAGCCGTGACAGCACCCCCGAAAAGCAGAAAATTATTCTGACCGTTATTATCATTGTCCGTGTGTGTTATGTGATATACGCTTTGGCTTTTTTCGGAGTCTTCATTTACTGATGAATCGGGTCTGCTTTCAGCTTCTTTTGAAGAATGTCCGGCAACAGTTTTATGTTCCGAAACGGTCTGAGTTTGTGTTATTTTATCATTGTCACCGACATTCAGTGAAAATCTGTATATATTATCAGCATTGATATAATTTCCGTCACTGTCACACGCTTCATATACGAAAGTTTCAAAAGTATAGTCTGTACTGTCATCTTTCGGGCGGAATCTCAGGATGATATCCTTGTTTTCGTCATCTATGCAGATGATATCAGCCTGTCCGTTATTGTCGTTGTAATAGAAAATATCATTGTCATCTTTATTTTCGAGAGATATATTTTTCAGTTCAAGCATATTTTCGTCGTATGAAATGCTTATTCTCTTATCTGCAATATTTTTTGTGCTTTCAGCGGAAAGATATAAATTAAAAGCCTTACCTGGTTTAATATCATCTCTCAGATAAATTTGCAGGGATATTTCATCATCATCCGCATATACTCCAAACGAATATATAAAGAATATTATCAAAGAAAAAATAATAGTTTTTTTCATTTCCGTCATCCTCCGGATCTTACGAAAAAAGCAAACGTCAGATATTTAAAACTGCCGTTTGCTTATTCTTATTTTTTAGGCTGAAAGGATTTTGTTTTTTGGATTATCTTCTTCTTTTTTTGCTTTTATTGCTTCTTGTAGGACCGCTCTTTACGGGAACAGACGGAGCAGGAACTTCCTCAGCGGGAGCTTCTTCCGGCATACCGTCAGAAAGATAGTTATATACAAAAGCTGCCAGAGCTGCACCTACAAGCGGAGCTATTATGAATATCCATACATTGACGAAAGCATCACCGCCTGCAAATATTGCAGGACCAAAGCTTCTTGCGGGATTAACTGATGTACCTGTGAAGTGAATGCCGAAAATGTGTACAAGTGTGAGGGTAAGACCGATAACTATTCCGGCAACCGAACCGTTGGATATTTTTGAAGTTACTCCGAGAATTGCTATGATAAATACAAATGTAAGAATGATTTCAATAAAGAGTGTAGCCCAGATGTCATTTGCATAAACACCGTTTGTACCAAGACCTGTGTTTCTGTCGAAGAACATTGCGAGGAAAGCACCGCCGATTATCGCACCGATAAACTGTGAGCCGACATAAGCACCGAATTCTTTGCCTGTCATTTTTTTGCTTATGAGCATTGCAAGAGATACAGCAGGGTTGATGTGACAGCCCGATATATTGCCTATCGAATAAGCCATTGCAACGATTACAAGACCGAATGCGAGTGCTGTCATAAGATATGCGGCATTGGGATTCATTCCGCTGCATTGTACGGCAACTGCCGTTCCGCAGCCGAAAAATACAAGTACGAATGTACCTATACATTCAGCTATACATTTTTTTAATAAACTCATAGATCAGACCTCCGTTCATTATGATAAAAAATACTTTCAGCCAAAAGCATATTATAATTATATATTACGGATTTATTTTTTTCAATCATAATTTGCAATTATTTTGTGTGGAAACTGTATAAAATTTACAATAATAAATGGTGAGTATTTGCACAATAATATAAAAAGTGAGAAGTATTTTTTATACTTCCCACTTGAAATTCTATTCGGTTTTCTTTAAGGTTGGGTCTTTCGGAATTTTATTGGAGGCTTTCGTCATAAACAGAAATAAGATAAATATTGCTCCAAAAATCCCTGTCAGCCAATAAACGTTTAAAATAAATCCGACAGTATCGGCAAATGACGGCAGAAAACGCAGACAATAGACATCTGTTTTTTCGCCTTCAGTCATTTTGTGGTCATACTGATATCCCGTATCCTGTTCTGTTATGGTATATCTTTTTCCGTCAAAATAATATTCAATAACAACAGTATGAAGTTCAGCCGAATAATCGGTACGGATAACTGTTCCCTCGACTTTCTCACTGCACATGAAATATATCGGTGGATAAATGGCAGTCAGTACGGTCAATACTGCAAGTATCCATGTTACTGTCTTGAAAAGTTTTAAATTTGAAGGAAGATTTTTTGTTTTAATGTTCATATTTACATTCACGAAAATTCCCCCTATATGTTCAAAAACGGATTTATAAAAATTTAATTGTTAATTTCTAATTAGATAACATCCCAATAATTGTCGAGAGTTGCAAAATAATCTTCAACGGTTTCGGGTCGGCGAATCTCAACGACAGAACCGTCTTCTCTGAGAAGAAGTTCAGCGGATTTGAGTTTGCCGTTGTAGTTATAGCCCATTGCAAAACCGTGTGCACCTGTATCGTGTATTACAAGAATATCGCCCATGTCTATTTTCGGGAGATTTCTGTCAATGGCAAATTTATCGTTGTTCTCACACAATGAACCTGTAACGTCATAAACGTGGTCACAGGGAGCATTTTCTTTTCCGAGTACGGTTATATGATGATATGCACCGTACATTGCAGGACGCATCAGATTTACCGCACAGGCATCTACACCGATATATTCTTTGTAGATGTGCTTTTCATGAATAGCCTTTGTTACAAGATGACCGTAGGGGGCAAGCATGAATCTGCCCAGCTCCGTATATATGCCGACATCTTCCATTCCTGCCGGTACGAGAACTTCTTCAAATACTTTTCTGACACCCTCACCGATAACAAGAATATCATTTGGTTCTTTATCGGGTGTATAAGGCACTCCCACACCGCCCGAAAGATTTATAAAGCTTATATGTACGCCTGTTTCTTCTTTGAGTTCAACGGCAAGTTGGAAAAGAATCTTTGCAAGTGTCGGATAATATTCATTTGAAACGGTGTTGCTTGCAAGGAATGAATGTATGCCGAAATTCTTTGCACCGAGTTCTTTGAGACGAATGAAAGCCTCTTTTATCTGTTCCCTTGTCATGCCGTATTTGGCGTCACCGGGATTGTCCATGATAGTTGTGGAAATAGAGAATTTTCCGCCCGGATTGAAACGACAGCTTATCGTTTCGGGAATACCGCACGCTTCTTTGAGCATATCAATATGTGTTATGTCATCAAGATTGATTATTGCACCTATCTCATTTGCATACTTGAACTCCTCAAATGGAGTGTCATTGGAAGAAAACATTATTTCGGGATTTTTGAATCCGCATTTTTTGCTCATGAGAAGCTCGGAATAAGATGAGCAGTCAGTGCCGCAGCCTTCTTCTTTGAGAATCTTGAGGATAGTCGGATTAGGGGTAGCCTTTACAGCGAAAAATTCTTTGAAACCTTTATTCCATGAGAATGCCTGTTTGAGTTTTCGTGCATTTTCACGGATGCCTTTTTCATCATATATGTGAAAAGGAGTCGGATATTCAGCGATAATTTCTTCAGCTTTTTCTTTTGTGATAAACGGTATTTTAGACATAAACTTTCCCTCCAAAAAATAAAAAAATACATCTAAATTCTACAATAAAACCGAATACTTTGTCAATATTTTAACGCAATTTTTTAATTGCAGAAAAGGAATTTTTTTATGAAAAAGAATATATCTCTTATAATTTCCAAAAATCAGTATGATAATTATTTGTTCTGGATATATGTTCTGAATCTGTCGGATTATCTTTTTACGCTTGTACTTGTATCAAGCGGACTTTTTGTTGAAGTCAATCCGCTTCTGAGCATGGATATTCAGGGGACAGGAGGATTTATCCTGAAATGTATCGTGCCTATGATGCTTTTATTGTATCTTCATATAAGAATATCATTAAAACCGCCTGTCCGTCAAAAAGCGGTAAAAATGCTTCTGGCATTTATATTTTCCTACTATGCTGTGATAAACGCTTTCCATATATTCTGGCTTGCATATTTTATGGTCATGTTCAGATGAATTTTAGGGACATTAACAAGATAAAAAAATATTGCCTCTGCTTTTGTTATATGATAAAATAATATCATCAAACAAAAAGCGGAGGTTTTTTTATGTCGGAAAAAAATCAGGAATTTGCTAAATTAAGGGAAGAATGTCTGAATTGTCAGAAATGCGGACTTTGTTCAACGAGAACTAATGTAGTATTCGGTACAGGCGTTGATGACGCTGAAGTTATGTTCATCGGAGAAGGTCCTGGCGAAAACGAGGACTTGCAGGGAGAGCCGTTTGTCGGACGTGGCGGACAGCTTCTCGATAAGATGCTTGCGGCTGTTGACCTTGACAGAAAAAAGAATATCTATATCGCAAATATAGTGAAATGCCGCCCGCCTCAGAATCGTGACCCTCTCCCCGAAGAACAGGATGAATGTATCAAATGGCTGCGTGAACAGTTCAAGATACTTCGACCGAAAATAATAGTCTGTCTTGGAAGAATTGCGGCTGCCAAGATAATCAAGCCCGATTTCAAGATAACGAAAGAACACGGTATTTTCTTTGAAAAGAACGGTGTTCTGATGATGGCGATACTTCATCCTGCGGCACTTCTCAGAAATCCCAACAATAAGCCTGCGGCTTTTGAGGATTTCCTGAAATTGCAGGAGAAGATAAAAGAAGTCTGCGACCACACTTATAAAAATGAAGAATGAAAAGTATTTTTTGCAAATAATCTATTTACTTCTTTACTTTTTGTCAAAACAGTTGTAAAATTGATATATAGATTTTTTTAAAAGATTGGAGTAATTTTGCTATGAAAATTATGGTTGAAACATCTGCACGTCACGTTCATGTAACTCAGAAAACTCTTGAAACTCTTTTCGGTGAAGGTGCTACTCTCACAAACAAAAAAGACCTTTCACAGCCCGGTCAGTTCGCCTGTTTTGAGAAAGTAACGGTTGTAGGTCCCAAGGGTGAACTTGTATGTTCGATACTCGGTCCTGTACGCCCCGATGACCAAGTTGAGCTCTCACTTTCGGAAGCTCGTAAAGTCGGAATTGCAGCTCCTGTAAGAGAATCAGGTGACGTTAAGGGTACACCCGGATGTAAACTCATCGGTCCAAAAGGCGAAGTTGAAATTGAATGTGGTGTAATGGCTGCCAAAAGACATATCCACCTTGACCCAAAAACTGCTGAAGAATTCGGCTTGAAAGATAAGCAGATAGTAAGCGTCAAGACAGGCAAAGACGGCAGAGAACTTATATTCGGTGATGTAGTTGTAAGAGTAAGTCCGAGATTCGCTCCTGCTATGCACATTGATACAGATGAATCAAATGCAGCCTGTGGTCCTGTTGAGGGAGATATTCTTGTTTGATTAAAAATTAATAATAATTACAGCCGAGTGTCACTTCATTAAAAAATGATACTCGGCTTTTTGTTAAGGAGATGTAATATTAATGTCAGTATTTTATATGAATCACCCGTTGATAAAGCATAAAATAACAATGCTCAGAGATGAGAGAACGGGTACCAATGAATTTCGCAAATTGGTTGAAGAAATAGCTATGCTTATGGGATATGAAGCATTGTCGGATTTGAAAACAAGGGATGTTGAAATAAAAACACCTATCGAAGACACCGTACAGCCTGTACTTGACGGAAAAAAGCCTGCTGTTGTGCCGATACTGAGAGCAGGTCTTGGAATGGTCAACGGTATATTGGAACTTCTTCCGAGTGCGAAGGTCGGTCATATAGGAATGTGCCGTGATGAAGCGACCCACAAGCCGCAAACCTATTACTGCAAGCTGCCGAATTTCATTGAAGACAGGCTTATTATTGTTACCGACCCAATGCTTGCCACAGGCGGTTCGCTTATAGATGCGGTAAATGAAATAAAAGCCCGTGGCGGTAAGACTATAAAATGTATGTGCATAGTAGCCGCTCCCGAAGGTGTAAAGGCATTTACCGAAGCACACCCCGATGTACAGCTTTATGTCGGAGTACTTGACAGATGTCTGAATGAAAATGCCTATATATGTCCAGGACTCGGTGATGCAGGCGACAGGATATTCGGAACTAAATAAAATACCAGGGTTTTTGAATGAGTAAACAAATTGTTAACAACTTTTAAGAAAAGATATGGTACACTAAAAAAGAGGTGAGTGTATCATGAAGAAGTTAAGCT
>CACZZB010000025.1 GCA_902785555.1 uncultured Ruminococcus sp.
TATACTTGATATGATAACTATACCGAATATTATCACAAGAGCCGATACTATCATAAATGCTTCTTCAAGTGAAAGCTCTATCATTTTTGTATGAAGTATCGAATGATTGATGTCCAAACTATATATATTGTTGGCAAAAATAATTTCATATAAATTATTACCCTGACCATTTATATATTTGATTACTTCTGTCGGATCATCTATTCCCAATATATCGGCAATGACATTTTTATAATTCTGTTCACCCTGCGGTGTAAACTGTAAAAATATATCAGCATCATACTGTCCTTGGGAGTTTTCTCCGGTGTAATACGGAACAATATCCTTTGTATTTGCATCATAAGCTGTATAGATATATGTAAAGCTTGAATTGTAAGGGTCTATGTCAATGCTTCTTGAAACATTGTCAAGTATTCCGACAACCGTATATGTTTTTTCAAGTTGTGGTGTCAGTTCCATATCCCCATAGTAATTTATCTCTCTGTGAGGTGTATAGAATGTTGTAGTTTTTGAAGTTTTTTCTGCCTGTTCCGATATTTCGGAGGTTTCATCAATGTAATAGTCGGTTACCGTTATACTTGCATATCCGAGATTTAATTTTATTGTATCGCCTATTTTATATTCCTTTGTCGTATTTGAAACAAAGCTGCTCGAAAGTACGACTTCATCTGTATTTTTGGGATAGCGTCCTTCCTTAAGTTTCGCATTGAAGCAGTTTTCAAAGCCACCCTCGCTTACACTTTTTACAACAACATAAGGCATTGTTTCATATTTTGAATACTCATTCATGGCAACACCTAAATCTGCTGTTGCATACACATTTGATACATCTCTGTTCTGTTTGTAATTATCAAGCTTTATCTTTTTGAAATCTCCGTAAAACCGGACAATATAATCGCCTGATGCCTGAACGGAATAATTTACGGCTGTTTGCTGAACCGAAGATGCCATACCGGCAATAAGCGTTATAAGAGCTGCCGAAAGAAGTATTCCTATGATAGTCACAAGAGTACGAGCCTTGTTCATAAGAAGATTCTTTATTGTCAGTTTCTGCATTATTTTCTGTATGCGGATAACTCTGTCAGCCTCTTTTGCTATCTCAAGGTTATGCGTTATCATGATGATAGTCTGATTATATTTCTGATTGGTCATCTTGAAAAGACTTACTATATCGCCTGTGGATTTTGAATCAAGATTACCCGTAGGTTCATCTGCAAGAAGTATTGCAGGGTCATTTATCAATGCACGGGCTATTGAGATTCTCTGCTGCTGACCGCCCGAAAGTTCATTGGGAAGATTTTTTCTTTTATCGGCAATGCCCAAGGTCTGCATAATGTCTTCAAGTTTTTCGGGTTCGGGTTTTCTGCCGTCAAGGTCTGCAGGAAGTGTTATATTTTCCTCTGCCGTAAGTATCGGGATAAGATTATAGAACTGATATACAATGCCTATCTGTCTTCTTCTGAAAATTGCCAGCTTATCGTTATTCAGCTCACAAATGTTATTTCCGTCAATAAAAATTTTTCCGCTTGTAGGTCTGTCAACACCGCCCAGCATATGCATAAGGGTACTTTTACCGCTTCCGCTTGCTCCGACTATCGCTACAAATTCGCCCTGTTCCACTGTGAATGATATATCATCAACAGCATTGAATTTTTCTTCACCCATTGTATACGTTTTTATAAGATTTTCGGCCTTTAATATCTCCATAGAAAATTCCTCCCACAAAAATTTCATTTATCTTTTGTACAGCTATAATATACTCCTTGTAAGTGACATTAAAGTGACTCGAAAAGAAATTTTTATATAAAGTTTTTTGATTTACAAACATACTTGTTATATGTTATAATATATTGGATAATTTTTTATAAAAAAGCAGGTGGATGATTTTGGATAAAAGCAAAATAAGAAATTTCAGTATAATCGCCCATATAGACCACGGAAAATCTACTCTTGCCGACAGAATACTTGAACAAACACAATCTGTCGCTGTAAGGGACATGGAAGATCAGCTTCTTGACAACATGGAGCTTGAACGTGAAAGAGGTATCACAATAAAAGCTCATGCCGTTACACTTGTATATAACGCTGATGACGGTGAGGAATATATTTTTAATTTAATAGATACTCCCGGTCACGTTGACTTCAACTATGAAGTATCACGCTCACTTGCGGCCTGTGAGGGTGCTGTTTTGGTGGTGGATGCTTCTCAGGGTATTGAGGCTCAGACATTGGCAAATACATATCTTGCACTTGATGCCGGTCTTGAGATAGTCCCCGTCATAAATAAAATAGACCTGCCGAGTGCAGAACCCGACAGGATAAAAAAAGAAATTGAAGATGTTATAGGGCTTCCTGCCGAAGACGCTCCGTGTATTTCCGCAAAGGTGGGAATAAATATCCATGACGTAATGGAACAGATAGTTGAATTGATACCTCCGCCCGTGGGAGATGATGAAAAGCCTTTGCAGGCTCTGATATTCGATTCATATTATGACAGTTATAAAGGTGTTATAATATACGTCCGTGTCAAAGAAGGCTCACTTCATGTAGGTGATACAATAAAGCTTATGGCAACAGGCTCTGAATTCAACGTTGTCGAATGTGGTTTCATGCGTGCAACGAGCCTTGAACCGACAAACGCTTTATATGCCGGTGAAGTAGGATATATAGCCGCTTCCATAAAAACGGTAAGTGATGCCCGTGTAGGCGATACCGTCACTCTTGCAAATAATCCGGCTGCCGAACCGCTGCCCGGTTATCGTGCAGTTCAGCCTATGGTATTCTGTGGTATCTATCCTGCTGACGGTGCAAAATATCCCGATTTGCGTGAAGCTCTCGAAAAACTCGAACTCAATGACGCTGCACTGTCATTTGAGCCTGAAACCTCTGTTGCACTCGGATTCGGATTCAGATGCGGATTTTTGGGACTTCTCCACATGGAGATAATACAGGAAAGGCTTGAACGGGAATATAATCTTGACCTGATAACGACCGCACCGAGCGTTATCTTCAGGATAACAAGAAATGACGGTACGGTTGAATATATCGACAACCCGACTAATTATCCCGACCCCTCACAGATAACAAAGGCGGAAGAACCGATTACAGACGCTCATATCTATTCACCGTCCGAATATGTCGGAAATATCATGGAGCTTTGTCAGGACAGGCGTGGTGTATTCAAGGATATGAAATATATTGATGCCGACCGTGTGGATATACACTATGTACTTCCGCTTGCCGAAATAGTATATGACTTTTTTGATACCCTCAAATCCCGTACAAGAGGCTATGCGTCATTTGACTATGATGTAGCAGGCTATGAGGAATCCAAGCTCGTCAAGCTGGATATCATGCTCAACGGTGAAGTTGTTGACGCACTTTCATTCATAATCCACGCTGACAAGGCGTACAGCCGTGCAAGAAAGATGGCGGAAAAACTCAAGGAGAAAATCCCCAGACAGCTTTTTGAAGTGCCTATACAGGCGTGTATCGGAGGAAAAATAATTGCCCGTGAAACCGTCAAGGCTATGCGTAAAGACGTATTGGCAAAATGCTACGGCGGTGACATCAGCCGTAAAAAGAAACTTCTCGAAAAACAAAAAGAAGGCAAAAAGCGTATGCGTCAGTTGGGAACTGTCGAAGTACCTCAGGAAGCATTCATGGCTGTCCTCAAACTCGACACAGACTGAGATTAATTCATAATTCATAATTTTTGTATATAAAGGTGATATTTATATGAAAAAGACCGTTTTACTTTTCAATTTTGACGAAAACAGACTTCCGCTCGTAAAAAGAGCGGTCATGCCTCTTAAAACAGGCATAAAAGTAGTAGATAAAAAAGACTTCAATCAGGTATTGGGATATCTTGCAGAAATCCCGGGATTTCAGATGATAATCGAGGGTGAAGCTGAAGAAACATTTGATGATGAAATGCTCGTAATGGCAGGCTTTGCAAGAAAAGATATTGATGAACTGATACGCTCACTCAAAAAACACGGTGCAGGCAGAGTTGACCTGAAAGCCATTCTTACTCCTACAAATTCCCTTTGGGACTGTGTAAGATTATACAAAGCAGTAAAAGCAGACCATGAGGAAATGCACAAAAGATAAAAAATGTACTATACTTATATACTGAGATGTGAAGACGATTCCGTTTATACGGGCATTACAAATGATATCCAAAGACGGTTCAGACAGCATTGTTCCGGCAAAGGGGCAAAATATACACGTTCCCGAAAGCCTGTAAAAATTCTTGCCGTATTTGTCAGTGATGACAGGTCGGAAGCATCTCGGCTTGAATACAGAATAAAACAGCTCTCAAAAAAGCAAAAGGAATATATTTGCGAAAATAAAACTCTTGATATTCTCGAGAACAGTATAGATATAAAAAAATATACATACATCGAAGGTGAATCTATTGGCGGATATCCATGATATACTAAAAAAATATTACGGCTATGACTCTTTCAGAAAAGGTCAGGAGGATATTATAAATTCGCTCATATCAGGCAGGGATACTCTTGCCGTAATGCCGACAGGTGCAGGAAAATCCCTTTGCTATCAGATACCTGCTCTTTGCGCTGAGGGGATAACGCTTGTTATCTCTCCTTTGATATCTTTGATGCAAGACCAGGTACGAACTCTTATTTCAATGGGTATACGGGGAGCATATCTCAACAGTTCACTGACACCACGTCAGATAGAACTTGCTGTTCAGAATGCCAAAAAAGGAATGTATAAAATAATCTATGTTGCACCCGAAAGGCTTGAAACTCAAAGTTTCTTGGATTTCGCCTGTAATCAGAATATCCCTCTCATAGCCGTTGACGAAGCTCATTGTATATCACAGTGGGGACATGATTTCCGTCCGAGCTATACACGAATAGCAAATTTTATAGAAAAACTGCCAAAAAGACCTGTCATTGCCGCATTTACTGCAACTGCCACAAGTATCGTCAAGTCAGACATCATAAGTCAGCTTGATTTGAAAAATCCTTTTTCAATGAGTCTTGGCTTTGACCGCCGGAATCTTTATTTCGGAGTATATACTCCCGTGAACAAAACACAGTTTCTTATAAATTATATAAAGAAAAATCCCGATAAATCAGGGATAGTATACTGTCAGACAAGAAAATTCGTTGATGAAGTTGCAAATACCTTGCAGGAAAACAATATTTCAGCATTGCCCTATCATGCAGGTATGCCCGACTATGAAAGAGCTTTTAACCAAAATGAATTCATATATGACAAAGCAAAGGTAATTGTCGCAACAAGTGCCTTTGGTATGGGAATAAATAAACCCGATGTGCGTTATGTCATACATTATAATATGCCGGCAAATATCGAGGACTACTATCAGCAGGCAGGTCGTGCAGGGCGTGACGGTGAACCTGCCGAATGTATTTTGCTATATTGCAGCCGTGATATCAAAATAAATGAATTTCTCATACGGAAAAGCGGTGAAAATGAAGATTCCGACCCCGTTGAACTTCAAAAACATATCGACATACAGCTTGAAAAATTGAAATTGATGACATATTATTCAGCCTCAACAACGACTTGCCTGCGAAAGAGAATATTGAACTACTTCGGGGAAAAATATATTCCTCCATGCAATAATTGCAGTTTCTGTGACAAGGAAAAAGAAAAAACCTATAAAAAGATAAACGCCTATCCCTCAAAGAAAACCTTTGACATAGACAGTGTACTTCTTGAAAGGCTCAAAAAACTCCGTGTAACTCTCGCAAATCGTTCGGGAGTACCTACATATTCGGTAGCACATGAAAGGACTTTGCAGGAATTGGCAGTATATCGACCTAAAAATCTCAATGAACTTTCTCAAATATACGGTTTCGGTGAAATAAAAATAAAACGCTACGGACAGGACTTTATAAATGAAATAAAAAAATATGAAAATAAAAAATAATTATAAATTTTTTAAAAGGAGGAGCTATTATGAGTGATTTACTTGATAATGTAGGTGAAGATTTAGCCGGAAGTGCAATGGAAGGTCTTGCGGAAGGTGTCGATATGGCTTTGCAGGAAACCATGACGGATAAATCGAAAGCTACAAGATATATTGCAAGAGCATTGGTACTTCTCGGCGGTATAGGCGGAGGAACATGGATAACTCTCAGCGGATTCGGAAGCATGGCAGATAATCCCGACCAAGCAAAAGTCCTTATATTTTTAGGTATCACATTGGGAATCGTAAGTATCATTTCCGTAGTCAGGAGCATTATCAAAAGAAAGCGTGATAAACGTGAATGATGAAGTCAAAGAAAAATTGATTTCCATGTCCGACAACGCATACACAGAATTTCATTCAAAATTAGTTCCCGATACTAAAAATATATTGGGAGTTCGTCTGCCGAAACTCAGGGCTTATGCAAAGGAACTTTCAAAGAATTTTGATATTCTCAATATTCAAAATGATTTTTACTATGAGGAAACTATGCTCCGTGGAATGATAATAGGATATATGAAAACCGATGCCGAAAACCGACTGAAATATATTTCAGACTTCATTCCGAGAATAGACAACTGGGCTGTCTGTGACAGCTTCTGCAATACACTGAAATTCACTTTCAAAAACCGTGAGCTTGTATGGGAGTTCTTACAGCCCTATGCACATTCGCCAAATGAATTTGAACAGCGTTTCTGTGCCGTGATGCTCTTGTCACACTTTATAAATGACGGATACATAGACAAAGTTCTCTATTTGCTTACAGAGATAAACACCGAAAAATATTATTCTTCAATGGGAGTTGCATGGGCTTTGGCTGAATGTTACATAAAATTCCCCGAAAAAACTTTGTCTTTTATAAGTCAATTTGATTCTTTGACCGTCAAACGCACTGTAAGAAAAATCTGTGACTCTTACAGGGTCGATAAGGACAAAAAATATCTTCTTAAAAAGGAGTTTTTGCATGACAAGGGAAACGGCTAAAAAACAGATAAAAGGCTTTCCTCTGAAATTACAGTCACTCGCTCAAACCGACATTGACAACCGTGCATATATTTCAACCGAATTAGTGCCCGTTTTTGAGATGGAGGACGGATATTTTCAGATGACTGTCAATTACAGGATAAAATTGGATGACGGATATATTCACGGAAAAGCACTTAATATTGATGAATTTGCAAAAATGCACTATGCTTCACAGCGTGGCGAAGTTTTCAGGATAATGTATCTTGAAAAATCAAGAATTATTATTGAAATAGAAGAAAAGAATGATTAAAAAGGAGTGAACATTTTTGAACGTACTTCAAACTGACGGTCTGACTAAAGTTTATTCCGATACAAAAGTCGTTGACGGTGTATCTCTTACGGTAAATCAGGGAGATATTTACGGCTTTGTCGGAAAAAACGGTGCAGGCAAGACTACTTTTATACGAATGATACTCGGTCTTACAGGAATAACCGACGGCTCTTTCAGGCTCTTTGACGGAGAAAATATCAGTTCTGCAAAAAAGCGTGTCGGCAGTCTTATTGAGAGTCCCGCTATTTTCAGGAATATGACCGCAAAACAAAATCTTGATATTTACTGCACTATGCTCGGAACAGACAAAAAAACTATCCCCGATATTCTGAAAACCGTCGGACTTTCAGATACCGGCAGGAAAAAATCAGGGGATTTTTCCCTCGGTATGAAACAGCGTCTCGGCATTGCCATTGCACTTATCGGAAATCCGGACTTTCTTATACTTGATGAACCTATAAACGGACTTGACCCGACAGGCATTGTTGATATACGAGAACTTCTGCTCGACTTGAAGAATCAAGGCAAGACTATTTTCATTTCCAGCCATATCCTCGGTGAACTTGAAAAAATCGCTACCTGTTACGGTATCATATCATCAGGAAAACTCGTTGAAGAAATCACATCTCAGGAATTAGCCGAAAAATGCGGTTCAAGGACTGTTATAACAGTAAGTGATACAGCAAAGTCGGTCGAGATAATCGCCAAAATACTTAATACAGGCTCAGAGAATATCGAATGTGATAAAAATAATATATTCGTGAAGTCAAAGATAGATAATATCGGTGAACTGACAAATGCTCTTTTCAATGCAGGTGTGACCGTTTCGGGAATCTCCAATGATGAAAACAGTGCCGAAAAATACTTCATCAGAAAAATGGAGGGGAAATAAAAATATGGGCAGACTTATTTTATCAGATTTGAAAAAACTTATGAGATGCCGTACTTTATGGGTATGTGCCGTTATAGGATTTTTAACGGGAATGTCCATGACATTTCTCTATGATGCCGCATGGAACAATATGACCGATACGACAAACTATCAAATGGTGTTTTCCTTCTTAAAGACAATCGGCATGGACAGCGACACTTCAAAACAGCTTTTGTCGCAGTTTCCGCAGGAAGTATTCTGGCAGTATATAAATACTCTTTTCTCTGACGGAAATCTTATCATATTTTCCGCAATAGTAATAAGCGTATATATAGGCACGGAATACAACGAGGGCACTTTCAAGAATACTCTTTCAAGGGGATTTTCAAGAACATCAGTCTATACATCAAAATATATTTCCTGTGTTGTATCTACGGCTATCACCGTAATAGCATATCTTGCAGGAGGCGGTATCGTTGCCGCAATAAAATTCGACCTTACAACGGATGTAAGTGATGAACAGATGATACTCATGGTACTTGCATATTCTGGTCTGTATATAGCCCTGACCGCTGTATTTATGTTCATATCCGTTATTTCCAAAAAAACAGGTCTTGCGATAGCCCTCAATATCGTTATCCCGATATTTGTATCTATCTTTGTAAGAATACTGACATTCGGTTTTGAATGGGTACAAAAGGCTGTAAAGTTCTGGATATTCGATACAATAACACTCGTACAGACTCTCTATCAGAACGATAATATATATATCGCTTTCACTGTAATTCCGATATATTTAGTTTTATTCCTGATACTCGGAATAATCATTTTCAACCGTCAGGATATCAAGTAAAAAAATAAGCTGTATGCCGAAATTTTTTCAGCATACAGCATTTTTATATATCAAAAATCAAATTCAGTGTTAACTGCATCACTCGGCATTCTCCAATCACCTCTCGGTGAAAGTGTAACTGTACCGACTTTCGGACCGTCAGGCAGGCATGAACGCTTGAACTGCTGTGAGAAAAATCTCCTCAAAAATGTTTTGAGCCATTTTCTGATAGTTTCCTCGTCATATATACCGTCAAAGGCTATTTTCGCTAATCTGAATATCTTTTTCGGTGTAAATCCCTGTCTTACAAGATAATACAAGAAAAAGTCATGCAGTTCATAAGGTCCTACTAAATCCTCTGTTTTCTGTGAAATTTCTCCGTCTTTGGGCGGTAAAAGTTCGGGACTTACAGGCGTATCAAGTATATCAAGCAATGCTTTTTTCAAATCCCCCTCCGAATGTTCCGCTTCAAATGCCGTTAGATGACGTACAAGAGTTTTCGGGATAGACGCATTGACAGCATACATTGACATATGGTCACCGTTGTAGGTCGCCCAGCCGAGAGCCAATTCCGACAAATCACCTGTACCTATGACAAATCCGCCTGTTTTATTCGCTATATCCATCAATACCTGTGTGCGTTCTCTTGCCTGACCGTTTTCAAAAGTCACGTCAAGGACTTCCATGCTTTGTCCTATATCCTCAAAATGCTGTGTGACAGCCTTTGATATATTTATGTCTTTGAATGAAACTCCGTAACTTTCGGCTAATATCTCCGCATTACTCTTTGTACGCTTTGTCGTACCGAAACACGGCATTGTCACGGCAATTATATCTTTCCTGTCACGTTTCAGCATATCCATAGCATGAACCGCCACTATCAGTGCAAGTGTCGAATCCAATCCCCCCGACAAGCCTATTACAACGGATTTCGCATTTGTATGCTGTATTCTCGTAGCAAGTCCCGTTGCCTGAATTGTGAGAATTTCCTCACAGCGTTCATCAAGATTGGATTTATTTGTAGGCACAAACGGCGTTTTGCTGAAATGCCTGTTCAATTTCAAATCCTTCACAGGCAAGTGAAAAACATATTTCTCACAATTGTCCTCACCGACAAATGTATTGGCTTTGGCACGTTCATTTTCCATTTTCTGCAAGTCAACATCTGCATATATGATTCCCGTGGTAAATCTCTTTGACTCCGCTAAAATACTTCCGTTTTCGCATATTAAATTGTGTCCCGAAAAAACTAAATCCTGTGTGCTTTCGCCAAGTCCTGCACTTGTATAAACATACGCTGAAAGAAGTCTTGCCGACTGGGATTTAACCAACATTCGCCTGTAATCAGCCTTTCCGATAACTTCATCACTTGCCGAAAGATTGGCAATTATCGTTGCACCGTTCAGAGCCAATTTTCCCGAAGGGGGTTCAGCCGTCCATAAATCCTCGCATATCTCAACACCCAATTTAAATTCAGGCATTTCCACACACTGAAAAATAACATTTTTTCCAATCTCAGTAAATTGAGCATCTTCACCACTGAACATGTCCATATTTATAAATTCATCTTTTGATGGTGTAAAATGCCTTAACTCATAAAATTCCGAATAGTTCGGGATATATTTTTTCGGCACTAATCCCAACAACTCCCCTCCGACCAATATTACACAATCCAATTCTTTTGTTTCTTTGATAATGACTTTGAGATTTTCTTGTGCGGAGTTCAATAAAGCCCTCTGCAAGAATAAATCTCCGCAGGTATAGCCTGTAATGCAAAGTTCGGGGAATACTACAAGAGATGCACCGTTTTCAGCCGCCTCTTTTGCCATAGCAATGATTTTCTGAGAATTTCCCGTACAGTCTGCAACTTTTATATGTGGTGTCGCACTCGCAACTCGCAAAAATCCGTCTTTCATAAAAAATACCTCCACGAAAATTCTTTCATGGAGATATTATAAACTATTCTGACGTTTTTTACAATAAGAATTTCGATTCAATCTGCATTTTTTATCATCTTCAATTCTTTTTTCAGCATACGTCTTAATTTCCTTCTTTCACGGATATATACGATAATTGACGGCAAATCGGTAACTGACTGGTCTGCCGTATCACCGTCGATTTCTGCCTGCAAGCGGTATTTCTGAACATAACTCATACCAAATCCGACTAAAAGCCAGAATATAAGTACCCTGTATGAACAGTCAACAAGAAGCGAAACTTCAAACATGGAATATATCACATAGGCTATGCAGAATGATGTTATAAGTACAGGTATGCCGAAAACTATAAATAAATTTGCTCCTACAACACCGTAGCTTACAAATATAGTTATCATTCCGTTATGCAGGTCATCATAACGCAGTCCGCCTATGTACTCATTGGCATAATCTCTTATATTTGCCTTGCCTACTCCCAAAAGCGGGAATTTTTCCATCATCTGCATTGACTGTTCCCATATCTTGAATCTTCCGCTGTCAATATTTTTATTTTCGTGACCGAAAATATTTTCCCTGTAATCGTCGTCTTTCAGACCTACAACTCCATCCTCTTTGACAACACCGCTTGAAAGTTCAGTTCTGGACTGACCGGAAGTTATCGCAAGAGATACCTGACTTTGTGTAACGACTCTGAAAAATACAAGTGATGTTATTATCACGACAAATGAAAGTACAGTCGCAAGTATTCTCAGGATAAAACCGTACATTCTTTTTTTGCCGAAGTCCCTGAACATTATATAGAACATTGCAAATGAACAGTATGACACCAAGAATAAAAGTGCCGCATTTGAATCCGACAGAAACAACGCTATTGTATTTACGGCAATACACGATATGTATAAAATTTTTCTTCTGACGGAAAGCTGTTTTTCAGCCCTTATTATCCTCCAGAGAATATGACATCCTATAACTGCCATTGCCGCATAGAATCCTGTTACATTGGCGTTGAAGAATAAACCTACAAACCTGCTTTCATACAGGATAAAATTAAACTCTCTCCATTGAAGTCCGTGAGGAAATACAGCCAGTCCTATAAATCCGACCACCATAGCAATGCTGGTTATAATAACTATGAACTGAAGTATTGATTTCAGTTCTTTTCTGCATCTGATATTGCTTTTTTCCGAATATATACCGCATATCTGGAAAAAATATACTGATATTATATATATCATCACTAAATTATCAAATAAATTTTTCTCACAGTGTATTCCGACTGTAAGCAATGCAAATCCTAAAAACAAATATAATATATTCCTGTATCTTATTTTTCTTATTCCTTTTTTAAGTATGAGTTCTTTTACAAAAAGGTACATTGACCATAAAAGTATCACGAATACGGCAATATTAGAAACTCTTTCAAGACCAAAATACAATGCCGCCAAAAATACAAACCTGAAACTCTGCATACTGTTGAAAAACCTTTTCAGAATAATTCCAAGCTTGTTCAAAGCCTGCATAACACCACTTCTTTCCGTCTTTTTTATCTTATAGTATACAATGATTTTTTTATAAATTCAATCAATATTGCACAAAATGACATAGATTTTATAAAAGATTGTAAAATCACTTTGAAAAAAGAATCTTTTTTTATATTTTTTTGTACTTATTAATACATAAATCGCCATTTTTCAGCAGTAAATCACTTCAGCCCAAAAAATATTTCAGTTGAAAATCCAGCTTTTATGTGTTAAAATTTAGTTTATATTAAGAAAAAAGAAAAAAGGAGTCCTGAAATTATGTGTGGATTATGCGGTTTTACCGGAGATGTCCCCGACAGGGACAAAGTCCTTGAAAATATGACTGATGTCATCACTCACAGAGGACCTGACAGCTTCGGCTATTACAAAGACAGAGATAATAATATTTCAATGGGTTTCAGACGTCTGAGTATCATAGACCTTGACTGCGGTCATCAGCCTATCTACAATGAAGATGAAACTCTTGTCCTTACTTTCAACGGTGAAATTTACAATTACAAAGACCTGCGTAAAGAGCTTGTCGAACTCGGACATAAATTCCGTACCCAAACCGATTCGGAAGTCCTTATACACGGCTTTGAGGAATGGGGCGAAAAGCTCCTCAGCCGACTTCGTGGAATGTTCGGTTTTGCCATTTACAATAAAAAAGACCATTCGGTATTTATCGCAAGAGACTTTTTCGGTATCAAGCCCATGCACTATGCCATAGTTGACAATGAACTTGTTTATGCCTCCGAAATAAAAAGTATACTTGAATTTCCTAAATACAAAAAGAAATTCAATTATAAAGCATTGGATAATTATTTGTCATTCCAGTATGTTGTGCCTCCCGAAACTTTCTTTGAGGGCATTTACTGCTTACTGCCGGGACATTATATGTGGTATCGTGACGGCAAAGTTAAGACAACACGCTATTTTGAAGCAACCTTTGAGCCTGACAAAAATCTTAAAGTCAATGATGCTGTTGATAATATAGAAAAGGCTTTTGAAAATTCCGTCAATGCACATAAAATAAGTGATGTCGAAGTCGGATGTTTTCTTTCAAGCGGTGTCGATTCAAGCTATGTTTCAACATATTTTGCCGACCAGAAGACTTTCACAGTCGGATTTGACTTCGGTGAAAAATACAATGAAATAAGCTGGGCTGAAAATCTCTCAAAGGAGATAGGCGTTGAACATCATACCCATCTCATAGGCTCGGAAGAATTCTGGTCAACGGTTCCGAAAGTTCAGTATCACATGGATCAACCGTTAGCCGACCCCTCATGTATTGCCCTTTACTTTGTATGCAACCTTGCAAGCCAATTCGTTAAAGTCGTATTATCGGGTGAAGGTGCAGATGAATTGTTCGGAGGATATACAGTTTACAATGAACCTCATGTATTCAAATTCTATCAGGCGATAATACCTCAGAAAATGCGTTATGCCCTTGCAAGATTTGCCAAAAAAATGCCCCATATAAAAGGCAGAGGATATATTCTGCGTGGTGCAAGGAAAACGGAGGATAAATTTATCGGAAACGCTTTCATGTATGACGATACCGAAAAAAGACAGATACTCAAAGATGACTCTATCGTTACAAGACCACAGGATTTATGCAAGAAGTTCTACGACAGAGTAAAAAGCTATGATGAAGTAACGAAAATGCAGTATCTTGATATAAACCTGTGGATGGTCGGGGATATACTCCTCAAAGCCGATAGGATGAGCATGGCAAATTCACTTGAACTTCGTGTACCATTCCTTGACAGGGAAGTATGGAAAGTTGCAAGAACTATTCCGACAAAGTACCGCATTGCAAAAGGTACTACAAAATATGCTATGCGTCAGGCGGCTCTCAGACATCTTCCGAAAGCTACCGCTCAGAAGAAAAAACTCGGTTTCCCCGTTCCCACAAGAGTATGGCTCAAAGATGAAAAATATTACAATACAGTTAAAGAGATGTTCAAATCCGAAACAGCCGAAAAATTCTTCAATACCGATTTGATAGTTTCCTATCTTGATGACCATTTCAACGGCAAAGAGGACAACAGCCGTAAAGTATGGACTATCTATGTATTTCTTGTATGGTATAATATCTATTTCGGAAATGATGAAAAAATCAACCGTCCCGACGGTGTAACACCGCCCTCCAATCAAATTTAAAAAGAAATACCGACTATTGATTTTAATGTCAATAGTCGGCATTTTTTATTCAGTTTCTTCTGTATCGGTGTTCTGTGAAACTATCGTCTGTATAATTTCTGTTTCTTCAAGTGTATCTTCAACGGAATAGCCGCAACCCTCCGTATTGCAGAAAAGTGCAGGCTTTTTGCCTTTTTTTCTGAAAAGTATCTCTCCGCACTGAGGACATTTTTCATTGGTCGGTTCATACCACGATACAAAATTACAGTTCGGATAATTTGAACAGCCGTAAAATAATCTGCCCTTTTTTGTTTTTCTCACTACGACAGAACCACCGCATTTCGGACAGTCTATATCTTTCAGTGTATTTATCAGCTTGACTATATTCTTACAATCAGGGAATCCCGAACAGGCTATGAATTTTCCGTACTTGCCGAACTTGACGACCATAGGCTTGCCGCATTTATCGCATACCAAGTCCGTTTTATCTTCTTCAAGCTCGATTTTGACATCTTTCATATCTTCTTTTGCCTGTTTGAGAGTTTTATCGAAATCATCATAGAAGTTTGTCAGCAGGTCTACCCAGCCACGTTCACCTTCTTCGACTGTATCAAGACTCTGTTCCATCTGTGCCGTGAATTTAACGTTGACTATCTTCGGGAAACGTTCTTCCATTAATTTTGTCATAACCTCTCCCAATTCAGTCGGATAAAGAGTTTTATTCTGTCTTTTTACATACTCTCTTGAAGTTATAGTGGAAATAGTTGCCGCATAGGTTGAAGGTCTTCCAATGCCATATTCTTCCATGGCTTTTATCAGAGAAGCCTCGGTATATCGTGCAGGCGGCTGTGTGAAATGCTGATTCGGGGTCATTTCTTTAACTCGCACCTGCATATCTTTTTTAAGCTCGGGCAATTCGGATTCCTTTTCCTCGTCATTATTATCCGTACTTTCGACATACAATACCGTATAGCCGTCAAAATCCACTACATAGCCTGATGCCTTGAATATATAGTCATTCACGTTTATATCAGCCTGAGTTGTCTTTTGTATGCACTCTGCCATCTGACAGGCTATAAATCTTTCCCATATAAGCTTGTATAATTTATATTGGTCACTTGAAAGACTTGCTTTGATACTTTCGGGTTCAAGCGTTACGGTTGTGGGTCTTATAGCTTCATGACCGTCCTGTGCATTTGAACGTGATTTGAAATGTCTCGCACCGTCTGAGGGAAGATAATTGTTTCCCCACTTGTTCCTGATATATTCCTCGGCAGCTTTGAGAGCATCTTCCGAAAGTCTGAGAGAGTCCGTTCTCATATATGTTATAAGACCTACCGCCCCCATTCCCTGAATGTCGATTCCTTCATACAGTTCCTGTGCTACTTTCATTGTACGCTTGGACTGAAAACCGAGTTTTCTTGACGCTTCCTGCTGGAGAGTTGACGTGATGAAAGGCGGTGCAGGCTGACGTTTTCTTGTACCGTGACGGACTTTTGATACAAAAGGCTGTGCGTCTTTCATTTCATCAAGTATTTTATCCGCCTGTTCTTTGTTTGATATCTTTATCTTCTCTTTTGTATCACCGTAAAAAGATGCCGAAAAAGCCTTTCTTTCACCTTTTGGAATAAACTTTGCATCAATGCTCCAATATTCTTCCGGCTTGAAGGCTCTTATTTTTTCCTCACGGTCAACTACTATCCTGACCGCAACGGACTGAACCCTGCCGGCTGAAAGTCCCTTTCTTATCTTCTTGGAAAGAAACGGGCTTAATTTATATCCTACAAGTCTGTCTAAAATTCTTCTTGCCTGCTGTGCATTCACAAGGTCAAGGTCAATTTTTCTCGGACTGCTCATACCTGTACTTACACCTGTTTTGGTAATCTCATTGAATGTCACTCTGTTGGTATCATTCAGGTCAAGATCCAAAAGATAAGCCAGATGCCATGATATAGCCTCTCCCTCACGGTCGGGGTCGGTTGCAAGATAAACATAATCGCTTTTTTGGGCGAGCTTTACAAGGTCATCCGCAAGCTTTTCTTTACCCTTGATTATCTCGTATTTAGGGGTAAATTTCTTTTTTATATCAACGCTCAGCCTGTTAGGATTCAGATCCCTGATATGTCCCATTGATGCCACAACTTCATATCCCGAACCAAGATATTTTTTTATCGTTTTAGCCTTTGCAGGCGACTCCACTATTACAAGTTTAGACATAAAAATCCTCCGCAAAATAAATCATTTTTTTCTTATGTATCCCTTTCCGACAACCTCTCTGATAAGTCCGAATATTTCCAGCTCGGTCAGAGCCGCTTTCACGATATTGGTATCAAGACCTGCCGACAGTGCTATGTCATCGGAATCAAAAGGTATATCCGAAATTGTATGATACACCAAAACAGCGTTTTCTGTCAACTGTTCAGGCAAAATTTTCTTTTCTTCTTCATAATCTTTTTCAAAAACGCCGTTTAATTTCATCTGTTTTATGCTTTTTTGATGATATTCCGTTTTTTTATCAACAATATTTTCTTTTTGTACAGTATCGGGATTTTTATACCAATCAAGTATCTGAGAATGATTTTCAATAGGAACAGCACCGCTTTTTGCAAGGGAATTAGAGCCTGTAAAATCAGGATTATTTTCGCTGCCTTTTACTATAAACAGCTTTCTTTTATTTTTTAGAGCCTGTTCTGCCGTGCTCAATGCACCGCTGTGTTCACCTGCCTGAACAACAAGAGTACAGTCACATATTCCGGCTATTATCCTGTTTCTTTGAATAAAAGTATATCTTTGATGAGACATAAAAGGCGGATATTCGGATATAACAGCTCCATGCTTTGCTATTTCATTTCGCATGGCAAGATTCTTTATAAGATAATTGTCATTGATGCCGCAGCCCAATACACATATCGTCTTGCCGTCACATGACATTGCACCTCTGTGTGCTGCCGTGTCTACACCTTCAGCTCCTCCGCTTACTACCAACGCATCATTCAGGACAAGCCCTGCACTTATATCAAATGCCATTTTCATACTTCTATCCGTTGCAGCTCTTGAACCTACAACAGCCGCACACAATACATTTTCAGTTTCGGGTATCTCCCCGTCAACATAAAGCAGCAGCGGACAATCCTGTATTTGTTTCAGCTTTTGAGGATATACATCGTCAAAAATGCTTATTACATTGTATCCGAGTTTAATGCAGTCATTATATATCTTCTTCGCATAACTCAAATCCTTGTTCATTATCCTTTCGATAATTCTTTCACTGAAAATATCGGATTCACGAATAGTTTTTTCATCTGCAATAAATATATCCTCGGGCTTTTCAAAAAATTCAAAAATTTTTTTTGCTTTATTGCTTGAAAATCCTATACAATTTTGCAGCCATATCCATAATATCACCCTGTCATTCAAAAATAATCACCGCTTTTCAAAGAAATTTATTATTATCAATCCGCAAGCGAATAGAGCAATACAGCAGCCGCTGCCGCTGCATTGAGTGATTCAGCCCTGCCCTTCATATTTATCCTGACACGCTTTGAACAAACATTTATAGTATCCTCTTTAAGACCATTGCCCTCATTTCCGATAAGCATTACTCCGCCCTCCGTGAAATCAACATTTCTTATATCCTCCGCATTTCTCGGAGTAGAGGCATAAGTATTTATCCCTGATTTAGTCAGCTCATCAATATATCCCGTGAAATCCCCGGCAACTGTTACATTTATTCTGAAAACCGCCCCCATACTTCCTCTGACGACCTTCGGGGAATATATATCACAGCAGTCTTTTGAAACAATGACACCATTCACTCCGAAAGCCTCGGCTGTTCGCAGGATGGTACCCATATTTGACGGATCCTGTATATTTTCAAGAGCCGCATAACGTCCTTTTTTATCTATTGTATACGATAAAATTTTTTTGTCAAGTGTCTTAAATACACATAAGATTCCCTGAGGTGAATTTGTATCTGAAATTCTCTTAAAAAGCTGTTCGCTTATCTCATAATTCTTTTTTGACACTGAAAATATCTTCTCAAACTCCTTTGAATATTTTTCCATGCCGTTCTTTGTATATAAAAAATCCTTTACTTCCGCCCCCGACAAAACACCGTCCATACAAAGCCTTGCACCCTCTGCAACAAAGCTCTCTGTTTCACGCCTATATGAAGCACTCGACATAAGTTTAGACACACGTTTGATAATATCATTATCCTTGCTTGTAATGACCATAGAAATTCCCCTTAATCATATTCTTTCAGTTTATCTCTTATAAAAAATGCTGTCTGTGATATGGTCATATTTTTTTCTTCGCATACTATATCAGCGTATTTTTCATACAAAGGCACTCTTTCGTTATATAAATCCTCCAAGGTCTGATCATTTTTTATTGCCACTCCCCTTTGTTCAAGGTTGCCCAAACGGTGAGCTATTTCTTCATAAGGCAATTTTATGTATACGACCGTTCCGATTTTCTTCAGATGCTCCATGGCTTCTTTTCCGTATATGACACTTCCGCCTGTTGCTATGACACTCTTTTCGACATCAATAGACGCATTTATTCTGTTCTCTATTTTCTCAAATCCCTCAATGCCCTCCTGTTCGATAATATCATGCAAGAGCCTGTTTTCGGTTTCCTGTATCACCAAATCCGAATCCAAAAACCTGTAACCCAATATTTTTGCAAGTACAACCCCAACTGTACTCTTTCCGCAGCCGGGCATTCCTATCAATACTACATTTTTCATATTATTCCCCCGTATAATCAAAAAACGCACCCAAGTTATTGATACTCAGGTGCATTTCGTAAAAATCAAAATTAAAGAGCTGCTTTAGCCTTCTCAACGAGAGCTGTGAAAGCTGCTGCATCAGCAATAGCTATTTCGGAAAGCATTTTTCTGTTGAGAGTAATGCCTGCTTTTTTAAGACCGTTCATGAATGTTGAATAATTCACGCCGTTAGCCTTACAGCCTGCTGATATACGAGTGATCCAGAGTCTTCTGAAATCTCTCTTTTTCTGCTTACGACCGATATATGCGTAGTTGCCGCTTTTCATAACGGCTTCTTTAGCCATTTTAAAATGTTTGCTTTTAGCTCCCCAATAGCCCTTAGCAAGTTTCAAAACCTTTTTTCTTCTTTTGCGTGTTGCCAACGCACCCTTTACACGTGCCATTTTATATACCTCCGATAATGATTAAAATTTTCAGTCATACACAAAGAGATGTAATTATCTCTTGTAAGGAATAAGCATCTTGATAGCTGCTACATTTGTCTTATCGGCAGCAACAGTCTTTCTCAAGCCTCTTTTTCTCTTTGTGGTCTTCTTGTTAAGGATATGTGATTTGTTAGCGTGTGCACGAATAACTTTTCCGTTCTTAGAGAGCTTAAAACGCTTTTTAGCTCCGCTGTGTGTTTTAATTTTAGGCATATTAAGAGTCCTCCTTGAATATTTTTCTGCTTATTTGTTAGGCTTCGGTGCCAGGAACATCAGCATACTGCGTCCCTCAAGCTTTGCAGGCTTTTCTACGACTGCAAATTCCTGACAAGCTTCGGCAAATTTATTCATTATTTCGGTACCGAGTTCGGGATGTCCCATCTCACGACCTCTGAAACGGATTGAAACTTTTACCTTGTCACCGTTTTTAATGAACTTCTGCGTATGGTTGAGCTTGGTATTAAAATCATGAGTATCAATATTGAGAGAAAGCCTTACTTCCTTAATATCAACGATATGCTGATTTTTTCTTGCTTCTTTTTCACGCTTTGCCTGTTCAAAGCGATATTTGCCGTAGTCCATTATCTTGCATACAGGCGGAGTAGCCTGCGGTGCAATTTTCACCAGATCGAGATTTTTTGCAGCAGCCTTTTCAAGAGCCTGTGAAGCCGACATAATGCCGAGCTGACCGCCATCTGAATCTATCACTCTGATTTCCTTATCACGAATTTCCTCGTTAATCTGAATTTCCTGCTTGCTAATCTTAAAGCACCTCCAACACATTTTTAAGAAACACATAAAATAAAGCACGGACTTTTTTAGTCGTCCGTGCATAATCAACAGTCTGAAACAACAAGCAAACCCCATTTGCCTGTTTTGAAAAACTATTGACCTGTAACAGACGATACCTTACAGGTGAAAGCTCATAGCTTTACTTTGTTGTACCTGCATAATATATCATATTTTTACATCTTTGTCAATAGCAAAAGATAGTCTTTGAATATAGCTGTTATGACGAAATACAATATTATGTCAATGACAAGTAAAGCAAACAGAAGTTGCGGAGATAAAAGGCATACAATTGCAATGATAACAACCGATATTCCTATAAATACAGAACCGAAAATTCGCAAAGGAGCAAAACGCTGTTTGTTGAGCCTTGTGAATTTGTTTTCTTCAAGTATCTTGTCGATATTATCCATTCTCGTATTTGCAAATACAAGGAAAAATACCCCCAAGCCGAACAACGGAAACATTAAAATTTCAACTATCATTTCTGTTATACTTTCATTTTCGGCAGACCTTATATTTATAAGAGCAAGAAAAGCAAATATGACTGTTATTGCAAATCCCAATACAAGCAATATTATTCCGATAAGTTTTATAGTTTTGTATTTTGCAGTATTTTTATCTCTCTGATTTTCTGCAACACCTGCACCGCCGTATTCAAGCTCTATATTTTGAGTTCTTAAAAAATTATATTTTTTGTCAATGAAATAATAGAAAAACATCAAAAATATACCAACGCAAATTGTTGTAATCGTCATCATCAAGCCTGTAAGAACCATATTGGGATTTTCACCGAAAAGCTCATCAAAAAATACTGACAATGATACCCATGTCGGTGAGAAAATCATCAGACCGAATGAAAGTGCCTTTATAATGGAAGTCTTGTTGGTTTTTGCAAAAAATTCTGTAACTTCTCCGATAGTCATTGAAACCGTTTCACCGTCATCAACAGGCTTTTCGGATTCATCAACGGAATTTTGTTCTGTAATTTCTTCAATTTCATCTTTAAGAAGATAATCCGTACTCACATGGAAAATTTCTCCAAGTTTCAAAACCTTGTTCAGGTCAGGCACACTTTGTGCTCCTTCCCATTTGGAAACCGACTGCCTTGAAACACCAAGCTGATTTGCAAGTTCTTCCTGTGACCAGCCGTTCTGCTTTCTCAATTTGATAATCTTATCTGCTAAAATCATCTTGAATCTTCCTTTCAATTTTTGAAATTTGTGTTCGTGCTGACATGATTTTAACAAATTTTTTGATGAAAAGTCTACCAATCACGCTTGGAAATCTGTCAACCGGCGGTTGCAAACGGCATTTTCAAGGTATTTTTTCAATTAATGACACTCAACAAAACAATCTTCACCGTCACAGGATGAATTTTCTATACCATAATCAGCCAAAGCTGCTTTTATCATGATAGCACATTCAAGACGCTTTTTCTCAAGCTCACATCCGTTCAGAATATCTCCTTCGTATTGGAAGTTATTGGCATTACAGCCGCCGCTGCAATAGAATTTCGCCCAACAGTTCTTGCAGTTTTCTTTTGAATAGACATTCGCTTTTGCAAATCTCAGTTTCATATCATTATCAAAAGTGCCGTCATTAAGATTGCCCATTTTATATTCCTCATGTCCGACAAACTGATGACACGGATAAATATCTCCCTGTGGAGTAACAGCCACATATTCATTTCCGCAGCCGCAGCCCCTGAGTCTTTTTATTGCACAAGGTCCCTGATTCAAGTCTATCATAAAATGGAAGAAATTGAAGAAGTCACCTTTTTTTCTTGTTTCGATAACTGTATTTGCAAGTTTCTCGTATTCGTTGAAAACTCTCGGCAGGTCTTCATATTTTATCGAATAGTCAAGCTGTGGGTCGGATACAACGGGTTCTATTGATATCTGGTCAAATCCAAGGCTTTTCATGTGCATTACATCAGCCGTGAAATCCTCGCTGAAAGTCGTGAACGTTCCACGGACATAATAATCCTTGTCACCTCTTTTGGAAACGAGTTTCTGATACTTCGGCACGATTATATCATAACAGCCCTTGCCGTTGGGGGTAACTCTGAGTTTATCGTTTATTTCCTTTCGTCCGTCAAGAGAAAGGACTACATTGGACATTTCTTTATTTATATAATCAATTTTTTCATCATCAAGCAAAAGTCCGTTTGTAGTTATCGTGAAACGGAAATTTTTGTTGTGCTCTTTTTCAATACTTCTTGCATATTCAACGGTCTGCTTTACGACTTCAAAATTCATCAAAGGCTCTCCGCCAAAGAAATCTACTTCAAGATTATGCCTTGTGCCCGAATTTGCTATGATAAAGTCGATAGCTTTTTTAGCCGTTTCAAATGACATAAGACATCTTCCCTGACCGAAATCGCCCTTTGCCGCAAAACAATATTCACATCTCAGATTACAGTCATGTGATATATTTATACACATGGATTTTATCGGAGCTTTTGTCATCAAATCGGCAAACTGCTCATAGTCATCAACTGAAAAAAGCTGTCCCATTTCATAAAGCTCATACAGGGCAGCATAAGTTTCTTCAAGGTCTTCCCTGCTGTATTTGTCGGAAAGTTCGGAATACATTTTTTCGGGTGCATTTTCGGTCATCTTTTCATCACAGTAATCAAGAACATCATAGGCTATATCGTCAAGAACATGGACTGCTCCGCTGTGAACGTCAAGGCATATATTATATCCGTTTAATTTATACTTATGTATCATTCTTTTTACTCCCTTTAAAATAATTATAAAAGGCGGACAAAAAATTTATCCGCCTTTCATTACAAAAATGGTTGGTCTGTACACGCTTTTTACGGAGATTATTTCTCGCACTTCTGGTTTGCAACTGTACAGGATGTCTTACAAGCTGACTGGCAGGAAGCCTGGCACTCACCGCAGCCGCCTTTTACTGCTGATTCTTTAAGATTAGCATTGTTAAGAGTTTTGATATGCTTTGTAGCCTTCACGAAAAATCACCCTTTCTTTGACAGCCGTCTGTTATAAACCCCTACGGCACTGTTTATACATATATAATAACACATCTTTTTTATAAATTCAATTATTATTTTCGCCTTTTTCGTTTATTTACGCCCAAAACTCCTCCCAATGCTCCCGCAATCACTGCAGCGATTCCACGAATGAGCGAAACTATTCCCAATTTGCTCCCAAAAATCGCACCTGTTCCGAGAAATATCAGGAATACTGCCAAGCCGCATATTGCTCCGACTGCCATTCCCATATTTTTATTTATCCTTGCTGTGATATATCCTCCGACAAATCCTCCTATACAAATCGACGCTATCGCAAACGGAGCTATTGCAGGATACATTACCTTCTGCATTTTTACCATAACGGCTGCCGAAAATGCCGTAAATACCAATGTCAGCAATATTCCCGAAATTATGCCGAATATCTCCGCTCTTATCATTTTATTTATGTTCAACTCATGTTTTCCTCCTCCGAAAATATTTTTTATAAAATATTTATTATTTTTATATCCCAAATATAACTTTGAAAAACAAAAAATAAAAATTTGTATAAAATTTTTATAAAAATATATAAAAAAACTATTGATAATTTTCAAAAATAGTGGTATCATCTTCTCAAGGATATTTTTGCAAAAGCTGTACGGAATTATAAAATTGGCTTCTGCAATATCAAAGTTATAATATTTTTACAAAAAGGAGCTGGACAAACATGAGCAAATTCAAGAAAGTCCTTGCGGGTGCTCTCGCAGGCATGATGGCAGTCGGTGCTTTGGCAGGCTGTAACGACAGTGGAAGCAACAATAACAATTCAACTTCCCCTTCAACATCAACTTCAGACGGAACAAAAGACAATGCAGCAAAAGGTTTTTATGATGATGTAGACACTTCAGGTGTAAAGTCTATCTATTTCCTCAACTTCAAACCCGAAATTGCTGACAAGTACGAAGCTATCGCTAAACAGTACAAAGAAGAAAAAGGTATCGAAGTAAGAGTTCAGACAGCCGCTTCAGGTGAATATGAGAAATATCTCACATCTGAAATGGGCAAATCCGACCCGCCTACTATCTTCCAGATAAACGGTCCTGTCGGCTATCAGAACTGGAAAGATTACTGTGCCGATGTTTCAGGCTCAAAGCTCTATGACCTCGTTTCCGATAAGTCCCTTGCTGTTAAAGACGGTGACGGCGTTTACGGTATCCCTTATGTTGTTGAGGGCTACGGCATTATATATAACAATGCTATCATGACAAAGTATTTCGCAACAGAGGGTGCAAGGGCTTCATCTATGGACGAAATAAACAACTATGCTAAACTTGCAGAAGTTGTACAGGACATGACAGCCAAGAAAGAAGAACTCGGCATTGACGGTGTATTCGGTTCAACATCACTCAAACAGGGCGATGACTGGAGATGGCAGACTCACCTTGTAAATATGCCTCTCTACTATGAATTCAACACAGGTACAGGCGATGTTATCACAAACTGCCTCGAAGCTAAGGAACTTGAATTCAAGTATGCCGACAATTATAAGAACATCTTTGACCTCTATACAAACAACTCTGTAACTGAAAAGAACCTCCTTGGCGGCAAGACAGTTGCTGACTCAATGGCTGAATTTGCAGCAGGCAAATGTGCTATGATACAGAACGGTAACTGGGCTTGGGGCGACATCAAGAAGGGCGGCGTTGTAAGCGAAGCTGATGTTAAATATCTCCCTATATATACAGGTATTGAAGGCGAAGAAAAACAGGGTCTCTGTGTTGGTACAGAAAACTACTTTGCTATAAACAAAGAGGTTGACGAAGCTACTCAGAAGGCTTCCATGGACTTCCTCGTATGGCTCTTTACAAGTGATTACGGCAAAAAGGCTGTTGTAAACGACCTCGGCTTCGTTGCTCCGTTCACATCATTCGGCGATGATGAGAAACCTACAGACCCGCTTGCAAAAGAAGTTCTTGCCTGGATGTCAAAAGACGGCTATACCTCAGTTAAATGGTCATTTGCAGGTATTCCTTCAGAAAAATGGAAGAGCGACTTCGGTGCATCTCTCCTTGAATACGTTCAGGGTCAGAAAGACTGGACAAAGGTTGTTGACGACGCAAAGGCTTCTTGGGCAACAGAACGTTCTGCATGATTCTTTTAAGATTTGAACTAAAAAATTAAAATCAAATAAGTCCCTCCTGCTCCCGAAACTGAGGGCAGGGGGGATAATTTATACAGGAGGCTTTTATGGAAAAAGCAATTAAAAAATGGTTTCCTCTGTTTGCATTGCCTACCCTCGTTTCATTCGCAATAGCCTTTCTTGTACCCTTCGCAATGGGAATCTATCTTTCCTTCTGCAAATTCAAGACGGTCAAAAAGACCGAGTTTGTCGGCTTGGACAACTATATAAAGGCTTTTTCGGGTGACAAGGATTTTCTCAATGCACTCTGGTTCACTACAAAATTTACTATCGTTTCCGTTATAACTATCAATCTCATAGCATTTATATTCGCTATGCTCCTCACAAAAGCTATCAAAGGCACTAACTTCTTCCGTACAATATTCTTTATGCCTAACCTGATAGGCGGTATCGTTCTCGGTTACATCTGGAGCATGATAATAAACGGTGTTCTTTATTATTTTCAGGCTACTATCACCACAGATGCAAATTACGGTTTCTGGGGACTCGTCATACTTATGAACTGGCAACTTATCGGCTATATGATGATAATTTACATATCGGGCATACAAAATATCTCGCCCGACCTTATCGAAGCTGCTGAAATTGACGGTGCAAACGCATGGGAAAAACTTATCCATGTAACTCTCCCTCAAATAATGCCCTCAATTACTATATGCCTGTTCCTCACTCTTACAAACTCTTTCAAGCTGTTCGACCAGAACTATGCCCTCACAGCAGGTGCTCCCGGCAGAAAGACTCAGATGCTCGCTCTTGACATCTATGAAACTTTCTACGGCAGAGTAGGCTATCAGGGTGTCGGTCAGGCAAAAGCTGTTGTATTCTTTATAATCGTTGCGGCTATCGCTCTTACACAGCTTTATCTCACAAGAAGCAAGGAGGTCGAAAATTAATGGCTGACCTGAAAAAACATGAATGGACTACCGAACCTGTCACCCCCGTTGACAGCCCCGAATGGCGACAGTTCCTTGCAGGTGCTGCAAAGGATACAAATAACAGACAAAGAAAAGCCGAACTTGATGCTCAGCAAACTTCAAAAAGTGTAAAACCCAAAATACCTATGACAGGCAAGGACTGGGTGAAATTCGCTGTACTCGTTATCATATCAATAGCTTTTATCGTTCCTATACTGCTCGTTCTTATGAACAGCTTCAAATCAAGTATTTCTGTCAGCAATGAACCGTTTGCTTTCCCTAACAGTGAAACATTTGTAGGTCTTGACAACTACAACAACGGTATCGAAAAAATTGATTTCTTCCCTGCATTCTTCAGATCTATTTTTGTCACGGTATTTTCGGTAGCATTTCTTATCCTGTGTACATCTATGTGTGCATGGTTCATCGTAAGAGTAAAGACATGGTATACCAAACTGATGTACCTGTTATTTGCTTTCTCAATGATTGTACCTTTCCAAATGGTAATGTACCCGATGTCATTCGTTGCCAATCAGCTCCATCTTGACAACATGATAGGTATAGTTGTTATATATCTCGGTTTCGGTGCAGGTCTGGCTGTATTTATGTTTGCGGGATTTATAAAATCGGTTCCTCTTGAGATTGAAGAAGCTGCTATGATTGACGGCTGCGGTCCTATCAGAACTTTCTTCATGATAGATTTTCCGATACTTCGCCCGTCCGCTATCACGGTTGCCATACTCAATGCCATGTGGATATGGAATGACTATCTCCTGCCTACACTCATCCTCAGCAATCAGGAAAGAACCCTGCCTATGGCTATACAGTATCTGCGTGGAGGATACGGCTCAATAGATATGGCTGCAATGATGGCTATGCTCGTACTTGCAATTATTCCTATAATTATATTCTACTTCTCATGTCAGAAATATATTATCAAAGGTGTTGTTGCAGGTGCTGTAAAAGGCTGATTTTCTCGGCATAAAAAAATCAATTTGGTCGGAAAGTGGTTTTTCCCCTCACTTTCCGACTTTATTTTAACAAAATCACTTGACATTTTGACTGTAAATGGTAAAATATATATTATGGTTTATGTGTATTTTTATCAAACAGGAGGACAAAATGGCTAATTCTGACAAAAAATCTCTGAAACTTGAAAATCAAATCTGCTTTCCGCTTTATGTGGCTTCAAGAAAAGTTATATCTCTTTATCAAACATATCTCAAACCGCTTAATATAACTTACACTCAGTATATAGTTTTTATGGCTCTGTGGAACAATGACGGAATAACTGTAAGTGAACTCGGAAAAATGCTTTTTCTTGACAACGGAACTCTTACACCGTTACTTAAAAAAATGGAATTTCAGGGATATCTGACAAGAACAAGAAGCATTAAAGATGAAAGGGTCGTAATAATATCCCTGACAAAAAAGGGCTGGGATATGAAAGAAAAATGCAAGGATATACAGTCATCCGTTGAAAACTCTATCAAGCTCAATCAGGAAAATGCAGATTTTCTTTATTCACTGCTCTATGGTGTTATTGAAAAATTTTCAGAAAACGATTGAAAAAACTAAAAACAGTCCGAAACTTTCTGTTACGGACTGTTTTTGTATTTACTGATATTTTTCCGAATAGCCGTGTGCCTTTTCCAAAAGCATATCTTTTACTTTCATAAGCCTTGTACGGCTGCTTCGGTCATTTTCTTCAAGCTTCATGGCTATATATTTTATGGTTTCCTCATATCTCGGTATCATAACGTGTTCAAGAGAGTTTACACGTCTTCTTGTACGCTCTATCTCCGCTGCCATCAGCTCACAGCTTTTCTCTGTCTCGGCTAACTTTATCAAATCGGGCAAAACATTATTCAGCTCACTTACAGCGTCATCAAGCTCAAACGACGTAAACGCAAAGCCGTATGGGAATATCTCTCCCTTATCGTCACTTCCGTGCACCGATTCAAACAAAGGTACATCTACGCTCATTATATTCTTTGAGCCTACTTCAACACCCGTCTGATGCTTCGAGGACATCAGCGACGATTCAAGCGATTTTTTATTCATCACCGCACTTGCATTGATAAAATGATTATTGCAGTTTTCAAGCTGTGCTTCGACCTTTTCACGAAGTTTTTTCGTTTCCTTGACAAGCTCTATAAACTGTCGCATAAGCTCATCACGCTTATCCTTGAGCATTTTATGACCACGCCTTGCTATCTGGAGCTGTTTTTTGAGCTTGGTCATCTGCATTCTTGTCGGGTTGACATTCATTATTGCCATACACTCAACACCTTACTTTCCATAGTATTTGTCAAGCATATCATCTTTGATTCTCTTTAACTCGCTTCTCGGAAGTATATGGAGCAGTTTCCAGCCAATATCAAGAGTTTCCTCGATAGTACGATTGGCAGTATAGCCCTGAGATACATATTCTCTCTCGAAAGCCTCCGCAAATTCGGCATATTTCTTGTCTATATCCGTAAGTGCCGATTCACCCAATACTATCATCAGTTCCCTTGCATCCTTTCCTCTCGCATACGCTGAGAAAAGCTGATTCATTGTAGCAGCATGGTCTTCTCTTGTACGTCCCACACCTATTCCCTTATCTTTAAGACGTGACAGTGACGGCAGAACATCTATCGGAGGAGTTATGCCCTTTCTGTAAAGCTCACGGCTCAGTATTATCTGACCTTCCGTTATATATCCCGTAAGGTCGGGTATGGGGTGAGTCTTGTCATCTTCGGGCATTGTCAGAATAGGTATCATTGTGATAGAACCGTTCTTTCCCTTTTGTCTGCCTGCACGTTCATAGAGAGTTGCAAGGTTTGTATACATATATCCGGGATATCCACGTCTTCCGGGAACTTCCTTTCGTGCAGCCGAAACTTCACGGAGTGCATCGGCATAGTTCGTTATATCCGTCATTATAACAAGAACGTGCATTCCCATATCAAACGCAAGATACTCAGCCGCTGTAAGTGCCATTCTCGGAGTCGCTATTCTTTCGATAGCCGGGTCATTTGCAAGATTGACAAACATTACCGTTCTGTCGAGAGCACCAGTTTCACGGAATGACTTTACAAAATACTCTGATTCTTCGTATGTAATACCCATTGCCGCAAATACAACGGCAAACTGTTCATTTTTGCCACGGACAGCTGCCTGTCTTGCTATCTGTGCGGCAAGCTGTGCATGGGGCAAACCCGAAGCGGAGAATATAGGCAGTTTCTGACCTCTTACGAGAGTATTAAGACCGTCTATTGCAGAAACGCCTGTCTGTATGAATTCCTGAGGATAGTCACGGGCTGCGGGATTCATGGGTGTACCGTTTATATCAAGTCTTTTTTCGGGTATGATAGCCGGTCCGTCATCAATTGGATTGCCAAGACCGTCAAACACTCTTGAAAGCATATCCGCTGAAACGGGCAGTTCCATTGAACGTCCTATAAATCTTACTTTTGAATGTGCAAGGTTTATACCTGCGGCTGATTCAAAAAGCTGTACAAGGGCATTTTTTCCGTCTATTTCAAGCACCTGACAGCGGCGTATATCACCGTTTGGAAGTTCTATCTCACCGAGTTCGTTATATGTTACTCCCTCAACATCACTTAACATCATAAGAGGACCTGCAACCTCTCTTATTGTACGGTATTCCTTTGGCATCAGTCCTCACTCCTTTCAAGAACATCTTTTATTTCCTGTTCAAGCATTGCACTTATGGATTCATATTCCCTGTCTATATTGGTTTCTTCTTCATACTTGAATCTTCCGACACGCTCACGAACCGACATACCTATCAATAAATCGGTATTTGCACCGTCTTTGAGAGCCTCAACGGACTTGTCATAGCAAAGAAGTATCGCTCTCATCATAAGTACTTGTTTTTTAAGAGATGTATAAGTATCTATCGAATCAAAAGCATTCTGATGGAGATAGTCCTCACGGATAGAACGGGCTGTTTCGAGTTTAAGCCTGTCTGTCGGAGAAAGTGCGTCCATTCCGACAAGGTTTACAATTTCCTGCAATTCCGATTCATCCTGCAAAAGTGACATTAATCTGCCACGAAGTTTCATAAAGTCCTTTGAAGCGTTCTCCGAGAACCATTCTTCAAGCTGGTCTGTATAGAGTGAATAGCTCGTCAGCCAGTTGATGGCGGGGAAATGTCTTTTATATGCAAGGTTGGCGTCCAGTCCCCAGAATACCTTTACTATACGCAAAGTTGCCTGTGATACAGGTTCGGAAATGTCACCGCCCGGAGGTGAAACTGCACCGATAACGGACAATGCACCTTCTTTTTCATCACTTCCGTTGACGAGTACACGACCGGCTCTTTCATAGAATTGTGCAAGACGGCTGCCGAGATATGCCGGATAACCTTCTTCACCGGGCATTTCTTCAAGTCGTCCCGACATTTCACGCAGAGCCTCTGCCCAACGTGAAGTGGAATCCGCCATGAGAGCCACCGTAAAGCCCATATCACGGAAATATTCGGCTATCGTGATACCTGTATAAATAGATGCTTCACGGGCTGCAACGGGCATATCGGAAGTATTTGCAATAAGAACGGTTCTTTCCATAAGTGAGTTGCCTGTACGGGGGTCTTTCAGTTCGGGGAATTCATTGAGAACGTCAGTCATTTCATTTCCACGTTCACCGCAGCCTATATATACGATAATATCTGCTGCCGCCCATTTTGCAAGCTGATGCTGTACGACTGTCTTGCCCGAGCCGAAAGGTCCGGGAACTGCCGCAACACCGCCCTTGGCTATCGGGAAAAGGGTATCAATAGTCCTCTGACCCGTTGTAAGAAGAATATCGGGAGATAGCTTTCTTTTATACGGTCTGCCGACACGGACAGGCCATTTTACTGCCATTTGGATATTATTTTTCTTACCGTTATCTTCGAGAACAGCGACTGTTTCATCAATGGTGAAATCGCCCTCTTTGATATCTGCTACCTTGCCCTTTATGCCATTCGGAACGAGAATTTTATGAAGTACGGCATTTGTTTCCTTGACAGTGCCTATAACATCGCCTGAAACAAGCTCAGCACCCTTTTTCACTGTCGGGACAAAATGCCATTTTTTATTATGGTCAAGTGACGGTACTTCAACGCCTCTTTTAAGGCTGTTTCCTGCAACCTTCATAATTTCGTTCAGGGGTCTTTGTATACCGTCATATATTGCTCCGATAAGTCCCGGACCAAGCTCGACCGAAAGCGGTGCTCCTGTTGATTCAACAATTTCACCCGGACCGAGTCCCGAAGTTTCCTCATAGACCTGTATAGAAGCCTTGTCACCGTGCATTTCGATTATCTCGCCGATAAGCCTTTCACTGCTTACCCTTACAACGTCAAACATATTTGCATTACGCATACCCTCTGCTATAACGAGAGGTCCTGCAACTTTTGTAATAATTCCGTTTGTCAAATATAAACACCTCAATTTCCAAAGAGAATATCCGAACCTACCGCCTGTTCAACGAACATTGACAGTCTTTTCTGACCGATACCTTTTTTACCGCCTGCCGATGGTATCGGTATAACTGCCGGGACAGTCCTTTCAGCGAATTTGCTTCTTTCCTTTGCCGAAAGCTCAAATAATTCCTCTGTCATATATATGATTGCATAATCATCACTTTCTGCAATTCTCTTTAATAAATTACCCGATTCAAAAGGCTCATCACATATAAACATATCTATGCCCACCGCACCGAAGCCTTTTATGCTTTCACTGTCGCCTATTACGGCAATATTCTTAACCATAGATAATACGCAGCCTTTCTTTTATTTTATCAGCGGGAGTTTTTGTTTTTATACCGCCTGCAATTATATTGACGAGCTTTCTCTCGTATTCACAGGCAGTGTAATATCCCAATAACGGTTCGGCACCCGAACAGGAATGTCTGCACAATTCCCTTGCAAGCTCCATTGTACCGTTGTCAACGAATTTTTCAAATTCCGACGGAGATTTTTTATATATCTCCATAGCCTTTTTACAGCCGTAAATATCTATTTTTTCAAGATATTTTATAAGAGCTTCGCTGCCCTGAACGGCATTTTTTATGATATATTTAACTTCTATGCCGTCACATTCGCACAATGCCTGTTCAAGATAACTGTCACTGCAATTATTTTTTGCTGCCCTCAAAGCTATTTTTATATTCGAGTAAAAAACAGTTCTGTTTATATATTCTCTTATAAAAACAGACTTCGACTTTTTAGCTTCAAATAAAAGCCTCTGCATAACAGCCCTGTCTATAACAGCGTCACTCAGTCTTGCATCTTTCGTTTCAGCCAAAAGGGCATAGGCATTGTCGGCTGCATTTGCGAGCCATTCGGGAAGCTTGTCGAATCTTCTGTTTTCGACAGCTTTTATTATAATTTTTGTATCTATCGTACAGGGAGTTATAAATAAATTTTCATAATCCCTGTCGGACATAGTGCCTTTTATAACAGTCTTTAAATTGTGTATATCATTCTGTATGAAGAACGGCTCAAACAAATCCATATCGGGAGCAATGCTTCTTATATATTTCCACATATTTTCGGTATTGCTTTCGATAAGAGAATCTATATTTTCACCGTCACCGAAAGACTTGTCCTTGAGGAATCTCACAAGTTCTTTTTCGGTCTGCATAGTCAGCATTTGGTCAATATCAGAGGATGAGAGCAATTTTTTTTCTCTTGCCCTTACAGAACCGACAGAAAATTCGTATTCCATAAAAATACATCCTCCTTATTCTTTAAAAAGCTCTTTGCTTATCAAATCTTCTATTTCCTCACGCTTTTCGGCTATTACCGAAGAAAAACTAAGATTTTCTTCGATATCGCCGTTTTTGAGTATAAAACCGCTTTCAATGCTTTCATCGGGAGTATCGGAAACCGTCACATTCATTCCCGATTCGGCAAGTCTTTCACGGAAATTTTTCGGAACTCTTTTTAAATCCTTTGCATTAAGATATGCTGTACCGTCTTTTATATCCGAGGTCTTGGCAAGGTTATATAAGAGTTCAAAATAAACTTTATCGGGAAGATTTACCATGTGGTCGAGAATATGCTCAACAGCATTGTCGATTTCCTGCCTGCGTGTTTTGAGAAGCATATTTCTTTTTTCAAGCTCGCATTTGCTCTGATGTGCTTTAAGGAGCTTTGATGACTGCTCCTCCAATTTATACTGAGCATTTTTGGTAATTTCGGAAGCCTTTTTCTTGGCTGACTCTATTATTGAATTACAGGCATTTTCTGTTTCAGCATTGATTGCAGATATTTTTTCATCACATTCATGACGTATCTCAGCAATTATTTTTTCTCCGTTGCTCATGTCATCAACACCTTTTTTATCAGAATTTAATATTCGGGATAGAGATAACTGTAAGAAGTGAAACGATGAAAGCAAGAAGTGCATAAATTTCAACGAGAGTTATCGAAACCATAGCCTTTGAGAAGTTCTTTTCATCCTTTGCACACATACTGATACCTGCAACAGCCGCTTTGCCCTGAGCGATACCCGACACAAGACCGCCGATACCTACCGAAAGAGAAGCTCCGAGATAAGCAAGACCCTGCTGCCATGTAACAGTATCACCGCCGCCGAGAACACCTGCACCGATAAGCATAAGGAAAGCTACGATAAATCCGTAAAGACCCTGTGTACCGGGGAGAAGTGTGAGCACCAGCATTTTACCGAACATTGAAGAATCCTCCGAGAGAACTCCCATAGAAGCCTGAGCAGCAGCTCCTACACCTTTTGCAGAGCCTATGCCTGCAAGAACAGTTGCTATTGCGATACCGAGAATTGTATATATCATACCCATAATAAAATTACCTCCAAAATAAATTATTCATCTGTATTTTTGATTTTAAAATTCTTAGTTTTGAGAGAGAACGGCTCAAAAGCCTTTCCGCCGCCCTCATAGAATTTGCTGAACATTTCAACATACTGCAGACGCATTGTATGTACATACGAACCGAGAGCATTAAGACCTATCGTGATAGCATGACCTGCAAGGAATATCACTATCATAAAAATAATGCCTATCACGTTAGTGCCCATAAGTGTTGAAAGCATATTGAACACCTGAGCCATGACACCCGTTGTAAGACCGAGTGCAAGAAGTCTTGAATAGCTCAACAGGTCGCTGACATAGCTTGTAATGTCATAAAGCGAAGCCACACCGCCTATGAGTTTGCCGAAAATGCCTTTTTTGTCACGTCCCTGTGTAAGGATAAGACCGACTGCACAGGCAATTGCTATTCCTGCACCGATATAGACAAGTATCTGACTTACAGCCATTCCTGCCGCCAATACTGCAAAGCCTATGAGCATCAGCATCCACAATCCCGTATCAAAAAACGCTTCAGCGTATTTTTTCTTTTTCAGACATATATAGAATTTACAGCCCATTCCGACAAGTACATGAACAAGTCCGAAGCCTATCGACATTATCATTATAAATAAAGCGTCCTTCTGAGTATCAAGCATCCAGGGCATGAGCTGTTTCATAGTGATGTCATTGCCCGTGAACAGCTTATAGAATACAACGGGGGCATCACCGAATACACTGCCGAAAATAAGTCCCCAGAATATCGTTGAGATACCGCAGTATTGGAAAAGCTTCAGATTATTACGCATAGGCTTATCGGGTTTCAATAATTTTATTCCGACAGCGGTTGCGATTACGAGTAAAAGTCCGTATCCTGCATCCGAAAACATCATTCCGAAGAAGAAGTAAAAGAAAAATGCAAGTATGGGAGTAGGGTCTATGTCATCATGCGACGGTGGAGAATACATTGTAACGATACTTTCGGCAGGCTCTGCAAATTTATTGTTTTTGAGCTTTACGGGAGCATTTTCATCGGCATCCTCAAACTCAACAACGGCTGACGGTATCTTACTGCATAGTTTTTCCAGCTTTTTACAGTCATCTTCGGGGATATATCCGTTCAGTACGAATATATGTTCGGATTGGTCAAGCTCTGATATGACCCTGTATTTTTCTGCACGGAGCTGAAAATAGTCGAGCGTATCACGGATATTATCGAGATATTCCGCATATTTCGCTATTTCATCACGCAATTCCTCATTTTTTGCCCTCAAATCAACACTCTTTTTGAAAAGCCTTTTTGACTTGTCTGCCGGTATTTTCGAGGTCGGGTTAAGAGGTCTTACAAAGCCCATTCCACGCAGTGTTATATCCGCCTTATCCCTTTGTTTTTTGGGAGTATATATGACCGCACTCGTGAGATTTGACGAAGAATAGACTGTTTCGGCTTCAAAAATAAGTTCCGGAGCTTTTTCGGCAATCGTTTCCGAAAGCGACTGTTCATCATATTCTTTCGGGAAAGTTCCTATAAAGACCGACATTGAGCCTGTATCACCCGTATTAAGGGGAATATCAAGTTTTTTCCAGACTTCAAGCTGTGCAAGCGAAGTCCTTATCCTTGCCTGTTCGGAGATATTATCGGTTATCTGAGAATCCAGCTTCACTATCTTCTTGCAGATACCTATAATTTTACCTGCCTGTAAAGCGATATCGCCTATTTCATCGGAATCTATCTCCCTTCTGCCCTTGAATCCTGCAAGTATACTTTTCTTTTCGGGAGCGGCATTTCCGAGAATTTTAAGGCATTTTTCCATCAATTCGGCATTTTTTTCAAACTGTTTGAGCTGAGAGGAGGTATCTGTTCTTGCAAATCCCTCATCTGCACTGTCGGTATGTTTTACATGAACGAGAGCCGAATTCTGGAGATGTTCAAGAAGTCTTTTCCTGTCTTTTTTGAGGGCAATTATCCTCACAGACTTCATTTTCATCTTTGACAAATCATGATCACCACACTTATTAAAAAAATTTTTCAAAAAACATCATGATGTAAGCATTTCTATAACAAGCCCTGTTACTCTGCCGAGATTTTTCCGGGCTGTTGCGGATATTTCATCACATTGTTTTTTAGTTTTCAGCTTTTCCTTTTCAAGCTGCCTTTGGCTGCTGTCGGAGATAGCCGCCTGATCGTCTTTAAGCATTTTTTCGACCTGTTTTTCGGCATCTTCGATAATTTTCCGAGCATTTTTTTGTGCTTCCTGTTTTTTTATCTCAGCCTGTTTTTTAGCCTCGGATTCCTTTTGCTTACACTCCTCCTCGACCTGCAAAACAGCTTTGATAATTTCACTCGCCATAAAACACCCTCCTTCGTTTATTTTTATATTTATATTAAAACATATTTTTCGACTAAAATCAATGTTAAAAGACCAATATTAAAATTTTATTCATTATTTTTGGATAACATAACCAAAAGCCGCCGAACTGTATATTTTTTACAGTCCAACGGCTTTTTTATTCATAATATTCAGACAGCTTCAGCTCTGTCAGTATTTGCGAGAAATGTCATTTTATTTTTTTTCTCTGCTTTGAAAAAAATATCTTCCAATATCTGAAGTTCGGTCTTTCCGAAGTATCTGTTTATCAGGCTGACAAATTCTCTCAGTTCATGCTTATATTTTTTGAGAACATCATTTTTGCAGTTGATGTTTTGTTTATAGGATTTGATTATATCAAGTTTTTTCATATATCCGAGTTTAAGGGCATTTTCAGCTTTGTCAGGTCTTCCGTTTCTGACAAAGAGTTTGAACATATACTTGTAATAATTGTCATTGAGATAGCATTTCTTTGAAAGAAGTGTTCTGAAGCACATCTGTGCAGTTTCCGTTTCGTCAATGAGATATGACGTTTCAAGCAGTTTTCCGTATGTAAGAGAGCAAAGGAAATGAAACTCGTTGAAGAAAAATGTATCATTTTTAGCCGTTTTACTGTTGCTTTCAATGAATCTGAGGCACTGCACAGCCTCAATGTAGCAGTCAAAGGCTTCGCCAAGACTGTCATTATCATTGTTTTTCAGACCTTCCCTGAAAAACCTGTCGCCCATTTTGTCGTAACAGTGATACATCATATAACGGGCATATATATGTATATTATGGAATATTCCGCCCCATTCCTGTTCCCATAAGTCATCCATGCCGTATTTCAGCATTATGAAATTTTTATTCATTATATCCTTGCCTGTCACATCACGGAATTTTATTTTCCTGCAGTTTTGGGAAAATTTTTCGTACTCTCGAACCGTTCTTTCAAACGGTGCATCCTTCCTGAAATTCAGGTCACTCAGCATTGAACATTCTGCACTCCAAAAATAATACATAGGGTCATTCTCGGCACACTTCAAAAACAAGTCATGTATCTTTTCGATTTTTCGGGCTGAAATGTCTTTGGGGGAATTTTTGCTGAACCACACCGCCAATCTCCAAAAAGCAACTGCTTTTTCAATGGTCATTTTTTCCGCCAATTCCGACTCGCTGTTATTTGTCATATAACCGTCAAGCATTTTCATAAAGCTTTCTTTTGTCATAAAACCGCACCTCACTGTATTAATTTTTTATTGTACGGTTATTATATCATACTATTTTTAGCTTTAAAATAAACTTACGGTTTAAAAGCCTATGACTCGGCAATTATCTGAGCGGTTTTATAATCATACGGATAAGTCAGTTTTATATTCTGAGGACTTCCTTTTATTATCATAACTTTTTTTTCTTTGGATTTGAACAGCCTGCAAACATCAGTTGCAATTTTTTTCTCATCATCCGAAAGGGAATTATAAATATTCTCAAAGTCCCCTAATCTGAAAGTCTGAGGTGTCTGCACAATGAACATTTCAGACCTGTTCGGGAAATCCCCGGCATTTTCACCGTCAGCCGATACAACTATTGTATCGGTTGCGGGAACGGCAGCCGTACAGATATCACAATTTTCTATCCGACAAATACTTTCACGGATAATTTCATCACTTACAAAAGGCCGTACCGCATCATGTGTCAGGATAATATCACTGTCACCGCATTTTAAATTATCATGTGCAAACGAGATTATATTTTTGACGGTCTCATTTCTGTCCGAACCGCCTTTCACAAGAAATATCTTTTCCGTATCGTGAAAAAATTTTTTAAGCAGTACATCAGCATATTCGAGCCAGTCGGAATTCATTCCTATGACAACAAAATCAGCATATTTGAGAAATTTTTCAGCCGTGTAGATAAATACAGGTTTGAGTGCAAGTTCCAGAAATTGCTTCGGCAAATCTCCTCCGCCCATTCTCGAACCTTTACCGCCTGCAACTATTCCCGCAATTATCAATATTGCTCCTCCTCATCGATCTTAAATTCTTCTTTATATTTTTTTCTTATAAATTTTATATATTTCAAGAAAAAAACAAGTACAATCAGCAGCATTACGGAGCTTTCTATTGTTATTATAAGCCAGCTGTATTTGTTGCCCTGAGATTCTGAAACCGTCACTTTGCATGACTTTGACAATCTTCCGTCAACAGTTGTAAATGTAATAACAGTTTTTCCCTCCGAAACGGCTGTGATTCTTCCGTCAGCGTCAACTGTGGCTATCGCTTCATCTTCGGATTCTCCGATAACTGTCGGCAGAACTGCATTTGACGGCTTTGCACGGCAGGTCATATCATAAGTTTCACCTGTTTGCAGTAAAATATTATTCGACGAAAGGACTATATCTTTTATATCAGAAGCAATGGCAGTATTATTTTGATATAAGATAACTATTTCATTTCCATTCATTATACATGATATTATAAGATTATATGCTCCCAAAGATATTTGTGTTCTTGCGGTCGGGGTAAGGTCATTTTCATTTTTATACACCAAAAAAGCGTAATCCCCCTGTTTTACTCCCGTAAAAGAAAAGTTACCGTTTTCGTCTGTGACAGTACGCTTAAAACCGCTTGAATTTCGGAGTTCAACTGTCATATTTACTTTCTTTTCACCTGCAATGGAATATAACGCTCCTTTGACGGAAACATTTGCTCCTTCCTGTTCGGTATTGGCATTGACTTTCACAATACATTTTTTTGTCACTGCATCACTCGTTGAACTCACTGTAACAACTGTAACACCGGGTTTTAGTGCTTTTATATAACCGTTTTGGTCAACTTTTACAACAGAACTGTCTGATGTGGTAAAAGTAAGTTTTTGATTTGTTTCTTTTGGCTTTACCTCAGCTTTTATCGTGTAACTTTCACCGACTTTAAGCGTAATATCCTGTGCCGAAATAATTATATCTTTCGGTGAAACACCGTTCAGGACGTTTACCTTACATTCAACCTGCTGACCGTTATTTGTACTTGCAAATATCACTGTTGAGCCGAGACCTTTTGCGGTAACAGTTCCGTCACCGCTGACTTCTGCAATTTTAGTATCCTGAGAATAAAAAACAACATCTGATGAAGTTCCCGTGACCGATAACTGATAGCTTTGATTTATGTACAGATCAATGCTTTGATTGCTTATGGAAAGCGTTTCTTCGTCCGCACTGACAGGCATGGAAAAAAGGCTCAATATCACCGTTAATATCAGGGCAATACAGAAAATATTTTTTTTCATGTAACAAATTCCTCCGTATATTCTTTATCAAGTATTTTCAGAAGTTCAGGCTCGGCATTTTTTATAAGATACTTTTCATCAAGAAATGTATTTTTTTTTATGTATGAATATAATTTTGTATCAGATAAAATTTCGTCAAGCTTTGAGTATATATCCATATAGTCAATATGAGTCAACAGACCGTTTTTTCCGTGAGAAATCAAATCTCTGTGACCTTTGATATCCGTTGCAACAACAGGCAGAGCACAATAAAGTGCTTCCATGACATTGAAAGGCAGACCCTCCATTTTTGAGGCTGTGACAAGGATATCGCTGCACCTGTATAATTTACAGATATCCTCCACCTGTCCGAGAAATCTTATATTTGTATCAAGCTCATATTTATGCGAAAGCTGTCGGCATACTTCAAGCATATCTCCCTCACCTGCAAATACAAGCATAATATCCTTATGCTTCTTTAAAAGCATATCAAAGGCTTCAATAACTGCCGTCTGATTTTTTCTTTTAGAGAACTCTCCGACACACAAAAGCATTTTCATATCATCGGAAACACCGATACTTTGACGAATCGCTGATTTTTCTGAGTTTGAAATTTCGGGGAAATTTTCGCTGACCAATCCCATTCCGTTTATATAATATATATTTTTTCCGAGATTATATTTTTCGGCAAGTTCAAGGTCATCTTTATTCATAACAACAAGACTGTCTGTAACATTCCCCGTCAGCTTTTCGGCAAGAAGATATAACTTAGATTTGATACCATCACCGTCACCGAACATATATCCGTGTGATATATGTATAATGTAAGGTTTGTTTTTCAAACTTTTCACAGCAATTCTTGATGCCGCACCTGCAAGAGTTGAATTTGAGTATATGATATCATAATTGTTTTCAGACATAATTTTTTTCAAAAGCCCTATGGTCTTTAAATTATCAGGTGAAAAGGGATTTTTGGTAAACTTCATGTCATAGCAGTTATCTATCATAGAATTATCTGTTGTGCCTTCGACTGCAATATCGACTCTGTAATTTTTATTTTTGAAATACTCTATGTACGGCAGATGAAAATTCAATATATGAGATACTCTTGACGCACATATCAGAATTCTTTTTTCCATGATACTCAATCTTCCGATTCTTTTTTTATGGACTGCATATATCTGTCGCACATATCACCTGCACTGCCGATATCAACGACACAGCCTTTGTCGAGCCATACGGCTGTACGGCACAGTTTTTTGACCTGTGCTGCACTGTGTGATACATATAATATAGTTGTACCGCCTTTGAGCATTTCCTGTATCCGTGATTCACACTTCATTCGGAATTGTGCATCACCGACTGCCAGCACTTCATCAGCGATTATTATATCAGCATTGACACAGGTCGCCACCGCAAATCCCAGTCTTGCAATCATGCCCGAAGAATAGTTTTTTATAGGCACATCAACGAATTTCTCAAGCTCGGCAAATTCTATTATTTCATCAAATCTCTTTTTCATATATTTTCGTGTATGTCCGTGCATTGCCCCGACAAGGAATATATTTTCCCTTGCCGACAGTGAGCGGTCAAAACCTCCGCTCATCTCTATAAGAGGAGCGATAGTACCCGTAACTTCGACAGTGCCACGAGTTGGCTTGATTATGCCTGCAATGGTTTTTAGCAGAGTAGATTTGCCCGAACCGTTCCTGCCGATGAGTGCAATGGCATCTCCTTTGTGAACTTTCAGGCTGACATTTCTCAATGCCCAGAATTCATCATAGCCGACCTTGCCTTTTATCATATTTATAAAATATTCTTTCAAGCCGTCTTCACGGTTTCTGCTGAGATTGAACATCACGGAAACATTTTTTACATCAACACATACATCTTCGTCATCATCATAAAAATCTCCTGTTCTCAAACTTTCGTTTATGACAGGATTAACTATTTCAACAGCTTCGTTTGAAAGGTCTATCATAAAAACACCTCATATATAAAGGAAAAATCTGTCTTCTTTTTCTTTGAAGGTCACTATACCGAGTATAAGGGTAAGAATACTGTAAAAAGTCGCTACTATGAGCATTCTTTCGGAAGGCATTTTTCCGTTCATTGCAAAGTCACGGAATATTGATATATAAATATAGAGCGGATTCAGCTCGAACATGAAACGATAGTTTTCGGGGATAATGTCTATCGGATAAAATATGGGAGTTACATAGAGCCATACTCTCCTGAAAATGTTATAGAGATAGTTAAGGTCACGCAGAAAAGTTCCGTATGCACAGAGGAACATACCAAGACCTATTGTAAATATATAAGCGAGTATTATCGGAAAAAATATCAGGAACATATACGGATTAAAAGGTACGCCTATTATAATTGACACAAGAAAATAAGGTACAAGTGAAAAAAGCATAGTTATAAAGTGCTGTGTAACGGAGGATATGCAGAAAAAATAATTCGGTATCTTCATTTTCTTGATAAGAGAAGCATTATGTATAACACTGTTCATTGCACCGTTGGTACCGTCCATTACAAAGGCAAAAAGGAGATTTCCGCCAAGCCAGTATGAAGGATAATACGGGATATTTCTCTTGAATATCGTCGAAAAGATTATGGTAATGACTATCATCATCAAAAGAGGACTGAGCATAGACCATGCAACACCGAGTACACTTTTATAATATTTTTTCTTGAAATCCCTCTTGATGACTTCTTTCAGAAAAGGGACATAATACATAAATTCATCAATTTTTTTTCCGAGCATATATCCAACTCCCATACATTTATTTGCACAGACTTATTATAGCATGATAATCCGAACTTGTCTATCATGTTTTTTTAGAAAAAATGGCTTTTTTATCATGTCAAAAAGTGTTGACTATCATTATTTGATATATTAAAATAAGTAGAGAGTTGTTTTTAGGGTGGTGAATACGGTTTGATAAAGCAAAATCAGGGAAAGCTGAACGCTGTCCATGTAACGATAGACCTTATAATAAGCTGTGTAAGCTGTACACTCGCATATTTTATCAACAGGATGTCATATAATGACCCTCTGTACGATTATAATTATGATATTAAGATAATAGCAGGCACTCTTTTGATTGTATCACTTATTCAAATAGTGATAAATTATTTTTACGATTTATACCGTTCATACCGTTCAACTAAATTCATAACAGAGATATCGAATTTAATGAAGTCCACTTTGTTTTTCTGCATTGCACAGATAGTCCTTGCAACACTGTTTGACAAGTTCCTTGTATTTCAGGTAATGATTGTTCTGTATTATTTTATCAACACTGTTTCAGCGATAATTTACAGGGCATTTCTGAGGAAATTCCTTAAATATATGCGAAGTAAGGGATATAATAAAAAATACATTGCGATAATCGGAGTAAACAACTGTACGGAAAATTTCATACAGAAAATAAAGACCTCGCCCGATTTGGGATTTGAACTTTCGGGATATTTCGATTCAGCCCCCCATTCTCAGCTCAAGATAGATTATTTGGGGAATTTCAAGAAAATTTCGGGATTTTTCCGTACAGCACCGCCTGATGAAGCGGTCATCATGCTTTCGGATAAATTACAGCCACTTCTCGGACATCTCATGGCAATATGCGAAAACTGGGGGATAAAATTTTCGATACTTCCGAATATGTTTTCGGGATTTTCTTCAAGAATATACATATCTCAGTTTGACGGGATGCCTCTTTTGAGTATCAGAAATGTTCCTTTGGAAAACACTTTCAATAAATTTGTAAAAAGGGCTTTTGATATAGTCGTGTCATCTGCAATGCTTATCCTGCTTTCACCTGTCATGCTTATAACCGCTGTTATAATCAGGATAACATCACCCGGAAAGGCTATTTTCAGACAGGAACGTGTCGGGATAGGCAATAAACCTTTTATCATGTATAAATTCCGTTCAATGAGGATAGAAACGGAAAACGATATTTCAATGGCAGAAAAAAATGATTCACGCTGTACAAAATTCGGTTCATTCATAAGAAAATACAGTATAGACGAACTCCCTCAGCTTTTCAATGTGCTTAAAGGAGAGATGAGCCTTGTAGGACCAAGACCCGAAATTCCCTACTATGTTGAGCAGTTCAGAAAATCCATTCCGCTGTATATGGTCAAGCACTATGTCAAGCCGGGCATGACAGGCTGGGCACAGATAAACGACCTGAGAGGCGGAGATACTTCCATTGAAGAAAGGATAAAGCATGATATATATTATATTGAAAACTGGTCTTTGCTGATGGATATAAAGATATTATTCAAAACTTTAACAAAGGGTGTTTTTTCAAAAAATGCAAGATAAATAAAAAGGAGTTGTTATTTTTGCTGTTTTATACTTTAAATAATCTGCTTTTACTCTTATGGGCATGGCTGTTCTGTCGAAAAAAGCCGTCAAAAACCAAAACAATATTTTTTGTCGTAATATCATTCAGTCAGCTTCTGGCACTGATGGTACTTAGAAATCAGATAGGCTATGACTACAATATGTATACTGTCGGCTTTAATCAGATGCGTGATGAAGGGTTCACAAGCTTTACATACAAGGATTGGGAAATAGGCTTTGTTATTCTGACAAAACTGCTGGGACTTGTTGTTCCGAATTATATATGGTATATAGGGGTATTGAGCTTTATAGCCGTCATACCAGCCGCCATATTCATCGGCAGAAATTCCGAGATACCATGGCTTTCAACTGTCCTCTACGTCAATTTGTTCATATTCTTCATGGAAATGAATTTTTTGCGTCAGATGATAGCTGTATCACTCCTTATGCTGGCATGGTCTTTCATAAAGAGAAATAAATTCATCCCCTTTGCAGTAACGGTATTATTCGCTTCATTGTTTCACCAAACGATAATATTCATCCTCCCCGTGTATTTCATTATCAAAATGCAGCCGAAATTCAAGGAACTTATAATATACGGATATTTTATATTATGGTTCTATATGTCCTCAGAGGGATTTATAAATATCCTGACTAATTTCTATCACGAGGAATACAGCGATTCTGTATTCGTCACGGAAGGACTCTCTTTTATATATGCGATATTGCCGCTGTTTGTGACAATATGTGCTTTTATCCTTGTGAAATTCGGAACTATCAATATCACGAATGAAAATAAGTATCTGATAAATCTTTCGCTGATATGCACGATATTCATGGTAACGATGTCAAAGCACAGCATACTTGAAAGATTCTCATACTATTTCGTTATATTTCTGATACTGCTTGTTCCGATAATATACCGTTCACTCGCTGCAAAAGGCATAAATACTACCCTCGGCAGCGGAAAGGTCATTGCCCTTACATCGGAAAAACAGAAAAAAATGCTTGCTCTCGGCTTTCTTATAATTGTATTGATACTTTCATATTTTCATTTTTATTACGGACTTTTTGAAAACGCTCACGGAGCAACACCTTATGATATATGGCTACGTTTTGACGGTTCAAAACAATTAAGAGAATTTATCGCTTTATAAAACGATAATGATTATTATTTTATAAGTATAAATAACTAAATTTATTTGTTTCCTTTATTTTACAAATTAAAAAACATATATTTTTCCATATAATTATTGACAAACTTGTTACAGATGTGATATTATATTGTTGTTCAGAATCATTATATTTATTTTAGGAGGATGTTTATCATGAACACTAAAAAATGCTTTGTAGCTGCTCTTGCAGCAGCTGTTGCTGTTTCTTCCGCAGCTGTTTCCGTTGGTGCTATCGCTCCCGGTACAACAACTAACAGTGCTACTGTAAAAGCCACTGCTGTTGCCGGTGTTACAACACATTTCAGCGTAACTATTGAAGGTGTAACGATTGACGCAGATGTACCGGCTGATGTAATTACCGCAGGTGAAGAAATCACTTTCGGTGCCAATACCATCACAAACGTTGATATCGAAACAGCTGTTGCCAACCTTTCAGACCCTGTAACAAGCAAACTTCTTGATGTTTACTTCCTTGATGCAGACGGTGAAAGCATGAGCTTTAAAGATGCAGGTGTAGATGTTACAGTAACTACATCAGATGTAGCTTATGACACTATCTATGTATATGAAGAAGCAACAGGTCTCAACAAGCTCGCTACAGCTGACGGCAACAAGATGAATTTCAAGGCTCCGCACTTCTCTTACTATGTACTCACAAAGGTAGTTGAAGAACCTTCACAGCAGCCTTCTCAGCAAGACTCCCGGTCAGGCTACAAACACAGGTGATTCAAGTGCAACAGCAGGCGTATTTGCAGTTGTTGGTCTTGCAGCTCTCGGTACAGCTCTTGTAGCTTCAAAATCAAAGAAACACGCAAAATAATTTTGTCTGATTTTTAAGATGATTTTTACATATAGAGGCATTGTCTTCAGGCAGTGCCTCTGTTGTTTTATAAGGAGACGAATAAAAATGAAAAAGAATCTGATATCGCTCATTTCGGCAATAATAACTGCCCTTATGCTCTGCCCTGTCAGTGCAAACGCTCTCGGAACTGCAAAAACCTTTTCAACAGGTGATAATTCAAATTTACTTATAATAGCCCTTGTCGGAATCGTAATCGCAGCACTTGTTGTTGTAATTCTTTTATTTTTCGGAAACAAGAAGAACAAAAAATAATTGTTCAAAAAGTTGATTCTCTGTAATAAATAGCCGTAGAAAGCTGTTATAAACTTCTACGGCTGTTATTTTTGATTTTTTACGGATATTTGGGTTAAAATATATATAAAAAAGAAATTTGAACTTGTTTTTTATTTGCAATGATAATATAATTATATTATAAAATACAATTATAAATGGGGTAATAAAAATGATATATGGTTATTGCAGGGTATCTACCGATAAGCAAAATATTGAAAGACAGATAAGAAATATTCAGAAGGTATATCCCGAAGCCGTGATAAAACAGGAAATCTATACAGGTACAAAAACCGACGGCAGAAAAGTTTTTGAATATCTTCTGAAAATCGTAAAATCGGGTGACACGATAGTCTTTGACAGTGTATCCCGTATGAGCCGAAATGCCGAAACGGGCTTTCAGGTATATCAGGATTTATATGATAAAGGTGTTGAGCTTGTATTCCTGAAAGAACCTCACATCAATACTGCTACATACAAAAAAGCCCTTTCAAATAACATTTCAATGACAGGAACAAAAACGGATATTATCCTGAAAGCTGTCAATGAATATCTTATGGAGCTTGCCAAAGAACAGATAATGCTTGCTTTCGAGCAGTCGGAAAAAGAAGTTGCCGACCTGCACCAAAGGACAAAGGAGGGCATTGAAACAGCACGAAGAAAAGGTAAACAGATAGGTCGTCCTTACGGTATGACTGTCAAAACGAAAAAGAGTATCAGTGCAAAAAAAGATATTCTGAAATTCTCCAAGGATTTCAACGGTACACTGAAAGATGTTGATTGCATCCGCATGATAGGGATAGCCAGAAATACATATTACAAATATAAAGCTGAATTAAAATCAGAATTAACAGCTAAATTAAAATAATATATGGTATAGAAAAATATTAAAAATATAAAATAAAATTATATTATTTTAATCAAAAATATTTTATGTGAATTTCTTATAAAACAGTTGAAATTATTT
>CACZZB010000026.1 GCA_902785555.1 uncultured Ruminococcus sp.
TCAAATGCTCGATTTTTCGGTATTGTTTTTTAGTCAGTTTCATACTTCTATTATACAGCTTTCATGCGGATTTGTAAATATTTATGTTAACACGCTCTATTCAATTTACAACATTTCGGAAGAAGAACAACTTTTGATAGAAAAAACTTGTGAAGAAAGTGATTAGGAGGTGAACAAAATGGCAGACTTTAAATTTGAGATAAAAGAGGAAATAGGTGTGCTGTCAACAAGTACTAAAGGCTGGAAAAAAGAACTGAACCTTATATCTTGGAATGGCGGTGCCCCTAAATACGACATAAGAGAATGGTCGCCTGACCACGAAAAAATGGGCAAGGGTGTTACGCTGACTGCTGACGAAATCGCTGAACTCAAAATGCTGTTGGATAAAATAGCAAAATAAATGAAATGACTTTTTAAGCGTCCCACAGACCGCCTGTGAGCCACCGTGTGCGATTGTTTTGTGGAAGTAGGGTAACTACCCGTCAGTAAAAATTATCGCAGATATGAGCCGTTTACGGCAGAGGAAAAAACGTTCAATGTGAAACTACCATAACAGCAATTAACTCGCCCCACAGACCGCTTGTGAGCCACTGTGTGCGATTATTTTGGATAAGTAGGGTAATTACCCGTCTGAAAGAAATATCACCAAAACGAGCCGTTTTCGGCAAAAAAAATATCGTCATCGACTGCCAAGTTTTCACGCAGCCAATGACGATATTGTTGTATATTCGGTTGTTATGACGATACCGTCACTTTCAAAAACCTTGATTATATCTGTGTTTTTTCTTTGTACGATAAAGCATTTTCCGCCCCGAAAATAATATCGTCATATCGTCACGGAACGATTATTTTATCCCTCGTTGTAACGCCATTTTATTTCATTGTGTATATCCTCAATTTCGTCTCCAAAACCCCAACCAATATCCAATGATGAATAGTATACTTCATCAATTCTCTTTTTATTTTTGATATAATAGCTGTCATCCGTGAAACTGTTAATTTCATTAACAAAATTACGGTACATGGTTTCAATACTGTAATAAAACGACTCGTTTATATCTCCGTAGGTATTGGTAAATTCTACACCGCATTCCACATAATAAAGCATCAATTCAGCAAGATTTTCTTTATTATGACATATCTTCTTAAAATCGCTGATAACTTTTTTAGCGGCTTTTAAGGAGAAATTTTGAATTAAAAATGATTTGCTTATCTGTTTTTTGCATTCTTCAACAACTTGCTTTTCAGCATCATTACCGCATAACTCGATATCCAACATATCACGGCTTTGGGTACTGCCTTTATAGAGCCGGCAAATAAGATTAACCAATTCTTCTTTTTCCATCAGACTGAGCTGCTTTTTTAAATCTGTCATTTTCATCAATATCACCTATTTTTGAATCTATTTTAAAACAAAAACTGCATGACGCAGAATCATGCAGTTTTGGACGGAGAGTGAGGGATTCGAACCCTCGAGCCCTTTCGGACTACCTGATTTCGAGTCGGTTTTATTAGAATTTTCATTAGAACTGCCGTTCTTCCGTTGACGTGCAGACTGCTGTAAACCGCTTATTATCGGCATTTCGGAGAAGTATCGCTGTAAAGTGGCGACAACATTTCGAGTCAGGCTCGTTATTACCACTTCAGTAACTCTCTAAATCAATAACTATTGTACACAAATTTTATCTTTTTGTCAACATTTAAATCAAATTTTTTATTGAATAGTTTTTTAAAAGATGATAAAATTTTTTCAGGTGATATTGTAATGGATATTATAAAAAAGGATATATGGAGTTATCTCCGAAATTCAGACAAAAAGATTATTATATACGGTATGGGCAACGGTGCAGATAAGATCATAGATGAACTTGAAAAAATCGGTGTCGGCATATACGGTGTTATGGCGAGTGATGATTTCGTCAGAGGACAAAGTTTCCGTGGATTCACTGTCAAAAGGTTTTCCGATTTTGAGCAGGAGAATATTATCATCCTGACAGCTTTCGGTTCACAAAGATCTGATGTAATGGAAAATATACTTCGCCTTGCTGAAAAACATACGGTTTTTGCACCCGATGTTCCTGTATATGGTGATAATATTTTCAATAAAGAATTTTATGATTCAAACAGAGATAAATTTCAAAAAGTGTTTGAAATTTTAGCTGATGACTTTTCCAAAAAAGTTCTTGAAAATGAGATAAATTTCAAGCTGAGCGGTAAACTGAAATATCTGACGGATATTTTTACGGATAAAGATGAGGCTTTTAGGATACTTGATTTGGGAAAGAATGAAAGTTATCTTGATTTAGGTGCATATCGTGGTGATACGATAGAGGAATTCCTCGGGTATACAGACGGTTATTACAGGCATATAACTGCACTTGAGCCTGACAGAAAAAATTATAAAAAACTCGGAAAATATACAAAAAATCTTCGTGATACAAGAATATGGAATATGGGGATATGGAACAGTGACTGTGATATGTATTTTGATATGTCATTGGGGCGAGGGTCTTCTATACAAGTGAAAGGTTCAAAAAAAGTACCTGTTACAAGTATAGATACTTTGTATCAGGTACAGAAGATATCATATATCAAGTTTGATGTAGAAGGTGCAGAGAAACAGGCACTTTTAGGCGGGATAAATACATTAAGGCGTGACAAGCCGAAAATCAATCTTGCACTGTATCACAGAAGTGAAGATATATTTGAGCTTCCGCTCCTTCTGCACGAAATAAATCCTGATTATAGAATATATATTCGTCAGCATCCTCATATACCTGCATGGGATATGAATTTATATGCTATATAAGAAATAACTTTGTTGAATTGTCATAAAAAACATTGACAAATATATAAATATTTGATATGATACAATCATATTGAATGGAGTGGTGTTTTTGGAAAACGATAATCTGGACAGAAGCAGGGTCATTATAAAAACATCGGTAATAGGCATTGTTGCAAATTTATTTTTAGTTGTATTCAAAGCCGTTGTCGGATTGCTTGCAAATTCTATTGCAGTAGTTCTTGATGCTGTGAATAATCTGAGTGATGCTGTTTCATCTGTAATAACTATTTTGGGAACAAGATTGGCAGGAAGAAAGCCTGACAAGGAACATCCGTACGGTCATGGACGATATGAATATTTAAGTGCCATGGTCGTATCTGCAATAGTCATATATGCGGGTATTACAGCCTTGGTTGAGTCGATAAAAAAGATAATATATCCCGAAGTGCCTGATTATTCTGTAATATCGCTCATTATAATAGGCGGAGCGGTCATAGTCAAATTCTTTTTGGGAAGATATGTCAAAAGTGTCGGTGAGAAGATAAATTCGGGTTCTCTCATATCATCAGGCTCGGATGCACTCTTTGATGCGATATTGTCATTGTCTGTATTTATATCGGCAATGATATATATTTTCACGGGAATAAGCTCAGAGGCCTATGTAGGTGTGGTGATATCCTTATTTATCACAAAATCGGGTATTGAAATGATAAAAGAAACAATTGATGACATTCTCGGAAGAAGAATAGACAGCGATGTATCAAAAGCAGTCAAGGAAACGATATGCAGTATAGAGGAAGTACATGGAGCGTATGACCTGTTCATAGACAATTACGGACCTGATTTTTGTATAGGCTCGGTGCATATCGAGGTCGATGATACAATGACAGCAGACAGGATAGACAGACTGACACGAAAAATAGGTGAGAGTGTATATAAAGAACATAAAATAATTATGACAGGTGTGAGTATATATTCCCGTAATACCAAAAATGATAAAATTGCAGAAATACGGTCGGATATAACAAGAATGGTAATGACAGGAGATAAAGTCCTGCAAATACATGGATTTTATGCAGATGAAAATGAAAAGACCATTCGCTTTGATATAGTCGTGGATTACAGTGCGGATGATGAATTTTTTAAAGAACTCTGCAAGAAAGTTCAGGATAAATATTCCGATTATAAAGTATTCATATCAAAGGATTATGACATAAGCGACTGATTCTATCATCGATTTGTAATTATCAGCTGTAATGCTGTAAAATAAAAGGAGGCTTATTTTTATGGGAATTTATGATTATTCTGTTACGACACCAAAGGGAGAGGAGATTTCGCTTTCGGAGTTCAGGGACAAGGTTATTATAATAGTGAATACAGCAACGGGCTGTGGATTTACACCGCACTATAAAGACCTTGAAAGTATGTATGAAAAGTATCACGACAAGGGACTTGAAATAATAGATATCCCCTGCAATCAGTTTGCCGGACAGACTCCCGGTACGGATGATGAGATACATGAGTTCTGTACACTGAAATACAATACACAATTTCCTCAGATGAAAAAATCGGATGTCAACGGAGAAAATGCCCTGCCCGTATATGCTTATCTCAAAGAAAAACAGCCTTTCAGGGGTTTCGGCAAAGGTGTCAAAGCAATGGCAATGGATGTCATGATGAAGAAGACTGATAAAGATTATAAGAGCAATCCCGATATAAAATGGAATTTTACAAAATTTGTTATTGACAGAAACGGAAATGTTGTCGCAAGATTTGAACCAACAGATGATATGAAAAAACTTGAACAATTGATTTCCGAACTTATTTGATACTGTAAAGCGGATATGGGCATAAAAAATGTCTGTATCCGCTTTTTTATTTTTGAGTTTCTTATTTCAACAAAAAAATTATTGTTTGAATGATATACTTGAAAATACAGAACGTATAAGTATCATTTATTTTGAAAAGAGGAGGATTTTTTCGGTGAGGATAAGCGAAGGCGAAGAAGAAATCACAGCGTATCTTTCGGGTGATATAGACCATCATTCGGCAAGAGATATGCGTGAAAGTATTGATGCGATCGTTCAAATGAAAAAACCGTCACTTTTAAGGCTGGATTTTTCGGGAGTCAAATTTATGGACAGTTCGGGTATAGGTCTGATAATGGGCAGATACAGATTGATGGCATTATACGGAGGTATCGTAAGGGTCGTCAATGTTCCGGATGAACTTGAAAGAATGATGAACCTGTCGGGACTGAGTTCTCTGGATATTATAGAAAGGCGTGGAGTGAAGCTTGAAACTGCAAAATGAAATGAATTTATCTTTTGAGAGCCGTTCATCAAACGAGGCATTCGCAAGATGTGCCGTAGCGGCTTTTCTGACACAGTTGGATCCGACCATCAGTGAACTGAACGATATAAAGACGGCTGTTTCGGAAGCTGTCACAAACTGTGTCGTACACGCTTACAAGGATACTATCGGTAAGGTGTACATAAATGTCAAAATAGAGGAAAATTCATTGATAGTGATAAAGATACGTGATACAGGCTGTGGGATAGAGAATATAAAAAAGGCTATGGAGCCGCTGTTTACGACTGCACCATCGGATGAGAGAGCAGGTCTGGGATTCGCTGTTATGGAGAGTTTCACGGATAAACTAAGTGTCCGTTCAAAAATCGGCAAGGGAACTACCGTTACATTTCAAAAGCGTCTGAGTCGCAGGGTGGGAAATGGCTGAAAGAGATAATGCGATAAAAGAAAATCTGGGCTTGGTTCATGCCTGTGCAAAGCGTTTCAGAGGGCGTGGGATAGATTATGAAGACTTGTATCAGGCAGGCTGTCTGGGTCTTGTAAAAGCCTTTGATAATTTCAAAAGCGAGCTGGGATATAAATTTTCAACCTATGCAGTTCCTGTCATAATTGGCGAGATAAAAAGACTTTTTCGTGACGGTGGAGCAGTGAAAATTTCACGGGGACTCAAAGAATTGTCGCTGAAAGTGACAAGAGAAGTGCAGAACTTTGAATTGAAGAACGGCAGAGAACCAACTGTAAAAGAACTCTCTGATATAATGGGTATAGAACCCGAACAGGTTTCCGAAGCCCTGACGGCTTCAATGCAGCCCGTTTCGCTGACGATAACGGATGATGACGGAGAAAATCAGGCTGATATACCCGTACAGTCACCCGATGAGAATATCACCGAGATAATGTCGCTGAATACAGAAATATCAAGGCTTGACGAGAAAGACAGGAAAATGATAGAACTGCGTTTTTTCAGAAACATGACACAATCTGAAACTGCGAAAAAACTTAATATGACACAAGTACAGGTTTCAAGGAGAGAAAAGAAAATCCTTTTGCAGCTCCGTGAAAGACTGATATGAAAAAAATATCCGTTAGTAAAGGCTGACGGATATTTTTTATGGAATATTTTTGTAATATGAATAATATAAATTCCACAGATAAAAAAATCGTGGGAGAGGATAGAATGGAATATCAGTTTGAGAAAGAAAATTGCTTTGTCTGTGAAAAGGTCTTTGAAGGAAGCTCGGAACAGGCTGTTGACTTGGATTTCAGTTTGCCGGATTACTGCCCTGATATAGAGAGAATACTGAAATGCAGGATATGTCCTTCTGTCATGTCAAAAAATATTTCGAGTGACAGGCTTGATGTAGACGGTGTTGCAGTAATAAAGTTATATTACCTCGATACCAAAAAACAGGCTATAAGACTGTGTGAGCATACAAGTCCCTTTTCATGCAGTTTCAATATAAAATCAACTGTACAGGACCCGACAGCTATCGTTAAAGTAAAGACGGAATATCTGAACTGTCGGGCATTGACTCCGAGAAAGCTCGATATACACGGTGCATTTTCGGTATGTGCGGCTGTATATCAGAAAGCCGAACAGGAATACTGCTGTTCGATAAACGGTGATGACATTCAGCAGAGGAAGCATACCGAACAGATAAGCTGTCTTTCGGGTATCGGTCAGCAGCAGTTCTCAATAAGTGAAGTCCTTGATATAGGTCAGGGAAAAGGCTCTCCCGAAAGTATACTCCGTTCCGAATTTTCGATAGGTCTTGAAAGTGCAAAGGCACTTTCTGATAAGATAATGCTGAAAGGAGAGGCTGTTTTAAGACTGCTTTATGTGACGGATATAGAAACGGGCTTACAGGATACTATGACTTTCAATATCCCGTACAGTCAGGTGATAGACGCTCAGGGCATTTCGGATATTTCACAGAATGATATAAAACTTGAAGTCATGAATTATGATGTTTCGCTGAAATCGGAATATGATGAAAGCAGTACCCTTGTAACCCTTGATGCAAAAATATGTGCAACGGTCTTTGCGTATGATGAAAGAAGCATTGATACGGTTGATGATGCGTATTCAACCGTGTATGAACTGGATTTGGAAGAAAAGAACTGTAAATATTCTCATATAATCTCAATGCCCGACAGTGATATATCCGTCAAAGAGGAAGTAAAAACGGGAGATAATAATATAAGCAAGATAATAGATACATGGTGTGACGGTGTAAGCTATATAAGCAACTTTGACGGAAATACACTGACTACAAAGGGAAAAGTCAACTGCTGTATATTTGCAGTCGATAAAGACGGAGTGCCTTTTTATATTGAAAGACCATTGGAGTTTTCGGTGAATCCCGATATTCCTCAATCGTTTGGGGAAATTTCGGCTAATATCGACTTGTCGTGCAAGTCATTGAGCTTCAGGATAACAGGTGACAACAGCATTGAACTGAAAGCAGACTTGAAACTGAAAGGGATAGTATTTGAAAATAAAGTATGCCGTGCAGTTACGGGAGCAGTCGGCAATGAAGACAAAAAGCGTGTCAAGGACAAAAATGCGGCTCTGACACTGTATTATGCCGATGAGGGGGAAAATCTCTGGAGTATCGCAAGACTTTACTGTACATCTGTTGAGGCTATAAAATTGGAAAATGAACTGACAGATGATATAATACAGGCTCACAGCATGATATTGATTCCAATGTAACAGTAGGAGGATCTATAATGGAAGAAATAAATATTTACAAAGACATCTCACAGCGTACCAACGGGGACATTTATTTAGGCATAGTAGGACCTGTCAGAACAGGCAAATCCACTTTTATAAAGCGTTTCATGGATACGCTCGTTATCCCGAATATCGGCAGCGATGAACAGAGGGAAAGGGCAAATGACGAATTGCCTCAGTCGTCGGCAGGCAGGACTATTATGACGACAGAACCGAAATTTATCCCCGAAAAGGCTGTCGAGATACAGCTGGATAAAAATACAAGTTTTCGTGTCAGAATGATAGACTGTGTAGGCTATATAGTACCGAGTGCATTGGGCTACATAGAAAACGAGTCGCCCCGAATGGTCAAGACACCATGGTTTGAGGAGGCTATCCCGTTTGATATGGCAGCCGAGATAGGAACTAAAAAAGTTATCACAGACCATTCAACGATAGGACTTGTTGTAACGACAGACGGGTCTATCAGTGACATTGACCGTGAAGAATATGAAGATGCCGAAGAACGAGTCATAGAAGAACTCCGTCAGATAAACAAGCCGTTTATAATCCTGCTTAATTCTACCGAGCCTGAATCTCAGCCTGTCAGACAGCTGGCAAAAAAATTAAGTGACAAATACGGTGTGCCTGTTGAGCCTGTAAGCTGTATGGAGCTTGATGAAGACGAGATAAAAAGAATACTTGCAAGAGTATTGTTTGAATTTCCCGTGAAAGAGATAAAAGTAGATATGCCGAAATGGGTCGGCTCACTTGAAAAAAGCCATTGGCTGAGAAGTGAAGTTTTTTCGGTAATACAGTCGGGTGCCCAAAAAGCTGAAAAAATACGTGAAGTTAGCAACATTGCCGATAATATATCATCCTGTCAGTATATACGCCTTGCCGAAACAAGTTCTGTCGATTTGGGAAAAGGTCATGCCCGTCTGAAAATTGAGCTTGAACCGACATTATTTTATAAAGTCCTCGGAGAAAAAACAGGCTTTGAGGTTGAAGACGAGGGCGGTCTGCTTGATGCCATGACGGAACTTTCACAGATAAAAAAGCGTTTTGAGAAAGTTCAGGAGGCATATAATGATGTATGCGAAACGGGCTATGGAATAGTCATGCCGTCAATGGAAGAACTCACTCTTGAAGAACCTGAAATTATCAAGCAGGGCGGTCGCTACGGCATAAGGCTTCGTGCAAATGCACCGTCCGTTCACATGATGAAAACGACAATCAAAACGGAGATAACTCCGATAGTCGGCTCCGAACAGCAGTCGGAGGAATTGGTATCATATCTTCTCAGGGAATTTGAAGAAGACCCGTCAAAGATATGGGAATCAAATATATTCGGAAAATCCCTGCATGAGCTTGTAAATGAAGGACTGCACAATAAGCTGTACAGGATGCCTGCCGATGCAAGGAACAAAGTCCGTGAAACGACTGAAAGGATAATAAATGACGGCTGTAACGGATTGATTTGTATAATTCTTTAAAAAAATTATTGACTATTCGCCTAAAAATAGTTATAATATATATCAGAAATTAAAAAACCGGGAGGATAAAAAATATGTTTTTAAGTCAGTTGAATGAGGACAATAAGGAACTTTTTCTGAATTTGTGCGGTCATGCCGTAATGGCAGACGATGTTGTCGAGCCGGAAGAAATGGAATATCTTGCATTGTGCTGTCATGAAATGGATATACCAAATCAACTCCCTGATATAAGCACATCACTCAATGATATATTAAAAGATATAGCAAAAAGTGCGTCAGCTTATGAAAAAAATATAATCATATTTGAACTGATATTATTATTTAAGTATGACGGCAATTACGGTGATGAAGAAAAAAAATTTATGAAACCTGTACTTGATAAATTGGGTATAAGCATTGAAAAGCATGATGAAATGGAAAAAGCAGCAGATAAATATATGTCAGTATATAATGATATTTGCGGTTTGCTGAATGTCTGATTTGATTATTTTTAGTGTGCCGGGCAGAAATGTCCGGTGCTTTTTGTTTTTTTGATAAATTTATTGATATAACGGTTAAGATGTGTTAAAATAAATTAAATATCTTAATTTATTTTTCGGGTGATGCAATGTATATAAATGTAATAGGAGCAGGTCTTGCAGGCTGTGAAGCGGCATGGCAGGCAGCAAAGCGTGGTATCGGTGTCAGGCTTTTTGAAATGAAGCCCGACAAGATGACACCGGCTCATAAAAGCAAAAATTTTGCCGAGCTTATCTGTTCAAACTCTCTCAAAGCCGACAGAATAGAAAGTGCGGCAGGACTTCTCAAAGAGGAAATGCGTCGTATAGGCTCTTTGCTTATGGAATGTGCGGATAAATGCAGAGTACCGGCAGGCGGTGCATTGGCTGTTGACAGGGATATATTTTCATCTATGGTCACTGAAAAGATAAAGTCTCATCCCCTGATAGAAGTTATCGGAGAAGAAGTGACGGATATACCGAAAGATACTGTTACGGTAATTGCCACAGGTCCTTTGACAAGTGATATTTTAGCCGAAAAGATAATCGGACTTTGCGGAGGGTCACTGCATTTTTTTGATGCGGCAGCACCTATCGTAACGGCTGAAAGTATTGACATGGAATGTGCCTTTACAGCGTCAAGATATGACAAAGGCGGAGATGACGCATATATCAACTGTCCGATGAACAAAGAGGAATATGAGAATTTTCACACCGAACTCATATCCGCTGAAAGAGCTCCACGGCATGACGTTGACGTACAGAACCCGAAAGTATATGAGGGCTGTATGCCTGTTGAGATACTTGCTCAGAGAGGTCTTGATACACTGCGTTTCGGTCCCATGAAACCTGTCGGACTTCGTGACCCGAGAACAGGTCACAGACCTTGGGCTGTTCTTCAGTTGAGAACGGAAAATTCTGACAAGACAATGTATAATCTTGTGGGATTCCAGACTAATCTGAAATTCCTCGAACAAAAAAGAGTTTTCGGAATGATACCGGCTCTTAAAAATGCAGAATTTGTCAGATACGGAGTTATGCACAGGAATACTTTTCTTGATTCACCGAGAGTTCTCAATGCCGATTTTTCGCTTAAGTCTGACCCGAATATTTTCTTTGCAGGACAAATGACAGGCGTTGAAGGCTATATGGAATCGGGTGCATCGGGAATGATGGCTGGCATAAACGCTGTAAAAAGATTAAAAAATCAATCAACAGTCGTTCTTCCTCCCGAAAACATGATAGGAGCACTTTCAAGATACATTTCGGACGAAAGTGTAAAGGATTTTCAGCCTATGGGAGCAAATCTGGGAATTTTGCCGCCTCTTTCCGAACAAATTCGTGATAAACGTCAGAGAGCCGCTGCCTATTCTCAAAGAGCATTGAAAAGATTATGGGAGTTATTTTATTTTGAACAATAAAAAGGAGTTTTTTTATGAAAGTTTTAGTTGACGCTTTTGGCGGAGATAATGCCCCTTTGGAAATATTGAAAGGCTGTGTGCTTTGCCTTGAAAAGTACGAAAATTTGGAGATAATTCTTGTCGGAAATAAAGATATCATTGAAAAGACGGCAAAAGAAAATGATATCGACTTGAAGAATATGGAAATACATGATGCTCCCGACGTTATTTCAATGGAAGATGATGCAGGGGAAATTATGAAGTCAAAGAAAAATTCATCTATGGCAGTTGGTCTGCGACTTCTTGCCGACGGCAAGGCAGATGCTTTCCTTACAGCAGGCAACAGCGGTGCACTGATAATGGGTGCAACTCTTGTCGTCAAGAGGATAAAAGGAGTAAAACGTCCTGCATTTTCACCTGTAATGCCGACTTCAAAAGGTCCTGTACTCCTCATTGACAGCGGTGCAAACGTGGAAGTCCGTCCCGAAATGCTCCAGCAGTTCGGTATAATGGGTTCTATCTATATGGAAAATGTGCTTAAAGTAGAAAATCCCCGTGTAGCACTCGCAAATGTCGGTACGGAAGACCACAAGGGCGGTGAACTTCAGCATGAAGCATTCAGACTTCTGAAAGAAACAAATGTCAATTTCATCGGCAACATGGAAGCAAGGGATATCCCTGCAGGTGAAACGGATGTTATAGTTGCAGACGGTTTTACGGGAAATGTCATTGTAAAAATGTACGAGGGTGTCGCAAAGGAATTGTTCAAGAAAATAAAGGGTGTTTTCTATAAGAACGCTAAAACGAAATTGGCGGCACTTCTTATAAAAAAAGAACTGTATGAACTCAAACAGTATTTTGACTATAATCAATACGGTGCGGCACCTGTTATGGGAGTTTCAAAGCCTGTTCTCAAAACTCACGGCAGTGCAAAAGCCGATGCCGTTGTAACAGCTATGAAATCTGTCATAGATTTTACAAATACCGATGTTATAGGCAAGATAGAGGAAAATATCACAGCTATGAAGAAAAAAGGTGAAAACAATCAATGAAAGAACTTGAAAAAAAGATAGGATATAAATATACAAATATATCATATCTCGAAAATGCTCTTACACATTCATCTTATGCGAATGAATCAAAGCATGGTGTAAAGAGCAATGAAAGACTTGAATTTTTGGGAGATGCAGTTTTAAGCATCGTGGTATCGGATTATATCTATAAAAACTGTCCGAATCTCCCCGAGGGTGAACTTTCCAAATTAAGAGCCTCACTCGTATGCGAAAAGAGTCTTTGCAGATTTGCAAAGACTCTCGGAATCGGCAAATATCTTAAACTGAGCCGTGGCGAACATAATCTCAAAGGAAACGAAAGACCGTCTATATTGGCAGATGCCTTTGAAGCTATCATAGCATCAATATATCTTGACGGAGGTATGGACGAGGCAAGGAGATTTATCTTATCATTCGTAGAACCCGAAATAAAAAATCCCAGACCGAGGGCTTTTAAGGATTATAAGACAACTCTCCAGGAGATAATACAGAAAAATCCCGAAGAACATCTTGAATATGTACTTACAGGCGAACAGGGACCCGACCACGACAAACACTTTTTCGTTGAAGTCCATCTCAACAGCAATGTTATCGGCAAGGGTGGAGGACGCAGCAAAAAAGAAGCCGAACAGCAGGCCGCAAGAGAAGCATTGGAGCTGATGGGCTATTGAAACATTCAAATATAGCGATATTCGTACCGCATAATGGCTGTCCTCATGCGTGTACATTCTGTAATCAGCGTGAAATAACGGGACAGTCATACCAGCCGACTCCGCAGGATGTCGAAAATGCCATTGCGACTTCAAGAAAATTTTCCGACACCAAAAATACAGAAATAGCCTTTTTCGGAGGGAGCTTTACGGCTATCCCCCGTGAATATATGCTTTCTCTTTTAAAAGCCGCTTCACCTTATGTACTTAGCGGTGAATTTTACGGCATCAGGCTTTCAACAAGACCCGACTGTATAAACGAGGAAATTCTTGATATCCTGAAATCTCACGGAGTAACGGCAATAGAACTCGGTACACAAAGTATGTGTGATGATGTTCTTTCGGCTAATAAAAGAGGTCATACCGTACAGGACAGTATTGATTCATCTTTGCTGATAAAAAAATATGGATTTTCACTTGGTCTGCAAATGATGACAGGCTTATATCGGAGCAATGATGAAAAGGATATGTATACGGCTCAGAAAATAGCCGAATTACAGCCCGATACGGTAAGAGTTTATCCCACGATAGTCATGCGTGGAACTGAATTGTATGACTTGTATAAAAACGGCTCATATACTCCGCAGACTCTTGAAACAGCCGTTCCGTTATGTGCAGATATCCTGAGATTCTTTGAAGAAAAGAATATAAATGTTATCCGTCTGGGACTGCATGACAGCGAAAGTTTAAAGGAAAACATGGTCGCAGGTGCATATCACCCGTCATTCAGGGAGTTGTGTGAAAGTAAGATAATGTTCGATAATACACTGAAAATTCTTTCCTCACGAAATATCACAGGCGGAAGTATAATATTTTCAGTAAATCCCAAATCTGTTTCAAGATTTGTCGGACAGAAAAAAAGCAATCTTCAAAGACTTCAAAAAATGGGTATTACCCCGATAATACATCAGGATAACACACTATCAAAATATGAGGTTGCTGTTAATAAAAAAACTATAATTTAATAATAATTGCTAATTGCTAACTGCTAATTGCTAATTGTAAAAAGGGTGAGTGTGTGAAACTTAGGGGACTTGAAGTTCAGGGATTCAAGACGTTTCCCGATAAAACAAAATTGGATTTTACGAACGGTATAACTGCGGTAGTAGGACCTAACGGAAGCGGAAAAAGTAATATAAGTGACGCTATAAGATGGGTGCTCGGTGAACAGTCTGCAAAGGCTCTGAGATGTTCAAAAATGGAGGATGTCATATTCAACGGTACTCAGCAGCGTAAAAAAACAGGCTATGCACAGGTGACGTTATCTATCGACAATTCCGACAGGTCTTTGCAGTTTGACGGTGATGAAGTTTCCGTGACAAGAAGATTTTACCGTTCAGGAAACAGCGAATATCTGATAAATAATACAGCGGTACGTTTGCAGGATATACATGAATTATTCATGGATACAGGTCTTGGACGTGACGGATATTCAATGATAGGTCAGGGCAAGATAGATTCTATCGTTTCAACGAAGGGCGAGGACAGGAGAGAAATTTTCGAGGAAGCGGCAGGTATCTCCCGTTTCAGATATAAAAAAGCCGATGCCGAAAAACGCCTTGAAAAGACGGAAGAAAATCTTGTCAGACTTCGTGATATAATGAAAGAGCTTGAGGAAAGAGTTGAACCTTTGCGGATACAGTCGGAAAAAGCCAGGGCATATCTGAACTATGCAGAGGAAAAGCGTGGTCTTGAAATTGCACTGTGGCTGAGAACTCTTGACAAATCTTCGCTTCAGATTCGTGAACAGGAAGATAAGATTTCCGTTGCACAGTCACAGTATAATAATATCGAAAAGGCTCTTGAAGATATACAGACCGAAAGTGAAAATATATTTTCAAAGCAGAATATATGTTCCGAAAAGGCTGAGGAAATCAGAAAAGAATCTTCGGGATATGAAACGGAATCCGCTCAGAAGCTCTCCAAAATATCTGTTTTTGAGAATGATATCCTTCACAATCAGAAAAATATCGAGCGTATCGAAAAAGATATTTATGCAATGAAAACGGCAAGTGAAGCTATTGACAGGGAGATAATCGAAAAACAGGGTATTATTGACAAAAGCCGTTTTGATTTGAAACTCAAAAGAGCAGAGTTGGGCAAATATTCTCAGCAATTCGATTCTCTCAGGGAAAATGAAAATACATCTTCCAGTCAGCTTGATGAAGTGAACAGCGAAATAGCAGACCTATCAAAAAAATCGGCAGATTTCAAGATAAGCTATATGACGGCAACTTCTTCTGTAAACGAGATAACTTCGAGAATGGAAGTCGTTGAAAATACCGTAAAAGCCCGTATATCTCAGAAAGATACTCTTAAAAATATCATAGCTGACAATCAGAATATGCTTGACGAATGTACGGAGAATATAAATACAATTTCCGAGGAAATTTCCGTGAAAGAAACAGCCGTGAACAAACAGAAAGCCGACTGTGACAGGCTCAAAATAAATGCCGACAGGCTTTCACTCGACAGTGAACAGCTTTTCAGGAAAGCTAAAATGCTTGAGGAACTTGAAAGAAATCTCGAAGGCTTTGCTCAGAGTGTAAAAATAGTAATGAAAGAGTCCAAAAAAGGCACTCTTTCTGGCATACACGGTCCTGTATCGAGAGTTATAAAAACTCCCCCGGAATACAGTACGGCTATTGAAATAGCCCTCGGTTCGGCTATGCAGAATATAGTTACGACTGATGAAAATTCTGCTAAGTCAGCAATAGCATATCTTAAAAATATCAACGGAGGACGTGCAACATTTCTGCCTATGACTGTTATAAAGTCAAGGGAACTCAATGAAACAGGTCTTGAAAACTGTGACGGCTTTATCGGTATAGCTTCAAAATTATGTTCATGCAAAGAGTGCTATAATGATATACTGTCAAATCTTCTCGGAAAGATAGTCATAGCACGGGATATAAACTGTGCAACGGATATTGCAAGAAGATATTCATACCGTTTCAGGATAGTTACACTTGACGGTCAGGTAGTAAATGCAGGCGGTTCATTGACAGGCGGTTCACTTGCGAAAAACACGGGACTTTTGGGTCGTGCCTCCGAAATTGAAAAGATACGCTCGGATGCTCGGCAAATTTCCGATAATGCAAACAGGATGAAAGAAAAATATAATTCCGAAATGCAGAAATTTTCCGAAATGTCCAAAAAGGTCGGTGAACTGAAACAAAAACTTTCGGGTCTGAACGAGGATAAAATAAAGATAACGGCTGAAATAAACAGCCGTCGCAAAGAGTTTGAAAATACAGAAAAATTCCTTGATGAAATTATGGAGGAACGCAAAAATTCGGTTTCAAGGCTTGAAGAACTTACTCAGACAATGAACAATGCCCGTCAGGAATATGAAAGTTATAATAAAGTTATAGAAGAAAAACAGGGCATTGCAGATAAACTTCTGAATGATAAGAATGATTTTATCCAAAAGAGAGAGAAAGTAAATGAAAAATTACAGGAAATAAAACTATCCGTAATCACTCTTGAAAAGGATATATCATCAGCAGAATCGGATATACAAAATGCTAAGTTGCGTGCAGAAAATTCCGAGGATAAAATAAAGATTCAGGAAGCTGAAATTCAGTCGATACTTCAAAAAAATGCTCAGATAACTTCCGATATCGAAACTCTTAAAGCACAGGTCGAAGAACTTGCGGAAAAAATCAAAATCAGTAAACAAAAAATCGAAGAACTCAATGCAGAGAAAAATTCTCTTGAAAAGCGTTCTTCAGAACTGCGTAAGCAGGAAAGAGAAAAATCTTCCGAAAGAGAGAATATAAACGGAGAACTTGTGCGTCTTGAAGAAAGACGTGCAAATCTCCAAAAGCAGTATGATGAAATCATAAATAAACTGTGGGAAGAATATGAGCTTACCAAGCGTGAAGCAGAGAATATTGCCGTTAAAATAGAGGAAGTCGGCAAGGCTCAGAGACGTCTGAACGAGCTTAAACAAAAAATACGCTCCTTGGGAAATGTCAATGTATCAGCCATTGACGAATATAAGGAAGTTAAAGAAAGATACGAATTCCTGAAAATACAGATAGGAGATGTCGAAAAATCAAAATCCGAACTGATAAGACTGATAAACGACCTTACAAAACAAATGCGTGATATATTCATTGAAAGATTCAATCTTATAAACCAAAATTTTTCGGAAACTTTCGTTGAACTTTTCGGAGGAGGAAAAGCCTCACTGTCACTTGCCGACCCCGAAAATGTCCTTACAACAGGTATTGACATATCCGTTGAACCTCCGGGAAAAATTGTTTCTCACATTGAATTATTGTCGGGCGGTGAAAAGGCACTTGTTGCAATAGCTTTGTATTTCGCCATAATGAAAGTGAGTCCTGCACCGTTCTGTGTAATGGACGAGATAGAAGCGGCACTTGATGACGTGAATGTATACAGATTTGCGGCTTATTTAAGAAGAATGAATGACAATACACAGTTTATATGTATAACACACAGACGTGGCACTATGGAAGAAGCTGATGTTTTGTACGGTGTCACAATGCAGGATAGGGGCATTTCAAAACTCCTTGAACTCCGTGCAAGTGAAGTCGAACAGAAACTTGGAATTAAATGAGGTACTGAAATGAAAAAAGCTAAAATTTCTTCGTTGATTTTATTCTTGATAAATATGCTCGGATTTGGTTTCATAGGATTTTTTTTCGGATATCTTTTTACCGTAAATGAAAGTTTTGGCAAATTTTTGATAGATATGGTTTTTGCTGTTATGATTGCCGGTCTTGCAATGCTTTTGCATATAATCATACATGAAACGGGACATTTGATATTCGGCTTAATGACAGGTTATAAATTCAACTCTTTCAGGATATTGAATATAATGTGGCAGAAAGACAGTGACGGAAAGATACGTTCATATAGATTCAGTCTTGCAGGTACAGGCGGTCAGTGTATTATGTCACCGCCCGAAATTCAAGACGGTAAAATGCCTTTTTTCCTGTATAATATAGGCGGTGTGGCAATGAATTTATGCCTGTCGGTCTTGTTCACGGTCATTTATTTTATATTCAAAGGAAATCCGTATTTTGATTTTGTATGCCTTTCATTTATAGCATTAGGCTTGTCAATGGGACTTGCAAACGGAATTCCTTTGCCCGAAATCACGAATGACGGAAGAAATATCATTGAACTGTCAAAATCCGAAAAGGCTGTCAAAGCGTTTTATACGCAAATGCAGGCTATTGTAATGATACAGAAAGGGATACGTATAAAAGACTTTCCGTCTGAATGGTTTGAAATGCCGACTGATGAAGATTTGAAGAATGTAATATGCTGTATAATGGCTGTATTTGTATGCGATAAGCTGTTTGACGAGGGAAAATATCCCGAAGCACAGTCAGCGATAGATACAATTTTGCAAAAAGAAACAGCTATTGACAACGTACATAAGCAATTATTGAAAGTAAATGCGTTGTTCTGTGAGTTGACAGGAGAGAAAAATAAGAGTAAAATTGAAAATTATCTTGATGATGATTTGCAGAGCTTTATGAAAGCCATGCAGGATTATCCGAGTGTAATAAGGACACAGTATGCTTATGAAATGCTTTATAAGAATGATATTCAGGCGGCTCAGAAACAGGCAGACCTGTTTGAAAAAATTGCTTTGAAATATCCGTATAAAGTGGAAATAAAAGCCGAAAGAGAGTGTATGGCACTTGCGGCACAGATTTTTGCAGACTGAGGAGAGATTTATGGATATCCAATTCAAACATGATAAAAAAGTGTTTAATTGCCGTGTGGCAGGAATTTGTATAAAAGACAATAAAATTTTACTGTCAAAGATGAAAACGGACAACTATTGGACATTTATGGGAGGCAAGCCCATGTTCGGTGAACCGACAGAAAAAGCTGTTATCCGTGAATTCAAAGAAGAAACGGGAGTTGATTTGGAAGTTGACAGGTTGCTGTCCGTAATGGAAAATTTTTTTGAGATGTATGGCTGTCAATGGCATGAATATATTTTCTTTTATTTGCTCAAAGATACAAATGATTTTCTTAAAGTATCGCAAGAAGAACATACTATTTTAGACCACAAAGATGTTATATATAAATGGCTCGGACTTGATGATTTTATGAAAGAGGATATAAAACCATATTGTGCGAAAGAAATCATAAAAGACCTGCCGGGACAAATCGTTCATATTGTGAACAGTGATATATAAAAGGAGGAGATGCAGATGAGTTTTTTCGGAAGAATTAAGGATGGACTGAGAAAGACCCGTGATGCGATTTTCGGAAGAATAGATGCCATGCTGAAATCTTTTACGAAAATTGACGACGAGCTTTTTGAAGAGCTTGAAGAACTGCTCGTAATGGGAGATGTAGGTGTTTATACGGCTGAGAGGATATGTGATGAACTTAAATCCCGTGTGAAAAAAGAGGGCATTACAGACCCAAAAGAAATAAATCGTCTTTTGGCGGAGGTCATCAGTGAAATGCTTAAAGGCGGTCAGCCTTTGAAGATAGATACAAAACCGTCTGTTATACTTGTAATAGGCGTGAACGGTGTGGGAAAGACTACTACTATCGGTAAAATGGCTGCTAATTTCACCCATCAGGGTAAAAAAGTTACATTGGCAGCGGCTGATACATTCCGTGCGGCTGCGATAGACCAGCTCCAGATATGGGCTGACCGTGCCAATGCCGATATAATCAAGCAAGGGGAGGGTGCAGACCCTGCGGCAGTTGTTTTTGATGCTATATCATCAGCCAAAGCCAAAGGCAGTGATATTATTATAGTAGATACAGCCGGCAGACTTCATAACAAGAAAAATCTCATGGCTGAACTTGAAAAGATAAACCGTATAATCAACCGTGAATTGCCCGATTCGGACAAGGAAGTTTTGCTTGTGCTTGACGCTACGACAGGTCAGAATGCCGTTAATCAGACAAAGGAGTTTAAAAATGCGGCAGGTATTACAGGTATAGTTCTGACAAAATTGGACGGTACTGCAAAGGGCGGTGTTGTACTTGCCATCAAGGAAGAACTGAATGTTCCCGTGAAATATATCGGTGTCGGTGAACAGATAGATGATTTGCAGCCGTTTGACCCTGATGTATTTGCAAGAGCGTTGTTCGGTGCAGATGACTATGTCGAAGAGGTCGAGGAAGTCAAAGAGGAAATCACGGAAAAGCCTATTGCTGAAGAAGATGAAGAACTTAAACCGGCAACGGCTGATATATGGGCTGAGATAGATGCACAGGCAGAAGCTGAAAGACTTGCCGAGGAAGAAAAGGAAAAGTCTAAAACGGAAGAAGAAATTCTTGCCGAGGAACAGGCAAAGGCAGCCGCTGAAGCTGAAAAGGCAGAGGAAAAGAAAAAGCGTGCAGAAGAACGTAAAAACCGTGCAAAGAAATATAATTGGAGTACGGAACAGACTGAAACGACTGCGGCTGATGATGATTGGTTCGAGCAGTGGAAGCAGGGTAAAATTACTGAGGAATGAGGTAATATATATTATGATATTTGTGCTTGCATCTAATAACAAGAAAAAAATCGAGGAATTACAGAGGATATTACAGCCGCTGGATATTTATGTAAAAACGGCTGAACAGTTGGGATTTGAACTTGATGAAGTTGAAGAAACAGGGGAAACTTTCGCTGAAAATGCCGAATTGAAAGCAAAGGCAGCTTGTGAGAAAACAGGTTATCCGGCTATTGCGGATGATTCGGGATTGTGTGTAAAAGCTCTTGACGGTGCTCCGGGAGTATATTCCGCAAGATATGCCGGAGAGGGTGCGACCGATGAAATGAAGATAAACAAGCTCCTTGAAGAACTCTATAAAACGGGAAGCCGTGACAGAAGTGCATATTTCAAATGCGTTATATGCTGTTGTTTCCCGAATGGAGATGAGTTATTTGCAGAGGGACAGTGTGACGGTACAATAGGCTATGCACCCAGAGGAAAAAACGGTTTCGGATATGACCCTGTATTTTTCGTTGAGGGAAACAAGACATTTGCCGAACTTACTCCGAATCAAAAAGATGTTATAAGCCATCGTGGCAGGGCTTTGAAAAAACTGACAGAAATATTGAGTGAAAGACTGAAAGGAAAATAAATCTATGCTTACAAGTAAACAGAGAGCGTTTTTGCGTTCACTTGCCGTTGACGAGGAAACTATACTGATGGTGGGCAAAGGCGGCATGAGTGAACAGATAATAAAACAGGCTGATGATGCCCTGACGGCAAGAGAACTTCTCAAAGGAAAAGTCCTTGAAACAGCAGGTGTGCCGTCAAGGGAAATTGCCGAACAGCTTGCCCTTGAAACAAATTCCGAGGTAGTACAGGTGATAGGAGCAAAATTTGTATTATTCAGGAGAAATCCGAAAGAACCTAAAATCGAACTTCCGAAAGCAAGGAAAGGAAAGCGTTGAATATGAAAATTGCAATGTTCGGGGGGAGCTTCAACCCCATACATACGGGTCATATTATGCTTCTAAAAGCTTTTGCAAAGGAACTCGAACTTGATAAAGTTTTGCTCATGCCTCCTTATATCACTCCTCACAAGCATAAACAAGGAGACAATTCGGTGTCATTTGAACAAAAGCTGGAAATGTGCCGTCTTGCCGTCAAAGATATCCCGTTTGCGGAAGTAAGTGATATTGAGATAAGACGACAGGGTACAAGCTATACTTATATGACGCTGGAGGAATTGAAGAAAATTTATCCTGATGACGAATTGTTTTTGATAACGGGTGCCGATATGTTCATGACGATACACGAATGGAAGCACCCAGAGATAATATTTAAACTTGCAACAATATGCGGAGTGCCGAGAAATGATGATGATATATCGGACTTGCAGAAACAGGCTGAATATCTTCATACACTCGGAGCAAAAACGTATATTTTCAATGCAGATATAATGACAGTATCGTCAACCGAAATAAGAAATAATATCTCACAGGGAAAGAGCATTTCGGGAATGGTCACCCCGGAAGTTGAAAAATATATTTACGAAAACGGACTTTATAAAGAGGGCTGAATGGAATGACATTTGACAATAATTATATAATAGATGATTTGAGGAAATGCTATAAAGAGTTGGGAAGTTTCGTCAGCGGTGACAGGGTAGTTTTATCAAAATTGAATGTTGCGGTAAAACCGGAAGTCTATCAGATAAAAGAAAGAATGGCAACTGTTGGTTATCATATATATTCGCCCGAATGGAAAAATGAAATATTTGAAGTATCATCATCATTGGGTTCGGATACCAAAACGGCTGTCGGAATGGCACAGGGCGGATTTATGTTCGGTATCATGGAAGCTGTACAGACTATGATGAATAATATCAATGCAAGAGAGTTTGACAGTGATTTCAACGGCTTGCATAAATGGAAGCTGTATATCGGAAATGTTGTTGCAACGGGTAAAGAAGTTCCCGTTGATGATGTGAAAATATATTGGGAAGTTCTTAAAGATGAAATCGCACAGAGGATAGGCAATCAGGATATTTGTTATATAAAGATATATGCGGCAAACAGCGGTGACGGAAAATTTGTAACAGGTGAGTGCCGTATAAATAATAATAAGATAGACAGTCTGAGTAAAATTATTGAGGATATGGCGAAGACTTGGAAAAATAAAAATTTTGCCTCTCACAAACAGTTTTTTCTGTTAAAGCAGGAAGAAGAAACCTTGAAAGAATATCCTTATAATAATGCTGATATTTATGATGCAGTCGAAAAATCTCTTATGCTCTATGAAAAGGTTATGAATGACGGTAAGGAGAATTTATATTCTCAGGTGCTTGAAGAATTTTTGGGTGACAGTTCGCTTGCACAGGATATTTATAATTTCATTCCCGAAGCCTTTGCGGAATTTTCAGTAGAGGGAGTAAGATTTTCCGAATCTGTACAGTTCAATTTAAGGGGCAATACAAGAACTTTCTATAAATCACAGTTGGCAACTTATTATCCGATATTGAATTCAGCGGCAGGAGTGCTTGACAGCGGAGTTCTGAAAGACCCTCGGAAAGTATTTGAAAATCTGCTTTATTCAAGTGCGAGCTTCAATGCAGTAAACAACGCCCTTAATGACGGAAGCAAACCTGAAAATCTTATTTTAACCGACACTCTTTTCAATGTCACAGATGATTACACAGTGAGGTGAGCTCATTGAAGAAAGAGGACAGAGAACTGTTTTACAGCTATTCCGAAAAACACGATATGTACCTGATAAAGCTGGAATTTGAACACAAGGTTATTGACTACTGTGACGAAAGAACGGATATAGTGATGTATTTCGGAGATTATCCGCACTATCCCGAAGAAAAAATGCTTGAAATAACTTGTAAGGGTTGTAAAAATATAAATATCAGTGATTATATTCACAATTTTGTGATACCTTATCGGCTTATATTTGAGGATATTTCCAACGCATGGCTTGAAGGTGTAAATTACTATGTTCATGACAGTGAACACGATATAAAGATATATTGTTCTGATATTAAATTCAAAATTGTATAAAAGGTGATAATTTGAATGGTAAAAAATAAGAAATTGCTTTTGACACTTGTGATTTACTTTATTTTATTTTATACAGCGTGGGCAATGGTAGGAATTATCATACAGCATATTGCATTATGGACTGGCAACAATGAACTTGTTATACAGCTTATCAGAACGGGTGTGATAAAAAATCTTATCTGGACAGTGCCTGCATTCATATTGATAAAACACTTTGAGAATGACTGCTATATAGGTCTGAAAGAGATGTTCACGACAAAAATAAAGCTTTTGGATGTTTTGCCGATATTTATAGCGTGTATCATATATGCCCTTGCAGGAGTTTTAAAAAAAGGTGACTGGTCGATAGTTGAGAGTTTCGGGTGGTCGAAAATTATAATAGTGCTGTTTGTGGGCATCACGGAAGAAATGGTATTTCGTGGATGGCTTTTGAATGTTACCGTGAAAAATGCCGATAAAGAGTGGAAGCAATGGGTCGCAACCGCTTTCAATGCAGTGCTGTTTTTGACGATACATTTTCCGATATGGTTCTATGACGGTGTATTTTTCAGGAATTTTCAGAATTTTGGATTTGTCAGTATAATAATATTGAGCTGTATGTTCAGCTGGCTTTTTATAAAGACAAAAAATATATTGGTTCCCATTGCACTCCACATGATGTATGACTTGCTGATATTTATGTTCATAGGCTGACAGTTTTTTGCAGGGCAACCGCATGAAAAATACGTAAAAGTATGTTATAATTGACCAAAAGGAGTTGGTCGGTTATGCAAAAATATTTTGAAGAATTAAGTGACAGCAG
>CACZZB010000027.1 GCA_902785555.1 uncultured Ruminococcus sp.
GTTTTCTGCCTGTTATTTGGACACAACATAACTTTTATAGTTTTTATCACACTTTTCACCACCTTTAGAGTTAGTGTAACATTCTGAAAGTATAAAAGTCAACATGTTTTTATAACTTTTTATAAAATTGCTTTAACTGTTAAAAGCCTCTTTTCATATTTCTGTTATCATATACGAATATAATAATAAAACAGTTCCGCTAAATTTTATATATAAAAATAATCGTGAAAAGTTTACAAAATTCGTCATATTTTTTTAGTAAAAAGGCTTGCAATTTAAGTCAAATATGAATATAATGTTAACAGCGACAGAGAGAATTTGATGTGTCTGTTGTGAGGCGGTCTTTTGAAGACTGCTGACCGAAAGTTTTACGGCTTTCGGTATAATGAATTTTCAGCCTTGCATATTTTGGGGTTAATATGCAGGGCTTTTTTATATTATAAAATGAGTAATGCCTCTTATTTTCTATTGTACAAATCAAAAAAATTATGCTATAATTAACGTGACAAAATCAAAAGGAATGAAGTTTATGAAGATACTTAAAACATATCCGACAGATGACGGCTTTTATATGCCTGCCGAATTTTCAGAGCATTACGGCTGTATAATGATATTCCCCCACAGGAGAGATTCATGGCAGTATGGTGCTTATGCCGCACGAAAGGCTTTCCGTGAAGTCATAGAAACCATCTCACTTTCAGAAAAAGTTATTGTATGTGCAAGATATGATGACTACGACAGTGCAAGATTCATGCTCCCCGACAGAGTGCAAGTTATCGAAATGGAATCCGATGATTCATGGGCAAGGGATGTTGCACCTACATTTGTCACAAACGGTGATACCATACGTGGAATCGACTGGGGTTTCAACGCATGGGGCGGACTTGTTGACGGCTTATACTTTCCATGGGACAAAGACAATAAAATGGCTCGCAAATTATGCGATGTACTTGAAGTTGATACCTATGACATGAGGGATTTTATCCTGGAGGGGGGGTCTATACACACTGACGGTGAGGGTACTCTCATTACAACGGAAGCCTGTCTTTTGAGTAAAGGACGTAATCCAGATATGTCAAAAGAAGAAATCGAAGATATGCTGAAAAAAACTCTCGGTGTCAAAAAAATAATCTGGCTCAAATCGGGAATTTACAATGATGAAACAAATGAGCATATAGATAATATATGTGCCTTTACATCTCCGTGCAATGTCGTACTTGCATGGACTGATGATGAAAACGACCCACAGTATGCCATGTCAAAAAGCTGTCTTGACATACTCGAAAATTCCACCGATGCAATGGGAAGAAAGATAACCGTACATAAACTTTCCCTGCCAAAGCCTGTAACCATCACGGAAAAAGAATGTGAAGGTCTGGACGATATGAACGGTGAACCCACACGCACACCAAATGAAAGACTTGCCGCCTCTTATGTTAATTTCTATATCTCAAACGGGCATATAGTATGTCCTCAGTTCGGTGACGAAAATGATAAAAAAGCTCTTGAAATTTTACAGGAGCTTTTCCCGACAAGAAAAGTTGTCGGCATTTATGCAAGAGATATTCTCATAGGCGGAGGAAATATCCACTGCATTACACAGCAGATACCCAAATTTTCAAAGGAGTGATCTTCATGCAGAAAGTAAAAGTGGCGGCTGTACAGATGTCAATGACAGGTGACAGCCGTGAAAATTTAAATAAAGCAGAAAAATTTGTCCGTCAGGCGGCAAATGAAGGGGCAAATATAATATTATTGCCCGAACTTTTTGAAAACCTGTACTTTTGTCAGGAAAGAAATTATGATTTTTATAAATTAGCCAAAACCGTTGAAGAAAATCCTGCCGTAAATCGTTTCAAAGAAGTTGCAAAGGAATTGAATGTAGTTATCCCCGTCAGCTTCTACGAAAAATACGGAAACACTTTTTTCAATACAGTCGCAATGATAGATGCCAACGGTGAAATGCTCGGCATTTACAGGAAAACACATATTCCCGATGACCATTTCTATCAGGAGAAATTTTATTTTACCCCCGGTAATACAGGATTTAAAGCGTGGAAAACACAATTTGGCTGTATCGGTGTAGGGATATGCTGGGATCAGTGGTTTCCCGAAAGTGCAAGATGTATGGCTTTGCAGGGAGCCGATTTGCTTTTTTACCCGACTGCAATAGGCTCCGAGCCTATACTCGAAGTTGACAGTATGCCGCATTGGAGAAGATGTATGCAGGGTCATGCCGCCTGCAACATAACTCCCGTAATAGCCGCTAACCGTGTGGGTACAGAAACAGTCATCCCCTCATCTGCAAATAATAATCAATCTTCTGCACTTTGCTTCTACGGCTCATCTTTCATCACAGATGAAACAGGTGAGATTATTGTATCCGCTGACCGTACAAGCGAATGTGTCATATCACATGAATTTGACCTTGACGAGATTCGTGAACTCCGCACAAGCTGGGGACTTTTCCGTGACAGGCGACCGAAATCATATAAAATAATCAGCGATTGACCGCTTATATCATCAAAAAATATTTCTATATTCTTGTAAAGTATGATATAATATATTGAAATAAATTTTTCGGAGGTTTTTATTTATGTTTACAAAAATTGATACAGGCACTCTCAACGACAATTTCTTCACAAAATTCAACAAGGAATGGTCACTTGTTACGGCAGGTGATGAAAATAAATTCAATACCATGACAGCAAGCTGGGGCGGTATCGGTGTTCTCTGGAATAAAAATGTCGCTTTTACTTTTATCCGTGATTCAAGATATACCATTGAATTTGTCGATAATAACGACTGCTATACACTTTCATTCTTTGGCGGAAACTGCATGAAAGAACTTGCTTTCTGCGGAAGAAATTCAGGTCGTGATGTTGACAAGATAAAGGAAACAGGTCTTACACCCGTGCATGACGGCAATATAACTTATTTTGAAGAAGCCGAACTTGTTCTCGTCTGCAAAAAACTCTTTAAACAGCAGATGACTCCTGATAATTTCATTGACAAGTCTATGACAGATAAATTCTATTCCGACAACGACCTGCATGAACTCTATGTAGGTGAAATTGTCGAAGTCCTCAAAAAATCATGAAAAATGTTCTTATAACAGGTTCGTCAAGGGGTATCGGTGCTGAAACGGCAAGGATTTTTGCCAAAAAAGGCTATAATGTATACATCAACTATAACAAGTCAGAAAAAAACGCACTTGCACTCCTTGATGAACTGAAAGATTTTTCTGTTCACATAGTAAAGGCTAATGTTTCAAAGTCAGATGAAGTAAAAAGAATGTTTTCCGAAATTTCGGGTATTGACATTTTAGTGAATAATGCAGGCATTGCACAAACAAAATTATTCACTGATATAACCGATGATGACTGGAATAATATGATTTCTTCAAATCTGAGCAGTGCTTTTTACTGTTGCAGAGAGGCTCTCCCCTATATGATAAGACAGCATTTCGGAAGAATCATAAATATTTCGTCAATGTGGGGACAGGTGGGCGGTTCATGTGAGGTGCATTATTCCGCTTCAAAAGCCGGTATTATCGGTTTGACAAAGGCACTTGCCATGGAAGAGGGATTGAGCGGTATCACCGTCAACTGCATTGCCCCGGGTGTAATTAAAACAGATATGACCTCGAATTTATCCGAAGACGACTTCACCGCTCTAAAAGACGAAACTCCCACAAATTCAATCGGCACTCCCTTTGATATTGCAAGGGCTGTATTATTTCTTGCAAGTGATGATTCATCTTTCATTACAGGTCAGGTTTTAGGCGTAAACGGCGGTTTTGTTGTATAAAAAAACTGCACTTTGCATTCAAGCAGAGTGCAGTCTTTTGTTTTAATCAGAATTTGTCGGCAAAGGCTTTGAGCTTTACGGTATCAAGTCTGCCGTTGAGGATTTCTCCCTCTATTATTTCGGCTTTCGGAGCACTTTTCTGTAAATACTCAACAGCTCTTCCGAAACCGCTTCCGCCTGATGTTGCAAACAAAACTATCTTTTTGCCTGAAAAATCATAGCTTTCAAGGAAAGTATTTATAATAGTCGGGGCAACATACCACCATACAGGGAAACCGACAAAAATCGTATCATACTTTGCAATATCGGCATTTGTATCTTCCGTTTCGGGACGTGAGGACTTGTTTTTCATTTCAAGTGAACTTCTGCTTTTAAGATTTCTCCAATTAAGGTCATCTTTTGTATAAGGCACTTTCGGCTTTATCTCGTATATATCCGCACCTGCCGCACTTGCAAGGGCTTTTGCGGCATCAGCCGTTGTACCTGTTGCCGAAAAATATGCTACCAATTTTTTACTCATAATCAAAACCTCACTTCAAAAATTTTATTGAGATAATAATAGCATAAATTCAAGAAAATTTCAATCAAATTTTGTAAATATTACAAAAAACATCTTGAATTATTTTGAAAAAAATGTAAAATATAATTATAGTTATAATAGGAGGTTTTTTGAATGTCATTGAATGTAAGAAAAGCGGCAATAGTAGGATGTGGATTTGTAGGCTCGGCATCTGCATTTGCCTTGATGAACAGCGGACTTTTTTCGGAGATAGTTCTGATTGACGCTGACATGAACAAGGCTGAGGGTGAAGCACTTGATATAAGTCACGGACTGCCTTTTGCAAGACCCATGAAGATATATGCAGGAGATTACTCGGATATCTCTGATGCCTATGTCGTTATCGTAACGGCAGGTGCAGGTCAGAAACCCGGTGAAACCCGTCTTGACCTTGTTAAAAAGAATGTAGGAATATTCAAGTCTATCATTCCTCAGATAGCTCAGTACAACAAAGAGGGTATTTTACTTATAGTCGCAAATCCCGTTGATATACTCACCTATGCGGCTGTGAAGCTCAGCGGATTCCCCGAAAACCGTGTATTCGGTTCGGGAACTGTCCTTGATACCGCAAGACTGAAATATCTCCTTGGTGAGCATCTTGCTGTTGACAACAGAAGTGTACACGCTTTTATCATAGGCGAACACGGTGACAGTGAAATAGCAGCTTGGAGCAGTGCAAATGTATCGGGTATCCCCCTCAATAATTTCTGTGAAATGAGAGGTCATTTTCATCACGAGGCGGCTATGCAGAGAATAGCCGAAAGTGTCAAAAACAGTGCCTATGAGATTATCGAGAAAAAAAGAGCAACTTATTACGGCATTGCAATGTCTGTCAAGAGAATATGCGAGGCTATCGTCAGGGATGAAAAATCCATCATGCCCGTTTCGTGCATACAGAATGATGAAGTATACGGTATTAACGGAGTAGCTTTGAGTATGCCTGCAATAGTCGGAAAAAACGGTGTTGAAACAGGCGTTCCGATAGAACTCAGCAGAGAAGAACAGAAAGCCCTTCGTGAATCTGCCGACACTCTTAGAGCTGTTATAGCTGATGTTTTGGGAGATGAATGATTGAAAGTATTTCCGTCATAAGCACAGCACCGAAAACAAATCCCCTGTTGAAATGTTCATTCATATCAATTTGTGAAACCTGACTCGGGATAAGTTCGAGTTTTTCAAACATTTCACGCTGACGTTCATTGAGTGAATCATAAAATTCATCATTGAGAGAGGACTTTTTGCTGACACATTCGCTCATTTCCTTTGACATTTCGTTAAAATACACTTGGTCAAGGAGTTTGCCTATAACAGTTATCAACGGCACATTGTTTTCGGAAAAGCTGTCGGAATCAAAAATATTTTCCATTAATTTTTATTGAATATATTATAATACTGAAATTTCGGTATTTCAAGTGTTTTACTGAAATTTCAGTATTTTTGTATTGTTAAACAAAAAGGAAGTTTATTTTATGTGCAAACCTCACGAAATTTCGGAAAAAATCAAATTATTAGCACAAAATAAAAAAGTCACTTTAAAAAAATTATTGGAAGATTGTGCGATAAATAAAGGTTTTATATATGATTTAGAGCATAAATCGACTTATCCGTCATGTGATAAAATATATCGTATAGCTGATTATCTCGACTGTTCAGTAGATTATCTTCTTGGCAGAACAGATAACCCGAATTCGCACAAATAAAAAAACAGGCAGGGCAGAATTTCTGTCCTGTCTGAATTTGCGGTCAGGCGTTAAGAAGCATGGGCTGAGGGGTGAAATCCGTTTCGATAACTTTTTCGGAAGATGACGGGGAATAACAGAATGTGTCCATGTGAGTGCCTGTAAAGAAATATTCGGGCTGTCGGGGGTCATAGTCATAGTCAAATGTATCTATTATAATGAGTTTTATTTTCATCTTATTGGGGATAATATTCTTGATATAGACACTTGCCTGCTGTCCTGCAAATATTCCCTCTTTCATTTCTGCAAGTCCCGCAAGATTCGGAGCGAGTTCGACAAATGCCCCGTAGTCCTCGACAGAGCGGATTATTCCTGCAACAGTTTCGCCTATCTTGAAATTGCGTGCATTTTCTTCCCATGTACCGAGCAATTCTTTGTGTGTCAGGCTTATTCTGCCGTTTTCAATGGATTTTACAACGGCTTTGATATCCATTCCCACGGTGAACCTTTCACGGGGATGTTCTATTCTTGAAACGGATATGGCATCTATCGGTATAAGTGAAGCTATTCCGCATCCGATATCCGCAAATGCTCCGAATGAATCAAGGTGAGTTATTTTTGCATCTATCACATCACCTGTCGATAATCTTGAGATATATTCATGCAGACATCTTTCCTGTGCAAGTCTTCTTGAAAGTACGGCAACCGTCTTGCCGAAATCATCTTTTTTGAATCCCGTGATGACAAAACAAACGGGTCTGTTTACTCTTGATATGACTGCAATATCTCTGACTGTACCCTCACGGATACCTATTGCCCCTTCTTCACGGGGGATTATTCCTTTGATAACACCTAAATCGACAATAAGATTATGGGATGAGTCGCATACAACAGCTCTTGCTTCAAGTATCCTTGCATCATGATATGCTTCCGTAAGCTGTGACAGCGACTGCATAGCGGAGAGATTCTCCATTGAGTTGATAAGCCTGCCTTCAGGATAATATCCTGTCATTTTGCCTTCATTCCTTTCTTGATTTTGTTTAATGCTTTTCTCAACATCTATATGAAATAAAAATTTCTTTTATTACACTTCAGCCCTTGAAAAATTTTGCTATGTATTATAAAATTATAAGCGAAATTTTTATATCACAGTCAATATAGTATCACTTCGGATATGAAAAATCTGTTGAATTAAAAGCGATAAAAATTTAATTTAAGGAGTAATTTTTGATGAATAATGACATTATAAAAGCAGATTCTTACGACTTCGATAACAGAATCGAAAAAGGGATAGTATTAGCGTTATTCTATGATGAACTCGACACACATTGCAGAGCTTTGGAGCCTATCCTTGAAGAAGTAGCCGATACCTATTATGATTTTGCAAGAGTCATTGCCCTCGAAGTCGAACAGTCACCCGATACCGCAAGTATATTTGCGATAAATACCCTCCCCACTGTAATTATATTCAAAGACGGCAAAATATCCGCAAGAATAGAGGGTATCAATCCTGCAAGCACTTATGAAAACGCCATTGAAGACCTTATTTAATTTCATAATTTTATTATCTGCAACAAAAAGACTGCACGGTGATTTTTTTCACTGTACAGTCATATTTTTTTATATCATTTTTTATCGTCGCTTGTATCTTCCGAGAGAAATTCCTCAAAGTAATCAACGGCTTCTATTTTTTCATTATCCGCCATCCCGTTTGATAAGAAATTCAGATAATCTGCATTGTTATAATTATCTTCCTCAAAGGACTTTCCCGAACCGTCACAAGTATAAAAATCCTTTGGAGCATTCAGTTTTGTTTTCTTCTCTTTCATCAAAAAAACACTTCCTTTTGATGAAAGTTTGCCCCAATAAAAATTATTTATTCATCTTCTCCAAATCATTCAAATCATAGGGTGTCTGCTGATAGACATAGTAATTCAGCCAATTGGAATATAATATCGTTGCATAGCTTCTCCAAGTCAGATTGGGCAATGCACGGGGGTCATTTCCCGGGAAATAGTTATACGGCACTTGGGGATTAAGCCCCTTGTTCCTGTCACGGTAATATTCGTTATAAAGTGTATTCCTGTCATATTCAGCGTGTCCGAATACATAGAATTGTCTGCCGTTTTTCTTGGCTACTATCGCTACTCCCGCAATATTTGATGAAGCGAGTATTTCAAGGTCATCATGCTGACGGATATCAGAACGGTGTATTCCTGTATATCTCGAATGGGGCATTAATATTTTATCGTCAAATCCCCTCATAAGCGGATGAAAAATATCATTTATACGGTGAATGTACACGCCAGAAAGCTTTTCGGGGAGAGTATATTTCTGTATTCCGTAGTGATAATACAGTCCTGCCTGAGCACCCCAGCAAATGTGCATTGTACTGTAAACATGGTTCTTTGACCATTCCATCACTCCGCAAAGCTCCTCCCAATAATCTACTTCTTCATACGGCAAAAGCTCAATCGGTGCTCCCGTTATTATCATTCCGTCAAAATACTGTTCCTTTATCTCGTCAAATGTTTTGTAAAATTTCGTGAGATGTTCGGACGAAACATTCTTTGACTTATGTGTTGCCATCTGCAACAATTCAACGTCAACCTGTAACGGTGTATTTCCCAAAAGCCGCAAAAGCTGAGTTTCCGTCTCGATTTTGGTCGGCATAAGATTGATTATCACTATTTTAAGAGGTCTTATATCCTGAGATACAGCCCTGTCATTCGTCATCACAAAGATATTTTCCGATTCAAGTATTTTTTGAGCAGGCAGTCCGTTCTGAATTTTAATGGGCATTGTGCAATACACTTCTTTCTTTTTGGATTCCATACGAGATTATATCATACACAAAGACCAAATTCAAGACCAAAATATTTTCATCCATAAATCAGTTTTCAAGCGGTACATATCCGCTTTTTTCGATAATATCCTGTCCTTCGTCCGATAATATCCATTCAATGAATTTTTTGACATTGAGATTTTCATTGTTTTTATCATACACTGCAAAGAAATTGGATGCAACGGGATATTTTCCGTTGGCGATATTCTCTTTATCGGGATATACTCCGTTGAGTGAGAGCATTTTTATTTTGCCGTTTGCGACAAGTCCCTCAACGTAGTATCTGAATGAAAAGCCTATGGGCTTTCCCATGAATCCCAAAACGGAATATTTCATCTCCTCACCGTTCATAAATGCTATCATTGAAGTCTGACTTCCGCTGCCTGCATTTCTCTGTATCGGCTCGATATAGTAATCTTCACCGCCAAATTCAGACCATTTCTTATATTTTCCCGAATATATTCCCCTAACCTGCTCCACTGTCAGATTATCAACAGGATTATTTGCATTGACGATAAATACAAACGCTTCTCTGCCTATCGGAACATATTCCAATTCAACATTCTTATCCTTTGCATACTGCTTTTGCTCCTCAGACGGCTTTGCACAGAATATTATATCTGCTTCACCGTCAACGACTGCTTTATATGCCCCTCTTGTATTGGTGTAATGCAGTTTGCTTTTATCCGTAAAATTCTCCCCGTCAAATTCAACGCTCTCTTTTGGGTAAACTGCATTTACAAATGCCGAAAATACAAGATATAAAGCCGCTGCACCGTCAACTGTCGGCAAATCTCCCGTCAATTTATTCTTGGAATCAAATTTCACAATTTCCGAATCATTTTCAAAGGGCAGATATTTGCTGACCTCAATGGACTTTGCCTGCATTTCCTTGTTGGTACTGTTGAAGTATCTCTTTGTCAAGCCTTCGTATATTCCAACGTCAAGCAGTGCAAATGCAAGCACTATCGAAACAAGTATTAAAATCTGTTTTTTCAGGCTCATGCAAAGTCACCCCCTGTTTGCTATGTATGAAATTATCGAACAGTTGTCATGCAGATAAACCGTGTAAGCCATAAGTCCAACAACGCTCAACACTCCCAACACACACACTACTGCTATCAGTATATAAAAAGTTTTATTCTTCATCTCAAAAAACCTCACTACATTAAATTTATCGGATGGGTTATCAGCATTATTACTATCCACAATTCCAAACCGAAAATAAATCCCTCAATAGCAGAAAAAACTATTGATTTTATCCTTTTTTTCTTTCTTATTTGAATTTCATCAGCGTTACCGTTTTTTCTGCATTTAACGTATTTGACTATTGAATATATTACCCATATAAGGCAAGGTATAGGAAAAACATAAAATGTCAAAAGAATGAATCCCAAAAATAAATAACCGAATAACATAAAATTCACCTCCCTTTTTTCAGTGTAATATTTTACTCTATCATAACATTCAGCCTTATTTTTGTCAATATTCAAGTTGATTTGACTATGAAAAAAGAGTATAATTACAATTAGCAGTTAGCAATTAGCAATGTGCAATGAAAAAAGGAGATTTTTATATGGAAATGGAATTTGCAAGGCAAAAAGCCGAAGATTTAAGAAAACAGATTCTTTATCACAACGACAGATACTACAATCAGGATTCGCCCGAAATAAGCGATTATGAATATGATATGCTTTTGAAAGAATTGGAGGAAATCGAAAGCGAGTTCCCCGAACTAATCACACCCGATTCACCCACTCAAAAAGTAGGCGGTCAGGCAGGAGAAAAATTCTCCCCTGTTGAGCATACTGTGCCTATGGAAAGTCTGCACGATTCTTTCTCACATGACGAAATGAGGGATTTTGCAAAGCGTGTCCGTGAAAATGCAGGCAATGCCGTTTTCGTTGCCGAACCTAAAATTGACGGTCTTTCCGTTTCAGCCGAATACAGGAACGGTGTATTTGTGCGTGGCTCGACAAGAGGTGACGGCAAAGTCGGTGAGGATATCACGGAAAATTTAAAGACCATAAAATCTCTCCCAATGAAATTGAATAAAGCTGTGCCCTATCTTGAAGTGCGTGGAGAAGTTTATATGTCAATAGATGTATTTGAAAAACTCGTTGCACGTCAGGAGGAAAATGACGAAAAGCCTTTTAAAAATCCCCGTAATGCGGCGGCAGGCTCTCTGCGTCAGAAAAATGCCGATATCACCAAAGAAAGACAGCTTGATATATTTGTATTCAACATTCAGCAGATAGAGGGAGAAACTCTTACAAGCCACGTTCAGTCACTTGAATATCTCAAAGAATTGGGCTTCACGACCTTGCCTTTTTATTACAAATGCAGTGACGTTGATGAGGTCATTGACAAAATTGAGGAGATAGGAAACAAACGAGGTGAACTCCCATTTCAGATAGACGGAGCTGTTATCAAAGTAGATGACTTCTCTCAGCGTGAGATTCTCGGCAGTACATCAAAATTCCCCAAATGGGCGGAGGCTTATAAATATCCCCCTGAGGAAAAGGAAACAGAACTTCTTGATATTGAAATAAATGTCGGCAGAACAGGAGTTCTCACTCCGACAGCCATATTTGCACCTATTACACTTGCAGGTACTACTGTCAGCCGTGCAGTCCTTCACAATGAAGATTTCATAAAACAAAAAGATATCCGCATAGGCGATACCGTAATTTTGCGTAAGGCAGGCGAAATAATCCCCGAAGTCGTTTCAGTTGCAAAACATAAAGATGATTCCGTTCCATTTGAAATGCCCAAAATATGTCCCTCATGCGGTTCACCTGTTTCATACGAAAACGGTGAAGCGGCTCTCAGATGTACAAATACAGACTGTCCCGCACAGCTCATGCGTCACATGATACACTTTGTTTCCCGTGATGCCATGGATATTGACGGACTTGGCGAAAGAGTTTTACGAGCATTAGTCGATAATTCTCTTATCTCCTCCCCTCTTGATTTATACAGGCTTTCAAAAGACGATATCATGACCCTTGACAAGAAAAAAGACAAATCTGCAACTAATCTTATAAATGCCATTGAAAAATCAAAATCAAACGACTTATACAGAACAGTATTTTCACTCGGTATAAGACATATCGGTCAGAAAGCCGCCAAACTCCTTGCAAACAAATTCCGTACCCTTGACGGTATCGCAAATGCAAGTGTCGAAGATATATCATCAATAGAGGGCTTTGGAGATATAATGGCTCAGAGTGTATTCTCATACTTTCAGCTTGATGAAAGTAAAAAATTAGTCGAGGAAATAAAATCCCTCGGTATCAATACGGAAAACCTCTCCGCTCCTCAGAATATCAGCCAAGACAATCCGTTTTTCGGCAAAACTTTCGTTATAACGGGTACTCTCCCGACTTATAAGCGTACAGAAGCCGCTGCAATTATAGAAAGTCTCGGAGGAAAAGTTTCATCAAGCGTTTCAAAGAAAACTGATTATGTTCTTGCAGGCGAGGATGCAGGCTCCAAGCTCACAAAAGCCCAATCCCTCGGCATTAAAATTATAGATGAAAATGAATTTGAAAGCATGAGGAATCAGTAAAATGAACATTGACGGAAGTAAAAAGTTTGCCAAAAAATTTATCCATGCTTATTATCATAAATCTTTCAACCATGTATTCAAGTTTCTTAAATGGACTGTTATTTCGATAATAACGGGACTTGTTGTTGGCAGTATAAGCACTCTTTTTGCATTCTGTATGAATATTGCGACAGAATACAGGATAGCCAATGACTATATAATATTATTTCTGCCGCTTGCAGGTATCGTTACCGTATTTTTATACAATATCTTCAACTATAAAAATGATAAGGGTACAAATCTTGTACTATCGACTATCCATGCAAAATCCGAGCTCCCTTTCAAGATGGCTCCATTGATATTCATTGCAACTGTACTTACACATTTGTTCGGTGGTTCGGCAGGTCGTGAAGGTGCTGCACTGCAATTGGGCGGAAGTATCGCAAATCAGCTCGGAAGATGGTTCAAATTGGACGACGCTGATAAAAGAGTAGTAGTCCTGTGCGGAATGAGTGCAGCTTTTTCAGCCGTATTCGGTACACCTATGGCGGCAGCTTTATTTTCACTCGAAGTTGTCAGTATCGGTATAATGTACTATGCGGCACTTGTCCCCTGTGTTTTCTCCTCACTTATAGCCGTAAACTTTGCAATCAGCTTCGGCATCAGTGAAAGTGATTTCAAGCCGCTTGACTTCCCCGAAATTTCCATACTCAACTCCGTTGAAACAGTCGCTTTGTCATTTCTTTGTGCATTGTTGAGTATTGTTTTCATTATCATAATGCACCGCACGGGAGATATTTTCAGAAAATATCTGAAAAATCCTTATATAAGAATATTCACAGCGGGGTGTGTGGTAGTCCTGCTGACTTTCATAACAGGTACAAGGGATTACAACGGTACGGGAATGAGCGTTGTATTCCGTGCACTTGACGGAGAATCCGTATGGTATGCCTTTATCCTGAAAATAATCTTCACTGCAATAACTATCGAAGCCGGTTTCCGTGGCGGTGAGATAGTACCATCATTCTTCATCGGAGCAACTTTCGGATGCTGTTTCGGTCAGCTTATAGGATTTTCACCGTCAGCTTGTGCCGCAATAGGCTTGATAGCAATGTTCTGTGGTGTCACGAACTGTCCCATAACATCACTTCTTCTTAGTTTTGAGCTTTTTGGGGCAGGCGGTATACCGTATTTTATGATATGTGTTGCTGTAAGCTATTTCATGTCGGGTTATTATGGTCTTTACAAAGAACAGACTATCGTTTATTCAAAATACCGTACAAAATTCCTCAACAGAAAAACAAGACAATGAATTTTCCATGCACTTGTGAAAAATTTTGCAAGTGCATTTTTTGTATAATTTTTTTAATTTGTCTGATTACATTTGACATTTATTTTTTAAGGACTATAATATATATTTGTAAAAAATATAAAAGGAGGATATTTTTAAATGTCGGATATACCGCCTCTCTCTCAGAGGGAACAGGAACATCTTACCTATCTTAATGTTTATATGCTCTATAACGAGGCTAAGGATAAAAGACTTAAATACAAGAGATTCGGTGCTTTGTTCATTATAATATCGGGACTTGTATTTCTTGCCCTGATGTTCAGCCTTGAAAGCAAGATAGAGTTATTATGTCTTTGGATAATAACCATTATATATTGTGTAACTATGATGATAAGGGCAGATTACAAATATTGTCTTTATAAAAATATGCTTGGGGTATGTGATGAATTCGACCTGAGCGAACTTGACGAAGGAGATGATGAAGATGACTGCAATATTCAGAATATTTCTGAATGACCTCAAAACTATTTCACGAAATATAATTGCCTTTATCGTTATAATAGGTATATCAATACTGCCGGCTTTGTATGCGTGGTTCAATATTGCCGCAAACTGGGACCCATATTCGGCTACAAGCGGTCTTCAATTCGCTGTATGCAACAACGACAAGGGCTGGAATTACAAGGCTCTTAAAATCACGGCAGGTGACGAGATAATAGAAAAACTCAAATCAAACAATAAAATGGGCTGGGTATTCGTTGATGAACAGCAGGCTGTTGACGGTGTGGAAGACGGTACTTATTATGCGGCTGTGATAATCCCCGAAGATTTCAGCGAAAATCTCTGTTCCATAACAACAGGTGATTTCAGACAGGCTCAGCTTGAATACTATGTCAATGAAAAGAAAAACGCCATTGCTCCCAAAATTACAAATGCAGGTGTTTCCACTATCGAAAATGAAGTCAAAGCTACTTATGTAAGCACTATAACTTCGGTCATAGCTTCCGCACTCAATCTCACGGCTGATGAACTTTCGGGGGACAAAGACCGTATAGTTTCAACTGTAAGCTCATCTCTGAAAGATGTCATTGAAAATATAGATTCTCTTTCAATGAGCGTTGATGTTTTCGGTTCAACTCTCGACACCCTTTCAAACCTGTTCAAAACAACAGGCAATATCATGCCGAGTATTACTCAGACTCTCAAAAAATCGTCTGAGATAACCCCTAATCTCAAAAACTCAATTGATTCGGCAAAGTTATTTTCAAAGAAGATATCGGATGTTATAGCAGATACTCTCGTTTCAGTGGACACTATGCAGAAAAATATCAGTGACAATGTAAACGATGCTCTCGACAGGCTCGAAACAAATACTTCATCTGCCGCCAACAGTCTTGTCGGTGCAGGTGAAAATTATCAGAAGATAATTAAAGTCAACAATACTTTGATATCTATTCTCGAAAATCTTCAAAACAATTTGGGAATAAACACTTCACTCACCGTAAACCGCCTCAAAAACACAAATCAGAAAGAACAGGATATTATTGATAAAATTTACAGTGCCGCTGATATGATAGAAAGTACAGGAAACATATCCGTAGGCTTACAAAATGAAATACGACAGCTCATCTCCGAAACAAGCTCCGATATATCTCAGATAAGCACCGCTTTTGCTCCTCTCAAGGAAAATATAAACAAGACTGTTGACAGTATTTACGGTGTTATCGAAAGCACTTCCGATATTATAAAAAATATAACAAATGATATACCTGCTCTCAACGATACCCTTGACAGCACTCAGGATACTGTTGAAACTCTCAACGGCACTTTCGATAATGTCAAAAAACTCCTTGCCAATTCCAAGACAAAAATGGAAACTCTCATAAAAAGAGTTGACGCTCTCGAAGGTGACAGCGAAATAAAAAATCTTGTGATGACCGTTATACAAAATCCCGAAGCCCTCGGAAAATTTGTTTCCTCACCTGTTGCAACAAATACTCATAATATACATCATGTCGAAAATTACGGCTCGGGTATGACACCCTTCTATACTTCATTGAGCTTTTGGGTAGGCGGTACTATACTTATAGCAATAGTCCGCACCGAACCTACACGCAAACAGCTTAAGGAAATAAAAAAAGCCAACCCTGCACAGCAGTATTTCGGAAGATATCTCATATTCTTCATGATAGGTCAGATACAGGCTCTCATAACTTCTCTCGGAGATATTTTCCTTTTGAAAGTACAGTGCAACAATATTTTCCTGTTTATAATAGGCAGTCTTATTTCAAGTTTTGTCTATACGCTTTTCATATACTCCCTTACTATCTCATTCAACGTTGTCGGAAAAGCTCTCGTTATAGTCATACTCGTCATACAGATAGCAGGCTCGGGCGGAACATTCCCCGTTGAAGTTCTCCCTGCACCTTTCCAGACAATTTCACCGTATCTGCCTTTCAGATACAGTATAAATGCCCTGCGTGAAGCAGTTGCGGGTCCCGATATATCAGCGTTCTGGAATTATATACTCACTTTACTCGCATTTGTACCGCTTGCACTTTTCATAGGACTTGTTCTGCGTAAGCCCTGCATGAAAATAATCGAATTCCTTGAACAAAGATTGCATCAGAGTGAAATAATCATATAAATCCCAAAAGAGAGCGGAGTTTTTGCACTTCACTCTCTTTTTTATTTTCAAAGTATTGACTTTTGGGCTACAATAATATATAATAATTATGGGCTACAAAAGAAAAGAGGTGAAACAAATGTCACCCAAAGGCAGACCGACCGACAATAAAAAAGGCAAACCTATTCATGTCAGGCTCGACGATAAATCCGATAGTATTCTTGAAAGATATACACAACAAGAAAACGTCAGCAGAGCCGAAGCAATCAGAAGAGGTATTTTGAAGTTGGAAAGCGATATAAAAAAATAGAGTGTCGCCCACACACCAAAGTTTGCAACACTCTAAACACCGACAGATTGCTCTATCTGAAATCTATTTTACATCAGATTGACTTTCTTGTCAAATTTTATTTTTGAAAGGAAGTATATCATTTATGGAATTTTTGAAACCCGATAATTTTACACAAAAATCAATGCCTGTTACAAGCGAATTATGCAGACTTCTTGATCAAGTTTATTTTAATATGGCATCTTCTCAGATGTCGAACTGTATGGGCAAATATTCACAGCTTTTTGATGATTTCTTTAACTCACTTGACAACGAACAGAAAACTCTCTTTGAAAAAATAAATCCTACTGTAACTGAATTTTCAGAAATTGATGTGATTGAACATTTTAACAGAGGCTTTTCGCTTGGTGCGGTCATCATGTCGGAAATATTTGCAAAATACTTTAATTATAGTTAATTTTTTCTTGAAAGATTTATAAAATAATGTTATAATATTACAGTTAATATCTTAGTTACTTGAAAGGAAAGAGCAATTATGCCAAGAGAAAACACATACCGTACTCATTACTGCGGTGAGCTTAGAGAAAGTGATATAGGAAAAAATGTCCGTGTTGCAGGCTGGGTCGAAAATATCCGTGACCACGGCGGAGTTATGTTTATTGATGTCCGTGACCATTACGGCGTTGTACAGGTCGTTGTACATGATGAAAAATTTCTCGAAAATATCAACAGGGAATGTACTGTTACCGTGTCGGGAAATGTTACAAAACGTGATGAAGATACCATAAACCCTAAAATCGAAACAGGTACTGTTGAGATTCATGCAGATAATATTACCGTATTGGGCAAGTGTCAGAGTAATCTCCCGTTTGAAGTACAGACTTCAAAGGAAGTCAAAGAGGATGTCAGACTTAAATACAGATTCTTGGATCTCCGTAATAAAAAAGTTCATAATAATATAATCATGAGAGCCAATCTTATTTCATTCCTCCGTCAGAAGATGACCGAAATGGGATTCCTTGAGATTCAGACACCTATTCTTTCATGCTCATCACCCGAGGGTGCAAGGGACTATCTTATACCAAGCAGAAAACACAAGGGAATGTTCTATGCACTTCCACAGGCTCCTCAGATATTCAAACAGCTCCTGATGGTATCGGGATTTGACAAATATTTTCAGATAGCTCCGTGTTTCCGTGACGAAGATGCAAGGGCTGACCGTTCACCGGGTGAATTCTATCAGCTTGACTTCGAGATGGCTTTTGCCGAGCAAGATGATGTTTTTGCCGCTGCCGAGGAAGTTCTCTATGCAACCTTCAAAAAGTTCTCCGACAAGGAAGTTTCAAAGCCTCCTTTCAGAAGAATCCCATTCGCTGAATCAATGCTCACCTACGGCACTGATAAACCTGATTTGAGAAACCCTCTTGTTATCAAAGATATAAGCCCCATGTTTGAGGAAACAGACTTTGCTCCTTTCAGAAAAAAGGTTGTTAGAAGTATAAATGTTCCGAACTGTGCGGCACAGTCTAAAAAATGGTTCAAGAATATGGAAGAATTTGCTCTTTCGATAGGTATGAAAGGTCTCGGATATGTAAAAGTCCGTGACGATATGACCTTTGACGGTCCTATCGACAAATTCCTCAAAGAGGGCGACCGTGAAAAACTCATTGAAATAAACGGTTCAAAGGCAGGAGATGTAATATACTTTATCGCCGATAATAAGGAAATGGCTCCGAAACTTGCAGGACAAATCCGCACGGAAGTTGCAAAACGCCTTAAACTCATTGACGAAAGCAAATTTGAACTCTGCTTTATAACAGATTTCCCAATGTATGAGCTTGACGAAGACGGAAAAGTTATCTTTACTCATAATCCTTTCTCAATGCCTCAGGGCGGTATGCAGGCTCTCCTCGAAAAAGACCCCACAGAAATACTCGCATATCAGTATGATATCGTATGCAACGGTGTTGAACTTTCATCCGGTGCTGTCAGGAACCATGACCTTGACATCATGGTAAAAGCCTTTGAAATAGCAGGTTACAGCGAAGATGAACTCAAAAATAAATTCAAGTCACTCTATAATGCTTTCCAATACGGTGCACCGCCTCATGCGGGTATGGCTCCGGGCGTTGACAGAATGTTGATGCTCCTCGCTGAAGAAGAAAATATCCGTGAAGTAATTGCTTTCCCGATGAACAGCAATGCTCAGGATTTGCTTTTAGGCTCTCCGACGGAAGTTACCGAACAGCAGCTGCGTGAAGTTCATATCAAGATAAGGTAATTTTAGTGTTTTATCTCACAAGTAAGGGGTGTAAAAAAATGAAGAAGATAAAAAGACTGTTTACATTTGCAATGGCTCTGATGATTGCTTTAAGCTGTTTCGGCATAAGCGTTTCGGCTGTTGAGAGTGACGCTCCCGATGATAACGGAAATATGGAGCTTGATGTTGTATTTGTATTGGATTCAAGCGGTTCAATGGCTGAATCAGACCCAAACAGGGTCGCTCCCGATGCCTTCAAGCTGTTCGTTGACCTTTGTGATGATTCATGCGGTGTCGGCTATACCATATATAGTGAAAAGATAAAGGAATCCGAAAATATAACCACACTTGACCAAAAACATCTCAACGAACTCAGAAGCAAGATAGCTCAGATGAATACAAATCCATACGGTGATACCGATATCGGTCTTGGTCTTTCAAAGGCTTTTGAGATACACAAGGCAAGCAAGGATTTTGATTCAAAGAGAAAAAAAGCTGTTATACTTCTCAGTGACGGCAACACTCATCTCATTGACAATTCAAAGTCACCCGAACAGCTTAAAAAAGAAATGGATTCTGCCCTTACATCTCTGAGCGAAAATAATATCCCCGTATATGCAATAGGTCTTAACTATGACGGTACTCTCGATAAAAAGGAAACTCAGAATATAGCTGATAAAACTCACGGAAAGGCTTATGAAACAAAGTCTTCAAACGAACTTCCCGGAATCATCTCCGATATATTCGCCGATATTTACAGTATAAACGGCTCTCAGAAAGAAATCACCAAAGACGGCAATGTTGAAATATATATAAAAGACAGAAGTGTATTTTATGTAAATATCGTTATAAGAAGCCGTCTTTCAATAGATGAACTCAATCCCGTACTTCTCAATCCACGAAGGGAAAATATGGACCTGAGCGGCGGTGATAAAAACATCAAGATGACGACCACAGGAAGCTACACTCTTATTAAACTCATCTATCCGACAAGCGGACGATGGAAACTGCATCTTGACAACGCCACAAATGAGAACTGTATAGTAACACAGCTTGATTTTTATTCCATATTCGTAAAACAAAAAATATTTGACCTTGACAATACCATTGTACTCGGTCAGGAAACACGAATAGAAGCTACACTCAATAAAACCGACAGCATTATCGACGACCCCGACCTTATAGATGATATATCCATGACTACCACGATAATAGGTGGTAAAGAACCTATCACAGTAAAACTTGAAAAACAGAGCAACAGTTCATTCAGCGGCTCGTTTTTCATTCAGGAAGAAGGCAATTATAAAATCATAACCGAGGCAACATCCGATAAATTCAGGAAAGAAAGTCTGCCTCTGGAACTCACTGTAAAAAAATACACTGATGAGGAGATAGCCAAAATCAGGGCAAGGACTCATACCGATATTCCCATTGATGCAGAAACGTCATTACCTACATCCGACAACCCTGTTGACTATGTACTTCTGATAGCAGGATTTTTAGGTGTCATTGTTCTTATTATTGCAGCAGTCATTGTCGTTCTGAAAATAAGAGAACGAAATGAAAATCAGGCTCTTTCGGCATTCAGTGCAGAACCCGATGATGCTCACAGAAATTATGACAAAGCTCCCAAGGAATCCGCTCCCGAAATCGAGAGAGTAAAAGAAGGTCCAAAAGCTACCGACCCCGATTATGTCTATATTCCTATCGTTGAACACGGCAGTCTTGAATCACTTATCAAAAAAGGTCCCGATGAGGCATTCAATGCAAATGCAGATGACTATAAAGTTGACGAATCACTTGAAGCCATTATCCGCAAAGGTCCCGACAATAATCTCGGTGTCGGCAAAGCCGAAGAAGATTTCAACGACTTTGACAATACTCAGGATGAAGGCTATCAATCGGGAAACAATCTCTCGGAAATGTTCGGAGGATTAGACGATGAAGGTCCCGTAAATCTCAATAAGAAAAACAATAATTCTTAAATAACCAAAAATCTCCGTCAGTTATTTCTGTCGGAGATTTTTTGAAAAGGAGAAAATTATGTCAAAAGAAAATAAAACCAATGCCATGCGTAAGCTCGACAGTATGAAGATACCATACAAGGAATACTACTATTCGGATGCAGTAGCAGGAGTAGAAGTTGCACAGGCTCTCGGAGAAAATCCCGAACAGGTCTTCAAGACCCTTGTGACAGTCGGCAAATCGGGTGCAAATTATGTTTTCCTCGTACCCGTTGCAGAAGAACTCGACCTGAAAAAAGCTGCCGCAAGTGTAGGAGAAAAGTCTATCGCTATGATAAAATCAAAGGAACTCCTTCCTCTCACGGGATACATTCACGGAGGATGTTCTCCCATCGGTATGAAAAAATTTTTCCGTACAACTATCCATAATTCCGCACAGAATTTTGACACTATCTTTTGCAGCGGCGGAAAAATAGGCTTTCAGATACAAATTTCACTTGATGACCTATCCAAAGTGATAAAATTCACACTTGATGACATTATTAAATAAAAAAAGGACTTTTGAATTATGAACTATGAAATTACAAATCGTGGAATTGAAATAAAAATCGGCTCTTGTTTCGATTTAAAAAACACTTTTGACTGCGGACAGTGTTTCCGCTGGAATGAAGATGAAGACGGCTCTTTCAGCGGTATAGTTAAAGATAAATCCGTCAGAATCTATCGTGATAATGATAAAATTATAATCGAAAATTCAAGCGAAGATGACTTCAAAAATCTCTGGGAAAACTATCTTGATTTGAATGCCTGCTATGACGATATAAGAAATGAAATAATTTCTCTTGACAGTCGTTTGAAATGTGCTGTTGACAGCATTGACGGCATAAGAATATTGAATCAAGACCCTTGGGAAGCCCTCTGTTCATTCATCATATCACAAAACAACAATATTCCTCGTATCAAAATAATCGTTTCAAGGCTTTGCGAACATTTCGGTGATGAAATACAGGGAGGATATACATTCCCGTCAGCCGACAAAATAGCCAAACTTTCAGTTGATGACCTCGCTCCTCTGCGTTCGGGATTCCGTGCAAAATATATCATAGATGCCGCCAAAAAAGTTTCGTCAGGTGAAGTAAACCTCGAAAAAATGCGTACCGCTCCAATTGATGAATGTCGCAAAGAGCTTATGACAATTAAAGGAGTAGGACCAAAAGTAGCCGAGTGTACACTTTTATACGGCTTGCACAGGCTGGAAGCATTTCCGATAGATGTCTGGATGAAAAAGGCTCTCTCTACTTTATTCAACGGGATATCCCCCGAAAATCTCGGTCGGTATGCAGGTATCGCACAGCAGTATATATTCCATTACAGCAGACTTAATCCCGAACTTGTTGACACATCCAAAATACAATAATAAAAAATATCCCGAAACATAAACAATTGCTAATTGCTAATTGTCTGTGTTTCGGGAGTTTTTTATTTTGAGGAAACAAGCACCGCTTTTGAATACATCTTTACGCCCTCGGAAGAATTTGGGTGGATATGGTCTAACAGAAAATTACTGCACGGAGCATGGTCAAGTTCATTTTTTATATACCCGTTCGGATCAATAAAAAGTATTCCGCTTTTACTGCAAAAATCCTCCAAAGCTTTGCTATAAGCATTATTAAGCTCTGTTTTTTCTTTGAAAGAAAGCGGTGTGAACGGGTCACCGTCCGTTGAATACCATGGTGCTATGAATACAAGTTCCGACGAGGGATATCTCTCTTTTATCAGTTCAGCCAATTTTTCCGCACTCTCCGCAAATTTCTCCGCTGTCATTGCACAGATACTTTCATCCCTGTATCTTACGTCATTTGTTCCCAATGCAATAACATAAGTTTCGGCTTTCGGCAAATCGGATATATTTTCTATAAAATACGAAACGGTCTTCCCTCCCTTTGAAAAATTCAGGAATTCTGCATTGCAATGCTCCTCAAGAGGTTCATACCAACCGCATCCACCGTTTTTTGTCCCCTCGGTAACACTGTCACCCACAAAGCATACTGTCTTTGAATCAGAAATGAGCTTATAAAATCTGCTGTTTTTATAATTATCCTCAATTTCAAGACCCGTTGTTCTGATACGCATATAACCGTCTTTATCGAACAAATAACTTTCGGTAATCCCCGAAATATCAGGATTTTCTTTCAGCATGACACCCGTTACAATATCATGTGCCGAAACTGCCCTTTCATAATCATCTGTACTCAGCTGACTTTTCAGCTCGTCATTCGTGTATATCTCATATATCGGCAATGCACGGAAATTTCCGTTCATCTGTGACTGAGTATATAAGGGCACTATCCCTCCTGCTATTATTTTCTTGGAAGACCTGTCTATATAGATATCCGCTATTGCACTTGTATCTCCCTGATCTTTGCGGTATATATTCGCAAAATTCCCCGGACTATACAGAGTAAATACATTTTTTCCGTTATATTCCTCTATGCTTACAGGCTCAACAACGTGAGGATGGTCTCCTAAAATAATATCCGCACCGTTTTCCTTGAATATCTCACTCCATACTTTTTGTTCCTCGTCAATTTCATTTGAAAACTGCGTTCCCCAATGCGGAAGTACAATAATAATATCAGGCGAATATGCTTTTGCCTGTGCAAAATCTTTCTCTACATCCGCTTTCATCTTTTCAAAAAACTCGCCCTCGGTCTCACAGGCTATTGATGTAATATATGACAATTCCCCGTCAATAAAATCTTCCGTAAAATATCCGTTGCTTCCGTATGTATAAGACAGAACCGCAAATTTTATTCCCTGAATTTCAATAACTTTTATGCGTGAGCTTTCTTTTTCCTGCCTGTTTCTATAAGCCCCCGTGTGTTCAAGCCCTATCTTATCAAGAACGTCAAGCGTTCTCACTGCACCGTCTGTACCCATGTCAAGGACATGATTGTTTGCCGTTGTAACAAGGTCAAATCCGCTGTCTTTCACAGCATAACCGAATTCATCGGGAAAATTCAGATACAGTTCCTTTTCGTCATCAAAGTTGCCGGAAGAATAATTTCCGCCTGCCATAGGTCCTTCAAATACACCTATCGCAAAATCAGATTCCGATATATGCTTTTTGGAATACTCGAACATATCGGCAAAATCATATCCCTTTCCGTCATAAGCCCTCTTGACCTGATCTTCAAGAAGAATCAAATCCCCCGCAAAGCTTATGCGAAAGGCTTTGTTTATGTCCGCAAGCTGTTTTTTGTCTGCCGTTCTGTATATTACATCATCTGAGCTTTCAGCCGAAATTTCTGTGCCGTTTTCTGAAATATCCAAAGTTTTATTTTCATACAGCTTAAAAAGACCCGAATCCGCCAATATCATAAAAATATAGCCCAATATTACTATAAAAATGACTGCCGAGGTATATATCTTTTTTTTCTTATTAGTTTCACCGATATTTGTCATCAGCTTTGCACCCGTATCAAGGAAACCGTTCATAAGCATACCGCACCTGTCATTGCCGAATACAAGACATATTATTATACTTACAGCAAATGCCGCAATAAACCAATGCCATACATTTACTAACGGAAGATGATTGAATATCAATGTAAAAGGTCTGTGCAATATATAGACCGCAATTGAATTTCTGCCGACCATTGTAAGAAACGGTATTTTTTTGTCAGGAAAAAGTTCGATAATTGCTGTCACAGCCAAAAATGCTGCAGCAAACAGCAATATTCTTACAAAAACATCCGTATTTTTTGAATATGCCATCATCTGATAAGCATTGTCAGATATATTCATATATTTTTTCAATGAAAATGCCAGCACACCTGCACCTATCAAAGCCGATAAACCCACTATCAGTCTTTCGGAAAATTTACTGCGGATTTTTTCCACAGTTTCACTCCTGACAAAATATCCTGATAAATACACGGGATAAAATGCAATTATCCTTGATGCTGCAAGTGTATTGTCAACAGATGCGAAAAATCCTATAAACAGCGATACTGCAAACATCAAAGGCAAAATATTTTTGAAATGAGCTATCTTAGGTGTCAAAATCCGCCATGCCGTCAATGCCAAAAGATACCAATATGAATAGAGAGGTGTCAGCAAAGACGGATTCCCCCATATAAAACCTACAATGCTGTTGAATATGAAGTATGCAAATATCAGCCTTGAAACTGAATAAAAACTGCCCGATTTTTCACTTTTCCCGAAATACCCCGAAATGAAAATAAACGCCGGCATATGAAATGTATATATCATATCGACTGTCCAATCAGCTTCGGTAAAAAACTGCATATCAAAAAGGCAGTGTGCAAATACTACCAAAAATATCAGAAAACCCTTTATATTATCCCATAAAGACTGTCTTGTTGCAGAAATCATATTTTTTTACCTTCCATATATCACAAAATATTTTCAATATAATACCATATATTATTATACTGTGTCAATGACTTTGCCTTATGAAAAAAGTCCTTGAAAAGTGCTTTTCTTTATGTTAAAATCATTTCATAGGATATTGCGTTATATACGCATTTTTTCCAAAATGATTATTTGCAGAAATGGGTGGAATAAAAATGACTGCTGTAAAAAGAATTTTTGTTGAAAAGCGTGACGGATTTGATGTAGAGGCTCAGAATCTTCTTGCCGACCTCAGAAACAATCTCGGTCTCAACGCTCTTGAACAGGTAAGAATCATAAACCGTTATGATATAAGCGGTCTTGACGGTGAAAATTTTGAAAAGGCAAAGAATACTATTTTAAGCGAAACTAACGCTGATATAGTTTATGATGAGGTACTCCCCGAAGATAACAGTTTCAAAGTCTTTGCAATGGAATATCTTCCCGGACAGTATGACCAGCGTGCCGATTCCGCTGCACAGTGCGTTCAGCTTCTCACACAGGGTGAAAGACCTCAGGTAATCACTGCCAAGCTTATCGCTCTTAAAGGAAATATCTCCGAGGATGACTTCAAAAAGGTTCAGCACTATCTCATAAACCCTGTTGAATCCCGTCTTGCATCTCTCGAAAAACCCGATTCACTCGACCTGAAATCGGCTGTTCCGGATGATGTAGCCGTTGTTGAGGGCTTCACAAAATGGAATGATGATGAAATGCAGGCTTATTTTGATTCAATGGGCTTTGCTATGACACTCTCAGACCTGAAATTCTGCCGTGACTATTTCCGTGATGACGAACACCGTGACCCGACTGTTACGGAACTCCGTGTAATAGATACATATTGGTCAGACCACTGCCGTCATACTACTTTCCTTACTCGTCTTGAAAAAATAGAAATAGAAAAGGGTATCCTTTCGGAAACTATCGAAAATGCCCTTAAACTCTACTATGAAAGCCGCAATGAAATTTACGGCGAAAATTCATCAAGAGATGTTTCCTTAATGGATATGGCTCTTGTCGGAATGAAACTGCTCAAAAAACGTGGACTTATCCCCGACCTTGACCAGAGTGACGAAATAAATGCCTGCTCGATAGAAGTCCCCGTTACCATTGACGGCAAAACCGAACAATGGCTTGTACAGTTCAAGAATGAAACTCACAATCACCCGACTGAAATTGAACCTTTCGGTGGTGCTGCAACTTGTCTTGGCGGTGCTATCCGTGACCCGCTTTCGGGACGTGCATACGTTTATCAGGCTATGCGTGTTACAGGCTCGGGTGACCCGACTGTTGCATTTGAGGACACCATGGCAGGAAAACTCCCATCACGCAAGATAACAACAGGTGCTGCTGCAGGTTACAGCTCATACGGAAACCAGATAGGTCTTGCAACGGGTCAAGTAACAGAACTTTATGACAAGGGCTATGTTGCCAAAAGACTTGAAATAGGTGCTGTTATCGGTGCTTCTCCCAAATCAAATGTTATCCGTGATGTTCCCTCTCCTGATGATATTATAGTCCTTTTGGGCGGTCGTACAGGTCGTGACGGCTGCGGCGGTGCAACGGGTTCTTCAAAGGCTCATACTATGGATTCAATAGAAACCTGCGGTGCGGAAGTTCAGAAAGGTAATCCCCCGACTGAAAGAAAAATTCAGCGTCTTTTCAGAAACAGCACTGTTTCTACCATGATAAAGAGATGTAATGACTTCGGTGCAGGCGGTGTTTGTGTCGCAATAGGCGAGCTTGCAGACGGTCTTACAGTTGACCTTGACAAAGTTACCAAAAAATATGATGGTCTTGACGGTACTGAACTTGCTATTTCCGAGTCACAGGAAAGAATGGCTGTTGTCCTCGATAAAAAAGATGTTGACAGATTCATTGCAGAAGCCGACAAGGAAAATCTTGAAGCAACTGCTGTTGCAGTCGTTACCGAAAATCCCCGTCTTACAATGAAATGGCGTGGAAAAACTATCGTTGATTTAAGCCGTGCTTTCCTCAATACAAACGGTGTTACACAAACTGCACAGGCTTATATAACATCTCCTGACCCTGATAAGAGTTACAGAAACCACGCTCCCGAATCCCTTTCAGACCTTGATACAGCAACAGCTTTCAGGAAAAATATGTCAAGACTTGAAGTATGTTCTCAGAAAGGCTTGTGTGAGAGATTCGATTCAAGTATCGGTGCAGCTACTGTTTTAATGCCCTTCGGTGGTGTAACTCAGCTTACTCCCGAAGACGCTATGGCAGCTAAAATACCTCTGCTTGAGGGTGAAACAGATGATGCAACAGCTATGTCATACGGATATATTCCCGGTATTTCAAGATGGAGTCCTTTCCACGGTGCGGCTTATGCTGTCACGGAATCCCTTTCAAAACTCCTTGCAATAGGTGCTGATCCAATGACGGCAAGACTTACTTTCCAGGAATATTTTGAAAGACTTCATGATGTTCCGTCACGTTGGGGTAAACCTGCCGCTGCCCTGCTCGGCTCACTTGTTGCACAAATTAAAATGGGACTTCCCTCAATCGGCGGTAAAGACAGTATGTCAGGCTCTTTTGAAGACTTGGACGTTCCGCCTACTCTCGTCAGCTTTGCTGTCGCTATGACAAAGGCTTCAAAGACGATTTCTGCCGAATTCAAAAAATCAGGCTCGAAAGTAATATATGTTCCCGTTCCCGAAGATAAAAAATCACTTCTATAAACTTAAAGCCATGTACAATGCCGTTTATGCACTTATGAATGACGGTAAAGTATTAGCTGCTTCCGTTGTAAAAGAGGGCGGTGCAGCCGCAACTGTCGCAAAGATGTCATTTGGTAACAAGATAGGCTTTAAATTTGCCAAGAATCTTACAAATGATGAACTTTTCGCTCCGTTGAGCGGTTCACTTGTAGTTGAATTAGCTGACGGTGCAGAACTCGATAACAGTGTACTGTCATACGAACTCGGTACAACTACCGATGACGGAAATATCACTGTAAACGGTACTGCTATTTCAATAGATGAACTCATTGACGAGTGGACAGGCAAATTAGAGGGCGTATTCCCGACAAAAGCCGCTTGTCCTCAGAATCAAGTTGAAGTACCGCTCTATACCGAAAGAAATACATCTTCTCCCGTTATCAAGACAGCTAAGCCGAAGGTATTCATTCCTGTATTCCCGGGCACTAACTGTGAAATTGATACTGCCCGTGCATTCGTCAAGGCAGGTGCAGACCCCAAACTGCTCGTTGTACGCAATCTTACTCCGAATGCTATCGAGGAAACTATCGAAGAAATGGTAAGACTTATCAATGATTCTCAGATGATAATGCTTCCGGGCGGTTTCTCGGGCGGTGACGAACCTGACGGCTCAGGTAAATTCATTGCAACGACTTTCCGTAATCCGAGAGTTTCGGAGGCTGTAAACAATCTCCTTAAAAACCGTGACGGCTTGATGCTTGGTATCTGCAACGGTTTCCAGGCACTTATAAAACTCGGTCTTGTGCCTTACGGTGAAATAGTTGACCTCAAAGAAACTGACCCGACTTTGACATTTAATACTGTCGGCAGACATATTTCAAGAATGGCTTATACAAGAGTTACTTCCGTGAAATCTCCGTGGTTCTCATCTGTCAATGCAGGCGATATATTCGCTGTACCTATCTCTCACGGTGAAGGCAGATTCGTTGCAAATGATGACGTTCTCAAAGCTCTCATTGCAAACGGTCAGGTCGCTACTCAGTACGTTGACCCGAATGGAAATCAGGCTTCCGACATTGAATACAATCCCAACGGCTCAATATGTGCAATCGAGGGCATTACAAGTCCCGACGGACGTGTTCTCGGCAAAATGGGACATTCCGAGCGTAAGGGCGATAATCTCTACTTCAACGTACCGTTTGAAAAAGACCAGAAAATCTTTGAAAGCGGTGTAAAATACTTCAAATAATTAGTAATTAGCAGTTAGCAATGTGCAATTATTAATACAAACAGCCGACAGAATCAAAAAAATCTGTCGGCTGTTTTATTATCTTCCGCAAACTTCCATTACAAGACTTGCACCTAAACGAAAACCAATATTAAACCATTCTCTTATCACAACATGGGTTTCGCTTTCATATTCCGAATACACTTTTTCAAGAAGTTTATTTTCCTCGTCTGTAAAGGTTATTGTTCTTTCAACACTTTTAAAGTCGTTTGATTTCTGTAAAAAACAGCTTTCATTGAGCTTTTCAAAGAGTTCACTCGCAAACGGCATATTCTTTTCGGAATAACTGTTGATGTCGAAAAATTTCTCCATATCAATCATACATCAAAAAATCCTTTCTATTTTTATTGACAGAAAAGCCAATCTGATGTAAAATATATTTCAGATAGATTTTTCTGTCGGTTGTGAGTTTGTTTGTGCCTGTGGTTGGGGGCAACAAACTCACTTTTTTTTATCCAATTCTGCTTTTACTAAATCTATGCCTTTATGAATTACATCTGATTTTGTAGTACCCATTTTTTCGGCACAATATTGCAATTTATCAGCAGTTTCAGAGTTTATACGAATTTCAAAACGCATATTTTTAGACTTGTCAGATTTTGGTCTGGACATCTGCTTCACCTCTTTTCTTGTCCGTACTGTTATTATAATATGTACGTACAAGAATGTCAATACTTTATTAAAAAATTTTTTCGCCGATTGACAGAAAAGCCAATCTGATGTACAATAGATTTCAGATAGATTTTTCTGTCGATTTGGATAGTGTAAACCGTGCATTTGGTTGTGGGCGGTTTGCACTATTTCTTTTTTTCATTTAAGACCATTTCAATGCCTTTTCTGATAACCTTTGTACGGGTAGTATCATTTTCTTTACAGTATTGCATAAGCCTTTCATTTGTTTCAGTATCAATTCTTGCTTTAATTTCTACTGTCAAAGGTTTTTCAGCTTTTGGTCTTCCTGTTCGTGGACTCATTATTTCACCCCGACTTTCTGTGCCACAATTAAATTATAATTGATGTGCCACAAAAAGTTAATGCTTTATAAAAAATTTTTTCGCTGATTGACAGAAAAGCCAATCTGATGTAAAATATATTTCAGATAGATTTTTCTGTCTGTTTGTATAGTGTAAACCGTGCATTTGATTGTGGGCGGTTTGCACTATTTCTTTTCACCTAAAAGCAAATGTATTCCCTGTCTTATCGCTTCGCCTTTTGTTATTCCATGTTCTTCACAATATTTTTGAAGTTTGATTTCGGTTTCAGCGTCTAATCTTACACTATACCTAATATCTTTGGGATTTTCTGCTTTTGGTCTGCCTACTTTTTGCGACAACCACTTCACCTCCATTTTTGTCACACCTATATTATAATTTATGCGTGACAAAAAGTCAATACTTTATAAAAATTTTTTTCGCTGATTGACAGAAAAGCCAATCTGATGTACAATAGATTTCAGATAGATTTTTCTATCGGTACTAACGATAAACTGAACTTTGATAGAGGGCGGTTTATCGTTATTTTTTTGTTTCGGCATATACCAAATCTATACCCTGTCTTATTATCTCGCTACGATTAGATTTCTTATGCTCTGCACATACATCTAATTTTTCAAGTGTTTGCTTATCAAGTCTGATTTGAATACGAGTATCTTTCGGGTTTTCCTTTGGTGGTCTGCCTGTTTTCGGGGACATGAATTTTTTCACCCCACTTTCTGTACTGACAATATTATATTACTGTCAGTACAAAAAGTCAATACTTTATAAAAAATTTTTTCGCCGATTGACAGAAAAGCCAATCTGATGTACAATAGATTTCAGATAGAATTTTCTGTCGGGGAATAACGGTAGCTAATTACTTTGGTTGGTGAGCAGCTGCCGTTATTGCTTTATTTATCAAAGTATTCCGAACAAATCATTCTTACAAGAGCCGCTAATGAAATACGCTTTTTCTCGGCTTCTTTTTTTAACATATCATAAAGTTCTTTCGGAATTTTGATATTTAAAGCCTTATCATTCAAAATTTTCACCTCCGATAACTACAATTATACTACAATTTTTGTAGTATGTCAAGATGTTTATAAAAAATCAGCGGAATTTTTTTGCAAACTCCGCTGAATATTTTTTATTGCTCCGTCAAATACTCGAAAAACGCCTGACAACCTCTTGTTACATCATTCCATGTTGCCTGAAAATTCCTTGTATACCACGGGTCGGCTACTCCTCCGCCCTTGCCTGTATAATCCAAAAGCAAATGCACTTTATTTTCCGTGTCACTGCCAATTATCCTGTCGATATTCCTCAAATTATTATAATCCATTGCGATTATATAATCATAGTTTCGATAATCGTCAAGTGTCATCTGACGGGCATATTTTCCGTCACAGTTTATGCCATGCTCGGTAAGGATTCTTCTGACAGGCGGATAGACAGGATTACCTATTTCCTCCCTTGAAGTTGCACAGGACTCTATGTGAAATTCCTTTTCCATTCCTGCATTTTTGACTATATCTTTCATCACAAATTCTGCCATAGGACTTCTACATATATTGCCGTGGCAGATGAACATTACTTTTATCATAGATTTTTCCTTTCTCAAATTGCGATATTATAGCCCCCAATGCCGCATTTTGCGAGGGTGTCAGGGTGATGTAGTTGCTTTGGCAGAGCGGGGCGAAAATTACAATTCTTTGCAAATCGGGGCAAATTGCGGAAGTCGTTAGTAGTAAAATAGTAGTAAAAACTGGGGGTTTTACTACTAAGGGTTTAGGAAAAATATTAAGGAAAATCAGAATTTTTACTACTGATTAAATATATTTACTTGCTTCTTTTATACTTAACTTATCCATTTTATCTTTATATTTGTTTACAAAATTTCTAACCCATTCAGGATTTGTTTTTGAATAATCTCGTAAGCTCCAACCTATTGCCTTATTTATAAAAAATTCATTGCTACCAAAATTATTAACTATTATTTTTTCCAATAATTCTGTATTAGTTTTTTCTTTTCTACATAATTGATGGTCTATTGCAATTCTTCTTACCCAAAAATCATCATCTTTTGACCATTTCAACATTAAATCGTTTATTCTTTCATCTTTAAATGCTATATTTCCAACAATTCTATCAAGTCCATCAATTGTATCCCACCATTGCTTTTGTTTTATATATTTAAAAATTTTAGGAACATCATCATAAGTTAAATATTTTTGCATATTTACAAGATAATCCATAACTAAATATTGAAATTCTCTATATTCATCTTCATAGCATTTATCTAAAAATTCCCAATCAATAACCTTATTAGTTTTATCTTCTTTTAACAATTCTTTATAAAATGATTTCCTTTTAGGTGTCGCTAATCCATAAAATTTAAACATATCTCTCATATATTTTGACATTTTTATAGCATTTTCATTATCTCTGTTTTTTTCAAACAATTCTTTTGTTTTAGTATATTTATCCATTATAATTCTCACTTTCAAATTCTAATTTGTTTACTTCTCAACAACAATAGATGTTCCTTTTGATTTGTCTCCATTTAACCATTGCCACTTTTCAGAGAGTTGTATTTTACCATTTTCTAAAATTAGAGGTACACTGTGGCAAACTCCAATGCGTATTTGTTTTTGCTCATTTATGTGCTGATAGTAAAAATCTAATTCCCCATTTTCATCTACTGTCCCAACTAAATGACCGCGAATGATTTCTCCACCCGAATAGTCTGCCCACAAAATATTATCATTTTGATGATATGCAAAAAGCGTGTTTCCGTCAACTTCGCCATTTTCTGTATTCTTCCGTGCAACAAAGTATTTCCCATCATAACAAATGTGTGTTGAACATTTGGCTAACCGCTTTTCCATAACCTCATATACCAGTATTACACCGTTTTCTACATTCCATCGCTCGTGCTTTACCGTCTTATATCCCCTTTTTTCATACAGATGGCTGGCAGGCAAAGAAGCGTCTAAATAAACTTTTTCATTACTTGTGCCTATTTCGTTCTCTAAATATTGCATAATATAACTGCCATAACCTTGCTTTTGATAGGCTGGCTTAACATACACTCGTGTAATATGATTTTCCTTGTAACAACCAGTTCCAATAATTTCATCTTCATTTTTCAAAACACCAACAAAACCTGATTTTATATCCCTAAATATGTTATCTTTGTTATGAAGCTCACAGAAAAAATCAACTACTTCCTTAGGATAATATTTAGGATAGATGGTCTGTATCGTTTCCTGTACCATTGTTACAATTTGTTCTAAATCTTTTTCAGTTGCTTTGATATATTCCATCAATTCCATTGTTTTCTCACCGCCAAATTCCAATTTTTTATAATTATACCACACCCACACCGCCCACGGCTACCCTTTTTCGCAATTTATAAAAGAAAAAACCCCGTTTGAAACGAGGCTGGGAATCAAAATATTAAACTGATCTGAATAATAGCTGCTCTGGCGGTGTGTCCGGCTTTTTCTCTATCTCTTTTCTCGCAAGCTCAAGAGCTTCTATTCGCTTGAGTTCATCTGCCGCATCCTCAAGACCGAGGCGTGTATATACATTCATGGTAACACCGATGTCGCTGTGTCCCATCAGGTATTGAAGCGTTTTCGGGTTCATTCCTGATTTAGCCTTATTGCTGCAATAAGTGTGGCGGCAGACATGGGGTGTTATGTTGGGCATCTGTCGGTCAACCATGTTATCAAAACGATGTTCCCAGTGCATAGCCAATGTCAACAACTTAAGGAAATGGAACAAAATATGCACAAAATAATCTTTGAATATTTGTAGATAATATCACTTGACAAATTAAAATTTGCCCAAAAATCGGAATAATATATTCGATTTTTGGAGGCAGTCAAATGAAGAGTAGGACTTCGAGGTTTTGTACGAAATTAAGGAAAATGTTAAATGATGAGCAGTTTATCAACGAATCTAAGATGCACAAGCAAGATTTCATAAGAACCCGCAAATTTGGTTTTGCAGATATGGTAGGTGTCGTTTTGAGCAAGACAGACAAAGGAATCAAGTCGGCTATTCGTACTTTTAAGGAAGCAGTCGGAAGAGAGAGTATTTCATATTCGCAGCAGGCATTTTCAAAGGGAAGAATGCACATAAAGTGGGAAGCGTTCAAATCTTTGCAGGATGCTTCTGTTACAGAGTTTTATGACAATTTTGAAGTAAAGAAGTACCGTGGGTATCGAGTGTGTGCAATAGATGGCTCTAAAATCAATTTGCCATATTATCCTGAAACAGTATCCGAATTTGGTGTATTGTCGTTTTCAAACAATCAAACGCAAGCACTTTGTTCATGTATGTGCGATGTTCTCAACAATATCGTTATCGATGCTGTTTTAGAGCAAGGAAACGCAAGTGAAAGAAAACTTGCCGGTCAACACGTAACACACCTGTCTGAAATAAAAAATGATAAAGAACTGCTGCTATTTGACCGTGGGTACTTATCTTCTGAGTTGATGAAACATATCGAAGACAATCATTTCAGCTATGTGATGAGAGTTACTGAACATGCCATAAAAAAGATGCTCGCAAAGGTTAAAAGCAAAGATGAAATATTAACGCACACGTTCTTTGATTCAAAGATAAGTCTTACCCTTCGATTGCTGAAATTAAAAATTCCCGGAACGGATACGGTTGAATATCTGCTTACAAACATACTTGAGCCGCAATTTACTCCGGCTGACTTTTTGAGAATTTATCATATGCGATGGGGAATTGAATCAAGATATAATGATTTGAAAAACAAGCTGCTTCTTGAAAACTTTACCGGAATTACACCGCTTGCTATTCGTCAGAATTTTTATGCAACAATACTTTTGCTGAATATGGCTGCAATGATTGCGAATGAAAATGAAGATGAAATCAATCGGTTGCATAATACCGGCGATAACACGTATTTTTACAAAGCAAATATCAACCAGATAATATCAGTCCTGAAAACCAATGTCATCAAAATGGTAATGTATTCCGGTACGCGAAAAGGAGACCGATTGTTGAAATACATTTATAATGAAGTTTGCTCTTCTGTTGTTCCGGTGCACCCCGGAAGATCATTCCCGCGTGCTAAAAAGCATCCTCATAAATTGTTGAAATATCATATATGAATCAGTTATACCGATGATTCCACAACTACACAGGGAACACAGGCTTCTGCCTTTTCCGGGCTTTCCGAGGCGGATGTTGTAAAGAGTGTGGGGACAGTATCCATGTATGATATGTCAAGGAGCATATCCAGAAGCTATATGGACAGCTACACGAAAGAGCAGAGAGAACAGATCAAGGTATTCCTTGCAGAGCAGCGTTACCGTGATGTGAGGAGTGGTACCTATAAGAAGGAGCCGCATGAGATCAGTTTTGATGCAGAAGGAAATAGAGAAAAAGCCGGACACACCGTCGGAGCAGTTATTATTCAGATCAGTTTAATGCTATGTTATCTTAGCCTCGCTTCGTGCGGGGCTAATTTTTTTTAAAAATGCAAAAAAGGGTAGTCGTGAGGGGTGTAGGTATACTATCCGATTATTAGCATTAGGTGCAACCACAATAGTTTTTGATAAACTTTATTTTTTAGCGTAAATGACTATCAAAATAATCCTTCTTTATAGAAAATACTCTCTTTTTATGTTATAATCATTTCAAAATGGTTTTAATAAACTTCATTTCGACACAAATGCTTGTTTGTGTTGTTCAAAATATTTTTTATAAACGATATAATATAGGCATAAATCAATTTAGGAGGTCTTAATTATGACAGACTATGAAAAAATCTATGCCGACTCTATCCTGAGTGAATATTCACCGAAAAACACTTCAAAATCTCAGGCACTTCACAAACTCGACTCCAAAGCAAGGAAACCGGCTTACATTTTTGCCTATACCTTTGGTGTAATAGCCGCTTTTGTTATGGGACTTGGTATGTGTCTTTCGATGGGTGTTATCGGTGATGGTTCAAACATAGCATTTATCGGAGGAATTGTTATCGGGATTTTTGGAATTGCTATGGCTCTTGTCAATTATCCTGTTTTTAAGAAAATTCTTGAAAACGGTAAAAGAAAATATGCACAGGATATTCTCAGGCTCGCATCCGAAATCAAAAGCGAAAAATAACGGAGGGGAAAGTATTGAACATTCAAAAAAGCAAATACACTATTACAGCAGAAAAAATGGATAAGGCTCTTTTCGCTCTGATTGAACAAAAGGATATTGAGTTTATTACAGTAAAGGATATCTGTCAAAAAGCAGGAGTTAATCGTTCTACATTTTATTTGCACTATAATACCATAGGTGATTTGTTGGATGAATGTTCCGAATTCTTAATGCACAAATTTTCAGAGTATTTCAGAGAAACAGATTCTATAAAATCGGAAGATATTAATTTGTTGCCTCTTGAAAAGCTGAATTTCGTTACTCCGCAATACATTCTTCCTTACTTGAAATTCATAAGAGATAATGCCCGTTTTTTTCAGGTTGCAGTTAAGCATAAAAGCCTTTTTTCAACGATGAAACAAGCTGATAGGTTTTTCTCGGATTTTTTTGTTCCGGTTTTGAGAAGATACAAATTCCCGGATGAAATTCATAATTATGTTTTGCTTTATTACCTGAATGGTATGATGGCAATAGTAGATGAATGGATTAGAACCGGTTATAAAGAATCTCCGGAGAAAATCGCTCAAATTATTGTAAAATGTGTGCTGCCGTATGAAAATGAAAAACTATAAAAACTTAAAAGAAGTATTAGAAACATTACCGTTAGGTAAGAAAATAATGTCTGACAAAGTATTTCGCACTTTAATTTTTACAGCTGGAAGTATGAGTTGGAATCTAATTTACGGTATTTTTAATGGGGTGCTTGGAATTGTATATAGTTCATTATGGTTTGCTGTTATGGGGTTGTATTATTTAATATTGGGATATATGAGATTCTCAATCGTCGCACTTCAAACCAAGACACATAACGAAAAAAAGCTCAGAAAAACTATGTACAAAGACGGAATACTTCTGATTATTCTCGCTTTCGTTTTATCAGGAACAGTTGCGTTATGTTTTATTCTTTCTGTAAGAAAAGGATATAATAAGATAATTATGATAACAATCGCTACTTATACATTTTATAATGTTGTATCTTCGATAAGAAATATTGTTATAGCTCATAAAGAAAAGTCAAGTATTCTGATAGCTTTAAGAAATATTTCACTTGCCGGAGCAACTGCTTCGATACTTTCACTTCAGCGATCTATGACCGCAACATTTGGTAGTGGAGAAACAGATTTTGCTAATATTATGGAAGGAGCGACGGGATTAGCTGCATTTGTCATAGTTTTCTCTCTTGGAATTCTAATGATAATAAGACAAATAAAGAGTTCTAAAAACAATCATAATAATTTTTAATACAAGTAGGACTGTCACACGGAAGTCCTTTTTGTTGACAAATACTAAAAAGCACCTTTATCAGCTTCAGATTCTGTTTTGTGGAATGTACTTTCATCTTTTCAGCACTGCTCTGCGGGGCTTTTTTCTTTTGCAAAAATGCGAAAAAGGGTAGCCGTGGGTGGGGTGGATATATATTTATATAAAAAATTCAAAAAACATATTGACATTGTGTCAGAATGTATGTATAATAAGTTTAATGACACAATGTCAGAATAAATGACAGAAAGGAAAGACACCATGCCAAAGGGATCACCGGAGCTGACAGCAGCAAGAAAGGAAGAAATCATAAATGCTTGTGAACAGCTTTATAAAACCATGAGTTTCAAGGATATTACGCTGAAGGAAATCGGCACAGTAACATCATTTACCCGCACATCTATATATAACTATTTTCAGACGAAAGAGGAAATTTTTCTTGCACTGTTTGAACGTGAATATGACCGATGGAACGAAAGTCTTGCGGTAATCCTTGAGAACAATGATAGTCTGACAAGGAGAGAATTAGCCGAAAAAATAGCGGAGTCACTCAGTGAGCGTGTACAGCTTCTCAAGCTTCTTTCCACAAACCATTTCGATATGGAAGCAAACAGCCGGCAGGAGCTTTTAGTATCCTTCAAAAGATCGTATGGTACTTCAATGGTAAGTATTTACAGACTTTTAGATAAATTTGTGCCGGAAATGAGCGTCACACAGAATCAGGATTTCATTTATCGCTTTTTCCCGTTTATGTTTGGCATTTATCCCTACACCTATGTGACGGATAAGCAGAGGACTGCCATGGAAGAAGCAGGGGAATAAAATAAAAATATACTATAAAGGAGGAATATTAAGTAATAGAATACATTGACAAAAGTGCAAAAAATGTGTTAATATGTACCAATAGAAAGGAGTGCATTATGAATACATCCAATATTACTAACTACAAACCCAAAGATTTTGCTGAATTGTTAGGTGTTTCTGTAAAAACACTTCAACGATGGGATAGAGAAGGGGTTTTAAAAGCAAACCGAACTCCAACTGACAGACGTTATTATACTTACGATCAGTATCTTCAGTTTAAAGGCATAAACACAGAAAATGATAATCGTAAGGTTGTTATTTATGTTAGAGTTTCTACAAGAAATCAAAAAGATGATCTACAAAACCAAGTATCTTTTCTGCGACAGTTTTGTAATGCCAAGGGAATTATTGTAGACCAATGTATTGAAGATTACGGAAGTGGTTTAAACTATAATCGTAAAAAGTGGAACGAACTATTAGATGAAGTGATGAAACAAAAAATTAAGACCATCATAGTTACACATAAAGACAGATTTGTTAGATTCGGCTATGACTGGTTTGAAAAATTGTGTATGAAGTTTAAGAGCCCGTTTAAAATCTCCTGATAAGTAAAGATACAAAAGTAAGAACAGTAATTTGTAAAGAAATAGACAGTTTTCTTTCACAGTTTTTCCACAAG
>CACZZB010000028.1 GCA_902785555.1 uncultured Ruminococcus sp.
TACACTCACCTCTTTTTTAGTGTACCATATCTTTTCTTAAAAGTTGTTAACAATTTGTTTACTCATTCAAAAACCCTGTTACTTAATATTCCTCCTTCTGCCAAGACAACAGAAATTAATAGATTCTCAGATACATTTTATAAACGTCTGTGACGGCGAAGAAAAAAATATTATCGGACACAAGGTAAATTTTTTCGATATACATTCAACAAAAACAAAACAGTTCGGTTTCTGCATGGATATAGGAAACGGTGAAAAACTTGCCTGCTGTGGTGATGAACCCTATAACGAACTTAACAGAGAATATGTCATCAACAGCAAATGGCTGTTGCATGAGGCATTTTGCCTGAGTTCTCAGGCGGATATTTTCCGACCCTACCAAAAACATCATTCCACTGTAAAAGATGCCTGTATGACCGCTCAGAAACTCAATATCCCCAATTTACTTTTATATCATACCGAAGATATGACATACCCTAACAGAAAAGAATTATATTCCAATGAAGGAAAAAAATTTTACAAAGGAAATCTTTTTGTTCCCGATGACCTTGAAATAATAAAATTATAATTTTCCGAACCTTGAAAAAATTATATATTCAGTTAAAAATTTGTTTTCGGAAATGTATTATTTTATTTATGGACTTTTTTTCAATAAATTGGTATAATATAATCAAACAAAAACAAAAATACCTGACCATTCAAGGAGGTTATAATTATGAAAAAGAGATTGGCGGCAATAGCATTGACAGCATTACTGATATCAGCGGCAGGATGTAATACAAACAGCAATACACAAATATCATCATCAGATGCAGCAGTATCAATTTCAGAGAGCAATGAATTTCAGTCTTTCATAGAACAGGCTGAACAGACAGATACAAAAGAAAATTCGGCAAAGACTTCCGAAACATCAAAAGATGAAAGCTCAAAAGAGGAAAATTCAAAAGATGAAAGTTCAGTTGTGACAACAGAATTCACATCCAATACAAGCGGCAAAATAGATACCACAGACTTGTTCAGCAACCGTGACCTTGCTCAGACAGCAGATACTTCCGATGCACAAACCATTAATGTAAGTGACGGACAAACTATCAATATAACAGAAGCAGGCACTTATATCATCTCGGGAACAGCATCAAACTGCACCATCAAGGTCGAAGCCGACAAGGAAAGCAAAGTCCAGTTAGTCCTTGACGGTGTCAGCATTACAAATGAAAGTGCTCCCGCAATATATGTTGTATCGGCTGACAAGTGCTTTATAACAACGACTTCAAGCGAAAATACACTTACTGTAACAGGTACTTTCACGGCTGACGGTGATACAAATACCGACGCTGTTATATTCTCAAAAGATGATATCGTATTCAACGGTCTGGGAACTCTCACTATCTCATCAACCGAAAACGGCATTTCGGGCAAAGATGATATAAAATTCACGGGCGGCACTTACAACATCACAACAACCGAAGACAGCGTTGAATCAAAGGATTCCATTGCAATATGCGGAGGTACTTTTAACATAACATCTTCCAAAGATGCTTTCCACAGTGAAAACGAAGACGATACAACAGTCGGTTGGATATATATTTCGGGCGGTGAGTTCACGATAAAAGCATCAAGTGACGCTATACAGGGAACAAGCACTGTACAGATTGACGGAGGAACTTTTGATATAACAGCTTCAGAAGGTATCGAGGCAACTTATGTGCAGATAAATGACGGTACAATAAATATTTCGGCTTCTGATGATGGTATAAATGCAGCTAAAAAGAGCACAGCATATTCTACCCCGACTATTGAAATAAACGGCGGTACACTTACAATAGTAATGGGACAGGGCGATACAGACGCAATAGATGCAAACGGTGATATATATGTCAACGGTGGTACTATAAACATAACTGCACAGATGTCCTCATTCGACTATGACGGTAAAGCGGAATACAATGGCGGTACTATCATCATAAACGGTTCACAGGTCGACAGCATACCACAGTCCATGATGGGAGGCGGACCGGGCGGAATGATGGGCGGCGGTCACGGTGGCAGAGGAATGATGATGCCCGGACAAATGCCCAACGGTACAATGTAATAATATAATGACATGAACAAAAAAACTGACTTCATACGGTAAAAAAGTATGAAGTCGGTTGTTTTTTTATAATCAAAAACTTCATTAAATATTTTTTGTTCTTTCTTGTTGATATAAAATAACCCACATAAAGTAAACTTGAAAAAAGAAAAAGTTTTCAAGTTTACTTTATGTGGGTTATATCATTCGCTTAGAGGCGTGGGAATTTTTGCCTATTTAGGTTGAAAATGTGTATAATTTGTGGTATAATAAATAATAGATTTTAGTATCTTTTGTCGGAGGAGTATAAATTATCATGGAAGAAAATATATACAGAAAAGCCCGGAAAAATGCCGCAAAAAATCAGCCCTTGCTGAATAACTGTGAAAGTGCACAGGACTTGGTCTATATTGAACGTACAAAGCTGTTGGGAATAGAGAGCGGTGACAAAATGCCAAGTCCGGATGATGTTGTATCAATGTCAAAAGTCTATAATGCCCCCGAACTGTGCAATTATTACTGCACAAAGCAATGTCCGATAGGTAAGGATAAGCCTACCCTTATATATCAAGACCTTAATGAAATTGCTGTAAGGCTTATGTCGGCACTGCATTTTCTGAATAATGCCAATGATACCATTTATCAGATACTTGAAGACGGCAGGATAGATGAATATGAAAGAGAGGATTTCAAAAAAGTTATTTCCACTCTGAAAAAACTTTCATACTGTGCGGATTCGCTGGAACTTTGGGCAAAGAAAAACGGACTTGAATAATTTTTTGTAACTACTTGAAAATATCAATAAAATGCGATAGAATATATTTAAGATATTATTTATATTGGAGGAGGCTTGATCCTGTTGATTTTTGGTGGAATTTCGGAAACTCTTGAAGCGTCTGAGCTGGAGTTGTATTTTAAAAGATTTTTGGATGTATACGGAGACAAGCCTAAAAATATTACGGCACTCAAGGACTTGTATGAGCTTGCTTACAGACAGTGGGATACTTTTGAGCCTGTTTCTGATGAGATATATAAAAAATTGACTGAATATCTGATGTCGGCATTGAAATTGAATTCGTATGAAATTATGGATGTTATATTGAGCATTATTGAAAATCTTTCTCTGAAAGAGGTATTTCAGTATATTATAAATGAAAAGGGGAATATACGGAATATTGCCGTGAAAGAGCTTGTTGAAGAAGCCGAAAATGATTACGCCGATATTATAAGTGACCCTTTCAGTGTGTTATAAATCGAAAAACGGCATTTTCCTTTGAGTGAAAAATGCCGTTTAGTTATATTATTTCAAGAGGTGGTATTTTGTGAGAAAAATTGTGAAGATAATGTCATCGGCTCTTATAGTTTCGTCTGTTTTGAGTGTGTCGGGCTGTTCCGGGAATAAAAATGAGACTGAATCATCTGTCGAAACTGTATCTGTTGTAAGCAAGGCATTTTCGGCTTATGAAAGAAATATTCTGAAAGAATCTGTTGAAATGCCCTTGGAAATTGCCTGCACGACACTTTATGAGTGTGTATGCACGGGTTCTATAACTCAGAAAACTGTTGCGGATAAATTATTTTCATTTGAGAAAAAACTTCCTCTTGACAATACCTCACCGACAGAGAAGAAACGTATAGCAAATTCCCTGACATTATCCGACGCTATCGAATATTTTTCTCTTGAAGAAGTCTATTCGGATGATAATATCCGTGAATACGGATATATGACAGCAACATACAGTGATGTTGACATGATAAAAGGAACTGTCGTTAAAATAGAAAGTATCAGTAAAGTATGCGAAGATTACAAGATATTTGACAGTACACAGATGAAGCTCGGAGATTTTATCAATGGAAATTTACTTCTTGCAAGATGATATCAGTATATGCCCTGAACTGTCACTTCACCGGATGATATTATAATATTCCGTGAATCTTTCGTTTCAATGACAAGCTCCCCAAAAGGAGTTATATCCTTGGCAGTGCCTGTTAATATGCTTTCGCCTCTTTTGACCGAAACTTCCCTGCCGAGGGTTGCACAAAGTTTCTTGAAATTGTCCATATCATCAATTGATATGCTTATCAGGAATGATGAAATTACTCTGTCAAGATATGTCAGAACAGTCCTGAAAAAGTCCGATTTATCAGTATTTTGGTTTGTTTCAAGAAAGACGGATGAGGCTTTGTTTTTTATTTCGTCGGGGAATACGGTGTTGTTTACATTTATCCCGATACCTGTTATGATGTAATCCAGACGGTCACTCTGAGCCGCCATTTCGGTAAGTATGCCGCATATTTTTCTGTTTTCGACGATAATGTCGTTAGGCCATTTTATACGGGCATCAAGACCTGTATATTCCCGTACCGCAAGGCATACGGCATATCCTGCCGCAAGGGTTATTGATGCAATGTTGCTTGGTGGCAGGTCTGTACGCAGTAAAAAAGAAAAATACAAGCCGCCCTTGTCGGATTCCCATTGTCTTCCGAAACGTCCACGTCCGGAGGTCTGAACTTCCGAAACAACGACTGTTCCGCTTTCCTCGTCGAGTGCGGCAAGGCGTTTGAGTTCATTGTTCGTTGAATCGGTGCTTTTTAATATAATCAGCTTTTTTCCGATATTATCGCATTTGAAGTCATCCATGACCTTTTCATAGTCTATCATATTGAAGTCATTTTGCAGTTTATAACCCTTATTTGTAACGGAGTCTATTATGTAACCGTCTTTTTTGAGCTGACTGATATTTTTCCAGACAGCACTTCTTGTGATACCGAGAGATTTGCTAAGAGCCTCGCCCGATATATAATCATCTGAATTTTTCAAAGCGGAAAGTATTTGTTCTTTCATTTGTTCACCACGATAACTTTTTTCAGTTCAAAGATTATCCTTTCAAGGTTTTCGTAAATTTTATTTTTGTCTGTCATTTTTTATTCACCTCAAAAATCAAGCGGAACAATTTACAGAAATTGCCCCGCTTTTTTTATCATCATTTTTTAACTTTCTTCAATGCGACTGCAAGAGCCTTTGAAACAGCCGTTCCGAGAATACAGCATACAACTGCTTCAACAACAGCCTGTATGCCGACCATAGCAACGAACAGTGCAAAGACATTTCCGGCACCCTTTGCATTGGCGATATTCTGTATAGGCTCGGAGTTGTAGAAGAAAATGAAAAGAGTGCTCATAAAAAGCAATGTGTTCAGAACAGGTACGGAAAGGCTTGCCACGATATAAGAAACGAATTTTGTCTTGTCGATTTTTCTGACAGCCTGAAAGATAAGTCCGCCAAGCCAGCCTTCCAATACACGGGGAACAATACACAGAATGAATGTCAGGAACGGATTTATCTGAAACAGTCCTGCCATCGTTACACCTCCTGCTCCCGTGACCGTCTTGATAAAACTCGTGATACCGAAAATACCGCCTATAATGGCAGAATCACGGGGTTTGAGGACAGTTGCGGAAACTATTACGGGAATGGTCATAAAAGTGACTGTAAGAACGCCTATCGGAACAAATCCAAGCGGTGTGAATGCCATTATAAAGCTTATTGCCGTGAGAAGTCCGAGTGCCGCAAGTTCATAAATGCTTTCGCTTCTTGATGTTCTTGCATTGTTCTGTGATTTGTTTTTGAGTTCATCTTTTTTTTCTGATGTCATAGCTTTCATAAAAATTTACCTCCTGCTGTTTTCAATTATAAAATACAGCGAAATTTATTTTTTGATTTTGGGAAAATGCTATTTATTTTCTGCCGTTTTTCGGTAACGAAAATACAGCGAAAATTTTTGTTGATTGATTTTATTCGGGTTTGACCGCAATGGTTATATCCTGTTCATCATCTGAAATATCGGAAGCTTTGGTATTTTTGTTGTAGTTTTCGTTATCATCGTTATCAAGATATGCAACAGAGATATCATCTCTTATTCCGGGAGTGGGAACACCGTATCTGAAGATATATTCATAACGGGTCTTGGCTTTTTTAAGGCGGATTTTTGCACTCTTTATTGTGTCGAGTATCTGTGAAATATCGGAATCTTCCGTTTTGCCGTCAAGGGTCTTGTAATAATGTTTGCCGAGAGCGATATATGCACGGTTGAGAATTTCCGTTTCATTTTTGATAACGGCAGCCATTCTGTTAAGCTGAGCTCTTTGTCTGTTTTTGTCGATGAGATAATCGAGAGAATCGGACAAAGCTCCGCTTATTTTTTCAATCAAGCTCATGGTTCATACCTCCTTTATATAGATTATTATGCAGAATTCCGGGATTTATCATATCAGCTGTTTTTTCCGCAGCAGTTCTTGTATTTCTTGCCGCTTCCGCATGGACAAGGGTCATTTCTGCCGATTTTTTTCTTTTTAATGACAGGGCGGGTATTATTCTCACCGTCAAGATTTGTATAAGTGGGTTTTGCAACCTGTTCACGCTCAAGGAATTTGCCGGCAGCTTTTTTGATATCTTCCTGTGAATATGATTTTTGAGTTTCCTGTTTTTGGATATCTTCGGCCTTTGTTACGGGAAGTACAGTTTCTTCGTTATTTTCCTCGGGGTCTATGGGGGTAACTATTCCTTCGGCAGATATAGTACCGTCTTTTTCAAGATTAACGCCTGTTGTTATTTTTTCGGTTGAATTTGCGGCTTCGGCAGCTTTCTGAGCCTGAAGTGCGGCAAGTGCGGCAGCTCTTGCACGACCGCTTGCGGCACGTTTTATGGCGATATGACGCATTTCTTCCTGTTGTACATTGATAACAGCCTGTTCTTTAAGACGTTCACTTACACGCTTGGGAACTACCATAAGTATCTTCACTGTGTCTTCACGTATACATTTTACCATATCGTCGAACATATCAAAGCCTTCCATTCTGTATTCGACAACAGGGTCATGCTGACCGTATGAACGCAGACGGATACCCTTTTTGAGTTCTTCCATTGCATCAATGTGTTCCATCCAGTAGTTATCGACATTTTTGAGAAGATATACTCTTTCAAGTTCACGCATGGTTTCTTCGGGAATGAGCTTTTCATTTTCCTCGTATTCGTTTGTAGCTTTTTCAGTGATAGTATTGATGATATATTCTTTTTCGAGGTTTTCGATATCATCTTCCGTAAATACGAGAGTTTCTTCATCATCTTCGGTTATTAGCCAACCTTTGAAAGCCTCACGCAAACCTTTGAGATTCCAGTTGTCCTTGTCTTCGTGCGGGAGATATTGGTCAACAATTCCTGCAACGGTATCCTTTATCATTTTGATGATGGTCTCACGGAGATTTTCGCCGTCAAGCACCTGGTCACGCTGTGTATAGATTATCTCACGCTGACGGTTCATTACATCATCAAATTCAAGTACGCTCTTACGGATACTGAAGTTTCTTGCTTCAACTTTTGCCTGTGCACTTTCGATAGTTTTTGAAAGGAGCACGCTTTCAAGCGGAGTATCTTCTTCACCGGGCATTCTGTCCATTATCTGAGCGATTCTGTCACCTGCAAAGAGTCTGAGAAGGTTGTCTTCTGCCGAAAGATAGAAACGGCTTGCACCGGGGTCACCCTGACGACCTGCACGACCTCTGAGCTGATTGTCGATACGTCTTGATTCATGTCTTTCTGTGCCCATGATGAATAATCCGCCTGCTTCACGGACTTTTTCGGCTTCAACGTCGATTTCTGCCCTGTACTTTTCAAGGAGAGTTTTATAAGTTTCCCTTGCTTTTATTATTTCCTCATCATCTGTTTCGGCATAGCCTGTTGCTTCGTTTATCAGTTCCTCGCTGAATCCCTGTTTACGCATATCGGCAACTGCAAGGAATTCATCATTACCGCCGAGCTTGATATCCGTACCACGACCTGCCATGTTTGTAGCGATAGTAACAGCACCCAATTTACCTGCCTGTGCGACTATCTCGGCTTCTTTTGCATGGAGCTTTGCATTGAGGACATTATGTTTGATGCCTTTCTTTTTGAGAAGTGCACTGAGTTCCTCGGATTTGTCAATGGAAACAGTGCCGACAAGTACAGGCTGACCTTTTTCATTTGCTTCAAGGATATCGTTTATCATAGCCATGAATTTGCCTTTTTCGGTCTTGAATATGACATCAGGATAGTCTATTCTTTGAATAGGCTTGTTTGTGGGAATTTCGATAACGTCAAGTTTATATATTTCGGAAAATTCCGTTTCTTCTGTCATAGCCGTACCTGTCATACCCGACAGTTTTCTGTACAGTCTGAAGAAGTTCTGGAAAGTGATAGTGGCAAGGGTCTTGCTCTCACGCTGTACATCAACGCCTTCCTTTGCTTCGATAGCTTGATGCAGACCTTCATTATAACGTCTGCCGTACATCAGACGACCTGTGAATTCGTCAACGATTATAATTTCGCCTTTTTCGTTTACGACATATTCAATATCTCTTTTCATGACACCGTTAGCTTTGATAGCCTGATTTATGTGGTGCTGGATAGTGATATTTTCGGGGTCTGTGAGATTTTCGAGATTGAAGAAAGCCTCGGCTTTCTTGACACCGACAGGTGTAAGTGTAGCTGTTTTTGCTTTTTCGTCAACGATATAGTCAATGCCTTCTTCAACGTATTCGTCATCATTGTCTTCTTTTGCGTCAGTTTCGGTGATGACCTTGTATTTGAGAGTTTTTGCAAGCTGGTCTGCTCTTTCGTACAGGTCGGTGGATTTGTCGCCCTGACCTGAAATGATAAGAGGAGTACGTGCTTCGTCTATGAGGATAGAGTCGACCTCATCGACAATGGCAAAATTATGACCTCTTTGAACTTTGTTTTCCTTGTATACGACCATGTTGTCACGCAGATAGTCAAAACCGAGTTCATTGTTTGTAGCATAGGTAATGTCTGAATTATAAGCGGCTTTACGTTCATCATTGGTCGAATCGTGCTGGAGTATGCCGACTGTCAGACCAAGAAAACGGTATATCTTGCCCATCCATTCGGCATCACGCTTTGCAAGATATTCATTGACGGTAACGACATGGACACCGTCACCTGAAAGTGCATTGAGATAAGCGGGCAGTGTAGCAACAAGGGTTTTACCTTCACCTGTTTTCATTTCACTGATACGTCCCCTGTGAAGGATGATACCGCCTATTATCTGAACGGGGAAGTGCTTCATTCCGAGCACTCTCCAAGACGCTTCACGGCATACCGCAAATGCTTCGGGCAATATTTCATCAAGTATTTCATCTTTCTTTTTCTTGTCGATTCCCTCAGCCCTGAACATTTCCTGAAAACGAGCGGTTTCTCCACGAAGTTCATCATCAGAAAAATCCTTGTATTTTTCTTCAAGGTCGAGTACCTTTTTTACCAACGGCTGTATTTTTTTAAGTTCACGACGGCTGTTTCTGCCGTTGAACCATGATTTGAATCCCATCAATTTCACCTCATATTAAAAAATCCCTTTTATTATAACACATAGATACAGAAATTTACAGTATCAAAGAAAATTTTTTTTAAATATCTTCTTCAAAAGCTTCTTCACCGTCTGATATCATAGAGTCTTCAATGACTTTGAGAACGATATTTTTGTCAGCTTTTTCCATATTGTTGACCTGTACGACCAGACAAACACAATTTGCTTTGTCGTCTGACTGTGCAGACGGTGCAACTACGGTGATAACATAATCGCTTCCTTCAATTGTGATAGTGTCTATATCGGGTTCGGTATCTTTATCATATTTTACAGGAATTATAACAAGTGACATTACCTCAAAATAATTGCTGTCGAATTTTTCGGCAAGAGTATTGAAAGTCACACCGCTTTCAACGTCATTGACAGAATATGTTTTCTCGTATTTTGAAACGAAGTCATTCATTTCGTCAACGCTTGAAATGGAATAATATGTGGGAGAAGACATATTTATAGAACTTTTGTCGATATTTGCATCCTTGCCGTCTATTGGTGTGAAAGTTACATCAAGATATTTTGGCATTTCCTCATTGCCGTCGGAGGTAACAGGCATATCATCTTCAGTATTATTGCTGTTTTCGCTCTGTTCACCCTCAACGCTGTCCTCATGGTAAACGTACTCGTTTCCGTCCTCATCTATGACAATATCGCCTTCCTTTGGACCGATATCTTCTTCCTCCGAGGCTGTGCTTTCAGACGGCTGAACGGAATTCTCTTTTTCCGAAGCATCGCTTGTTTTTGTTTCCGACTTCTCCGAAACCGAATTTGCAGTGCTGTTTGTATCACTTTCGGATTTAGTTGAGGTGTCGGATGATACTGTGCTTTCGCTGTTTGAGGTGCTTTCAACTGTGCTTCCTTCGGGTATAGCTGTTGTTTCAACGGGTTTGTTTGTTCCTGAACAGCCTGCAAGGGATATTGCGACGAGTGAGCCTATCAGCAGTACAGATAATTTCTTTTTCATAAGAATAATCTCTCCTTTTCTTTTTTATAAAAATAATATATATACAGCCCGTTAAGAGCGGTATTTTAAGATTTGAGCGGGATAAAAACAGGTTCTTTTACGCTTTTCAAGAATTTGCATACAGTGAATTTTTTATTTCCGCATGAAGGGCATACAGGAGTATTCCTGCTGTCAAAAACAGGTATATTTGTATTTGCGGTGCGGAGCCTTGCATTGTTTCTTTCACGTTCTATTTCGGGAGCCGAAACGCTTGCGACAGCATCTATTTCATCATCAAGAGAGCCTTTTTCAAGACCGTCTGCAATTCTTTTGGCGATTATCGGCAGGGATATGTATTTGTCTATATCCAAAAGAGATGTTTGCCTTTGACCGCATGATGTGCACATGATACCCGTGAGAACATCGGTCGGCATACCGAAATTTTTTCTGATAAAATCTATACTGATATTTTTCTTCTCATTCTCAAATTGTGCGAGCTGTATCATCATTGCAACAAGTCCGCCGAAAAGCTGCTGTACCCAGAAATTCTGTTCGACAGATGAAAAGTTTTCTGAGCTGAACTTAAAAGTCCTGAAACGACCCTTGTCGGCAAATTCCTGTAACATACAATAAGTATCATGTTTTTTTTGCCACAGGTCAATACATTTTTCTACTATATCGGCATATTTATCCTCTTTGAAATCTTTGAGTATCTTGTGCATACCTCTGAGAGTTATTTCGTAAAATTCCACTGAAAAAAACCTCCGTTTGTCAATGTAAAAATAAGCATAACATAATTATATACGAAAAATCCTAATTTAACAAGCGTTTAATAAAAAAATTAAAAAATAACTTATTATTAAAGTTGACAAAATTAAAGTCATAAACTATACTAAAAATGATAAATACTATAATTTTTTATTTAACGAGGATATGATTATGGTAAAATGTGAGAAATGCGGTGCGACAGTACCAAATGAAAGTAAATTTTGTCTTAACTGCGGCAGTCCTATTGACAGCTCTGCACCAAGACATTTTTCGTTGGAGGAAATCGCCGGTCAACAGCAGGCACAGGAAAACAGTGCATTCAGCATTACGCCCGATACGCCCGATGATGACCCCGAAACATATCTTCCTCCGATAGGTGCAAAGGAACATTCGGAAATACCAATGGGTGAGATAGACCCCGAATATTTTAATCATAAGCCTTTGCCGAATATACAGGCGGCAGACCCGTTGGAATTGCTTGACAGTGATACTCCCGAACTTCCGCCGATAGGGTTCAGCGACCAGATGCAGATAGACGATATAAAAATGCCCGAGGGGATAAGACACTATCACGGAAATTATGCTGTTCCGAGAAATATGCAGTTCCAGACGGTTTTTCCGATATCAAGAAACGGTGATATCACAGTGCTTTTTGATAAGGCGGTTTCAAGGCGGCAGATGATGTCGGAGCAGGCTCACGGTGACAAAGAGCATTTTTCCGTTATCCCGAAAGATATGCAGGTAAAATTCGGCAGTAATATGGATTTTTCTCAAAGCAGGGTATGTTCTTTCAATGAGATATTCGTTGATGAATATGTACCCGAAAGAGATATACCGTCTGCAAAGCCTAAACCAAAACCCAAGCCGAATCCCGAACCTGTGAAAATCGAAAAGAAGCCTGTGACGGAAATACCGACAGTATCACTGAAAAAAAATCAGCAGACTGATGTTGATGAAAAAAAGAAAATTTTACTTCAAAAAAAGACATCACCTCCTGTTGAAGAAAAGAAAACAATATCACTTCAAAAAGATATTTCTCCTCCTGTCAGTCAGAAGTCTGTTGTTCCCGAAGCAAAGAAAGACAATTTCGGAAGTAATACTCAGAATTTCAATTCTCAGCCACAGAGAAATGATTTCGGCAGTAATACTCAGAATTTCAGTTCTCAGCCACAGAGAAATGATTTAGGAAATAATACTCAAAGTTTCAATCCTGAGCCAATGAGAAATGATTTCGGCAGTAATACTCAAAATTTCAGTTCTCAGCCAATGGGAAATGATTTCGGCAGTAATACTCAGAATTTCAATTCTCAGCCAATGAGAAATGATTTCAGAAGTAATACTCAGAATTTCAATTCTCAGCCAATAAGAAATGACTTCGGAAGTAATACTCAAAATTTCAGTTCTCAGCCAATGAGAAATGATTTCGGTATGAATAATTTTGATTCACAGAATTTGCAGAATAATTTCAGCAGTCGAAATAATTCTTATGCTGCAATTATGGAGGAGGAAAAAAAGGGGCGTTCCGCAAAAATAATCGCTGTGGCAGCGGTAATTATATCCGTTCTTGCGGTCTTGGGAATATTGTTCATGATATTTACGGGATATTATAAATTTGACCAGAACAGTCAGGAATCCTATTCAAACGGAGGATTAAACGGAGGAGCGACCGAAAGTGCCGACCTGAAAAATTTTGCAAGCAAAAATGATGTAAAATGGTCTAATCTGAATAATGGCGGACTTGCGGCAGAAGATGATGAGGGGAATATTTATTATTCAAATTCAAGCGGCTGTATGTGTAAGCTCGATACCGAAGGCGAAAGCCGTATTATATATAACGGTGCAAGAAATAACAGATATATAACATATATCAGCGTAAATAAAGACAGGCTGTATTTCCTTGCATCAATGACGGGACAATATTTCTCTATATGCTCCACTGACAAGAACGGTGAAGATTTCAAAGTTTATTCTGTTTCGGAAAAGCCGAGCAAACTTTTTTCCGAGGGCGATTTCCTGTATTATATAACGGAAGACCAGTCGAAGATAAACAGAATAAATATCGAAACAGAGGCAGTGCAAAATATATATAATGCAAATGGTGAACAAATCGAGAATGTATTTATTGCGGAAGGCAAAATGTATATACTGCGTTTCGGAGCCGCAAATAAAAGTACGATAGATACATTTTCACTGACTTCTCCGTCGTATGTTGAGAGCCTGTATCTGAGCAGCTATGGCGGTGAGATAGTGCCGTTGGGTATATGCTGCTGCGGTGACAGGATGTTTGTTGTAGACTATAACAAAAAAAGCAACGGAAAAGTTTATTCCGCAAAATTTGACGGCAGTGATGTCAAATATCTTGGCGGAAATCATGTAGTCAAGATATCAGCCTATGATAATTATATATATTATCTGTATATTTCGGAAACTCTCGGCAATGCTCAGAAAGCTGTTGAAGAAGGTACAGTACCCGATATACTTTCGCTTGGCAGAATGAAAACAAACGGTCTTGAAATGGCAGATATCCAGAAAACAAATGTTTTATTGTTCTCGTTTGCGGGTGGCAGGATATATTATCTTGACGGTTCATTCAGCATTGTAAGTATGCTTCCCGACGGTACAGATATGAAAAAAGTGTCTTGATGATTTTTTAGAAAGAAGGATAATTTAAAATGGTAGTTGTAGATATAAGAAATATTTTTGCTGACAGAAACATTCAGCTTTCAAGCGTTAATAATGATTGCATTTATTATCTTGAAGAAAAAAACGAAGACGGTAATAACAATCTTTTTGTATTGGAATATGACCGTGCTTCGAGAAAGGAAAGGCTGGTATCAAATTATTCGCTTGAAGACCCCACTTTCGTTGAGCATTTGTTTACTTTTGAAAAAACTCTTATGCTCGTTCTCGAAAACGGCTCAAACAGTCTTTGGCTGATTGAGCTTGACAAGAAAACGGGTACGGAGAAAAACAGAAGAAAAATAGTCTGCACGGGAGCTTTTAAGGAGTGCATGGCTCTTGACAGTCAGCATCTGCTGATATATATGGCACCGGATGCCGATAATTCGGAGGTATTTCAGAAATACAAGGAAGTTACAGGCTGTGAATGTCTTTGCTATCTGTATGACCTTGAAGAAAGCAAGAAGTATTTCGTGAAATCTTCACTTGTTGCAAAAGTGGGATGTCAGAATATAAAAATGATGACAGTAAAAAATGAAAAATATGTTTTGCTTCTTGACCCGTATGGTGATGAAAGCATTAAAGAAAATTTTTACAAAGAGCAGAGATGGATACATAATGATATAAGAGATAATATATGGCTTTGCAGACTGAATGAAATATTAAAAGAGATAAAGTCGGGAAAAGAGATAATAACAAAACGCTGTATTGCGAGTGCGGATATAAAGGCTCTTGTAAGATATATGGGCATATCAAAAAATAAAGTTTATTTCCGTGCAAAGGAATTCAAAAGCGGTGCGGAAAAGATATGCAGTTATGATGTGTCGGCAAATAAACTCAGTATCGAGACGGACTTACATTCAAATGATGACAGTGTTATGTATATAATAGAGGAAAATCCGTTCAAGCTGTTCTCTGTATTGTCGGGCGTTGAGAAAAAGTATGTCAAGGGAATAGTAAATTCCGATGTTGAATTGGAATATGATACCGAAATGGGAGATTTTGTTTCGTGCATAGATAACAGATATATTATCACAAACAGGACTCTCCACAGCACCGAAGATAAAACATCATTTGATTATTGCTTTATTTATGATACTAAACTCAATAAATACGAAAGTTATTCCTGCAATTCGTTTGTAAAGGGCGATACCCTTATACTTTATTGATAAAGACGGTGGAATGACATGAAAAAATTATTGTGTTTCGGGGATTCAAATACATACGGATACAGATATTATGACAGGGGTCGTTTTGATGAAAATACAAGATGGACAGGACTTCTCTCAAAAATGCTTGCAGATTATGACATACAGGTGATAGAAAGCGGTCTTAACAGCCGTACAACGGTATTTGACTATAAAGATAAGTCCGATAAAAACGGCAGTAAGTCACTTTCACATATACTTGGGGAAAATTATCCGCTTGACTATGCGATAGTAATGCTCGGTACAAATGACTGCAAAACGGAGTTCAATGCAACGGTCGATATGATAGCTGACGGTCTTGAGGTAATAATAGGTCAGATAAAAATTTTTGACAGCCGAACAAAAATTATCCTTGTATGTCCCGTCTATATAGATAAAGCTGTTCTTTCACATAATTTCTCGACAAGCTTTGATGAAAATAGTATACCGAAATCGGTTCAGTTGGAAGAAAAGATACGACAATTAGCCGAAGACAATGACTGTATTTTTATATCGGCGGCAAAGATTGCCTATACATCGGAGACTGACGGCATACATCTTGATGAAAACGGTCACAAAGCACTTGCACAGGCATTTTTTGAGTGCATAAAGAGGGAATTTATATGATAAGTGTCAGAAAAAATATAAACGGAATCACGCTTGAAGCGAATGTGGAAGACGGTTTTGAAATAAATGCAAAGGCATTTCTCGGAGTTTTTGAAAATATTGACCTTAAAAATATTCCCGACGGATATAAAATACAGATTGGTTGGACTGTTTTTATCCTTGCGGATACTCCCGAAGGAAATAAAAAAATACTTTCTCCCGATTACATCAATGACCCACTGAAAAAAATCACAGAAGACCTTACTCTTGCGATTCAGATACAGGAAAAACAGTTTGACTTTTTGAGTGCTTTTAAGATTAAAGGTGAACCGACAGTATTTTACAGTAAAATAGTCTGTGCAAAAAATGTCCTGTCGGCTGATAAGATATATCTTCACCGTACTCAAAAATCAGATAAATATGATTCAGGGTGGTATATAGGCTTTGCAGAGGCTCAGGAAATTCCGTCTACGGATGAATTGGAGTCAATTTACGCTTTTGAACTTCTTTATAAAAAGCCTTCATTTGTACAGTTTCTGTTATTGCCGACTGGCTGGATGGTCATAATTGAAAATAATTCTGTTACGGCGGTAGTAAGCCCTGATAATAAAAATATTTTGCATTGATAAAAGTGAAGTACAGAGAGAAAATTTCTGTACTTCACTTTTTATTATCTAAAATACTCAAAAACAAGTCCTTAAATTTGTACACTATTTTTATAAAAAGTGAAGAAAAACATTGATTTGAAACAAAAAATTTAGTATAATATTCATATAAAAATAATAGGGGCTTGTCGCCCTTTTTTAGTTATTATGCTTTAAATTTCTTTTGAAGAACTGTTGTTAAAAATACACTAAAAATCAGCTTGCGTTTATTTGAATATATACAAAATTGGCTTATGCTATTGAAAATTCATCAGAAATTTAGTATAGTTTATTTAGGCGAAAAATATAATTATTATCGGTGTTTGTATAATTTGCCTAAAATTATGATATTATTTTTAGAGAGGAATTTTTATAATGATTATTGGATTTTCATTTTTGTATGAAATTCCCCGAAAGGGCGGTGATATTTGATGCAGTGTAAAAAGTGCGGAAGTGAATGGAAAACCAGTGCAAAAGCGAATCTTATTATAAGATGTCCTTTTTGCGGTGCGGAGCTTGATAATCAGGAAGAAAAAAAGCTCACTTTCGATAATGCAAAAGAGGGATTGAGATACATAATCAAAACTTATGGTATTGATATTATCCTTGACGGGCTTCAGCTTCGTGCAATGCTTGATGAATATATCCCCGATTTGAAACAGGAAAGAAAGGTATTTCTTGATGCGTATGAACAGGGTGTATGCAATGCTCTTTATATGGCACATGATGAACCCGAGATAGATAAATGTATTGCTATACTCCAATCTATCAAGGTACTTACACAGGATGCCTGCATGGCAGAAAAATGGGCTTGCTATGTCGTTGAAACTTTCGTTTATGCCTTGAATTGGAATGTTCCGATGTTCGGTATAACGCCCAATATCCATATGTATCAGATACCCGAAAATATTAACGAAAACGGTGAGAAAAAGGGTCAGATACTTATTGGCTCAGGTGAAGTATGGGTAAACCAGAATGATTCCGACGGCGATATGTGGAATGGCTCGGAAAACGGAACAAACGGTAATTTCGTTCTTCCGTCAGAAAAGTCTCAGCTTCCCGAAACAGCCGACACAAATCATTCAAGACCGACTGTATTTGATTTCTTCTCAGGAAACAATAATTCCGGTGCATCTGCTGATGCAAATGAAAAACAGCCGGAGTCCAAGATAGAATCTCCTGTATTTGACTTCACAGGCGAAGAAAATGAAGAAAAACAGGATGAAAAGAAAATAGAACCTCCTGTATTTGATTTCACAGGTGAAGATGATGAAGAAAAACAGGAAGAAAAGAAAATAGAATCTCCTGTATTTGATTTCACGGGTGAAGAAGATGAAGAAAAGCAGGAAGAAAAGAAAATAGAACCTCCTGTATTCGATTTTACAGGTGAAGAAGATGAAGAAAAGCAGGAAGAAAAGAAAATAGAACCTCCTGTATTCGATTTTACAGGTGAAGAAGATGAAGAAAAACAGGAAGAAAAGAAAATAGAGCCGCCTGTATTTGACTTCACGGGTGAAGAAGATGAAGAAAAACAGGAAGAAAAGAAAATAGAGCCGCCTGTATTTGACTTCACAGGTGAGGAAAACGAAAAAGAAGAAAAAGAACCCGAAAAATCTCCTGAGGAACAAAAGACTGAACAGCAGCCGCCTGTACAGACGAATCCATGGGGACAGCCGATGACACCTCCGGGAACAGACCCGACAAAACAGCCGCAGATGCCATGGGGATATAATCCGTGGATGCAGATGCCGCAGCAGGGAGCAGACCCGACACAGCAGCCGCAGATGCCATGGGGATATAATCCGATGCAGATGCCGCAGCAGGGAGCAGACCCGACACAGCAGCCGCAGATGCCATGGGGATATAATCCGTGGATGCAGATGCCACAGCAGGGTGCAGACCCGACTAAGCAGCCGCAAATGCCGAATCAGCCCATGCAGCCGCCGGTTCAGCCGACAAAGCCTGTTGAAGAAGAACCTAAAAAAGAAAATACTCCTGTTCAGTCTGATATAAAAGAAGAAGCTCCCGCCAAGCCGAGTGAGCCTGCCGTTTCTGAAAAAGCCGAGGAAAAAACGGAAGAAAAGCCGGAGGAAAAACCGGCTGAACAAGAAGTTGCAGCAGACCTTAAGACGTTTACCGTAAATGATATCCAGAATGTTGCCGCAAAGCGTATTGTTGTACCGGAAGGATATCAGGCAATAGGTGATGCGGTGTTCTCCGGAAATGAGCAGGTCGAATCTATCGAATTGCCTGAAAGCCTTGTTCAGATAGGCGACAGAGCTTTTGAAAACTGTAAGAGACTTATGACAATAAATATTCCGTCATCAGTAAGCAATATAGGCAGAGGAGCATTTTCAGGATGTAAGTCTTTGCAGAAGCTTGAACTTAATCAGAACATAAAGAGAATTAGACAGAGTACATTCAGCGGATGTGAGGCTCTCAAGGATTTTGCGATACCGAGCAGTGTACAGGGATTGGGAAGACACGCTTTCCTTAACTGTGAATCTATTACCGAGATTATAATTCCCGACGGTGTTGATGAACTCCCCGAAAATGTATTCAGCGGATGTCGTTCTCTTAAAGTTGTAAAAGTTCCCGAAAGTGTTTTGAATATAAGAAAAAATGCTTTCAGTTGGTGCGAGGCACTGACAACCGTTAATATACCTGAAGCCGTTACAGAGATAGATGATGGTGCATTTACGGGCTGCGGTTCTTTGAAAACCGTCAATATACCTCAGAATCTCAGGTCTATCGGCTACGGTTCATTCAGTAAATGCGGAAATCTGAGATTGCTTATACTTCCCGATACGGTGGATAATATAAGTGCCAATGCTTTCAACGGCTCAAACAGAACTCTTGTTGTAAGGTGTTCGCCCGATAATAAGTATGTCAAGCATTACTGCAGGATGAATCGTGTAAAGTGCAAGGATATTGAATCGGAAGAATAATATTACAGTTATAAAAAATAAAGGCGGCAGGCATATAGTTTATATGTCCTGTCGCTTTGATAATTATTTTTTAAGAAAGGAGTGAAAAAATTTTTATGAAGTATTTTAGTGATGAGCAGATAAATGAGATGAAACAGCGTGTGAAAACCGAATTTTCTCCTAAATCAAGAGCGATTTATATGATGTATGTCAGCAGGATAGAAGAACTCAATAAGAGATATGACGAAGGAACGGCAAGCAGTAAAGAGCTTTTGCAGGCAATAGCGGAATTGCAGAGCTTTTCCGAAAGATATGTCCCTCATAACAGTGTCGAGGATAAAAATGATGAAGATGCCGATGCTTATGAGTATGAGAATTATGATTTCCGTCCTCATGCTTTTTGAATGATATCTTTAATGACCTCACCTGCAATTATCAGTCCGACTGCCGAAGGTACAAAGGCGATACTTGCAGGTGTTATTTTTTTTGTTATTTCATTATATTCTTTTATCTGAGGTTCTATCGGAGGTTCTTTTGAATATACTACCTTCAGTTTTTTTATTCCACGTTTTTTGAGTTCATTACGCATGACACGGGCAAGAGGGCATACGGATGTTTTATATATATCCGCAACTTCAAAAAGTGTCGGATTCAATTTATTTCCTGCTCCCATTGATGATATGATGGGGGTATTATTTTTATCCGCCTGCATGACGAGCTGTATTTTTCCGCTGACGGTGTCTATTGCGTCAACTACATAGTCATACTGTGAAAAGTCAAATGTATCAGCGGTTTCGGGAGTGTAGAATATATTGTATGTATTCACGTTGATATCGGGGTCAATGTCCTTTACACGGGCTTTTGCGACTTCCGTTTTATATTGTCCGACAGTCGAGGAAAGGGCGATTATCTGTCTGTTTATGTTTGAAATGCTGACGATATCACGGTCTATAAGGTCAAGAGTGCCGATCCCGCTCCTTGCAAGTGCCTCGACAACATATCCGCCGACACCGCCTACACCGAATACGGCTACACGTGCATGACGGAGTTTCCCGAAATTTTCCGTTCCGATAAGCATTTCTGTTCTTGAAAATCTGTTTTCCATAAAAAAATCTCCTGTATGTTTTTTTTAGATAAATTATACATGAATATCCTTTAATATTGCAATAATTTTTTCGTGACAAAATGAAAATTATGTAGTATAATTTGGAGTAGTACCGAAAATCAGGATTTTGGAGATGATAAAATTGCAGGATATGGAAAAAGTGGAAATGATTGACGATATTTCTCAGATAGAGGAATTTGAAAATGAAATGATGATAGTTTCGGGCTTTGCATTGGGTGCAAGGAATATGTTCGCAAAAGATACTGCTGTTTTCAGAAGTGTGAGATACAGTGAAAGCTATGCCAACAGTGCGGTACTTGAAAATAACGGTATGACAAGGAAAATAAATGAATATGCTTTTTTTGACAAGCCCGAGCCTACTCCACGCAAAAAATGGGAACACTGACAGAAATACGAAAACCGTCTGTAATAAAATACAGGCGGTTTTCGCTTCCCCTAAATAAAACACAATGTACGCCATTGACAATCAAGGCATACAATTGCAAGCTGTTTTTGGCTGATGATATTTTGATAAGCAAGTTTTTTTAGTTCGCTCCATTTTATCATATCATCAAACTTCATATCATATCTTTCAAGACATCTTTTGTCTATCGAATCAACTTTTTTATTGTCTTTACAAATACCGTTTATATTGTTCGGACAGTGCTCGCAAATAATATCACACTGTTGCGTAAGCTTCAGAAAAGGGTCTTCTTTTTCAAGAAAATCTATTATTTCTGTCATAGCCCCGACAAATGTTTCATTATAGCCTTTTCCCTGAAAAAACTGTATGCATAAACTGTGATGCGGTCTCAGTTCAAATTTTGATAATTTTATCAAGGCGGTTCACCAATACAGTTGCAACGGCTATTTTTGCGAGGTCAAACAGCAGATATGGAAATACGCACAGACTCAATGCACCTATCATATCTATCGGTTCGACTGTTCGGGTATATACTATCATGAACCATACAGTTCCGAAAGCGTAGCATACAGCCAATCCGAGTATCATTGATACTGCAAGTACCCATAATTTTTTTCCGAGTTTGTCGCACATGAATCCTACTATCAGGGATGTGAATATAAAGCCTATGATATATCCGCCTGTCATTCCGAACAGTACGCCTAATCCGCTTGAAAATTCCGCAAATACAGGTACGCCTATTATTCCAAGAAGCAGATATACGATAACGCTCAGAGTACCTCTTTTACAGCCGAGGATACCTCCTGCTGTAAATACAGCAAGCGTCTGCAAGGTAAACGGTATCGTAGTAGGTATATATATCTGAGAACATACAGCGATTATAGCTGTAAATACTGATATATATACCATATCAAGCAATGCTTTGTTAGTGTGTGGCTTAGTGTTTTCAATATCCAATTATTATCATTTCCTTTCCTTTTCCATGATATTATTATATTATAATTCCCACAAATTGTCAACCTGTAATTTAAAATTGGGTTGACAATTAGTTTTTGGATTTGTATTGAGATTTTGTAATATTTGTGATATAATACTTTTGTGTCAAAAAATAGGAGTGAGGTGCTTTAAGATGTCTGAATCTGCCGTAACGAAAAAAGCTATATCTGATGGATTTAAGAGAACAATGTCCAAAAAGCCTTTTGAAAAAATAACTATATCTGATATAACATCCGAATGTGGTCTGAACCGCCAGACTTTTTACTATCACTTTCAGGATAAATATGAGCTTTTGAACTGGATATTTTATAATGATGTCATAAGCCCTTTCAAAGATGATTTCACTATTGAGAACTGGAGTGAGCAGTTGCTTCAGATACTCCGTATATTAAAAGAAAATTCCAAATTTTATACGAATGCGATAAATACTCCGTACGGGAACGAATTCAGGAAATATTTTCTGAATGTGATAATAAAAATAACGGATGATATTCTTGCACAGATGACCGAAGGATATAATGTCAAGCAGGAGAATCTGAAATTCATATCAGAGTTTTTTGCCTATGGAATAGCGGGAAGTATAGTCAAATGGGTACAGACGGGGATGAAAGAAAGTCCGGAAAATATTGCCGTACAGATGAAAAATATCGTCAACAGTGCCAAGAATTTTGCTTTTGAGAAATATTTCAGATAAAAAACACGGTATGCACTTAAAAAAGTGCATACCTTTTTTGATGGACAAGGAAACATTTTTTACAAAAATACCGAATCATACGGTCATTCATATGGCAAGAATTTTGCGTTCGCTTTCGGTAATATTAAAAGTTTCAATAATTGTATCAATACTTATTATATTTTTGAATTTTTCAACAACTTGTTTTAACATTTTTATACGTTCTTCGGCACGACCTTCGGCACGACCTTCGGCACGACCTTCGGCACGACCTTCGGCACGACCTTCGGCACGACCTTCGGCACGACCTTCAGCACGACCTTCGGCACGACCTTCAGCACGACCTTCGGCACGACCTTCTTCCATGGCTTCCATTTTAGCTTCCATAATATCTTTTTCAGAAATTTTCATGTCAAAATACTCCCTTTCTTTAATAGTTTTCAAATCTCCCCTGAGAATAGATTTGCTGTAAGATGATATAAGTTTTTCGCCTAAATCCGTTGATGAGTACGAATTTATAAAATCTTTCATTTCTTCTTCGCTGTTTACGGAGAAAAAAGAGGAAAATATTTTTAAGTTTTCTTCAACTCCGTTTGAATCCTTTACGGCAGGCACATATACATTATGCAGTGTCAGAAGTTCCGAATAGATATTTCCTTTATCATCGCAAAGGTGTATAGTTTCTATAGGAGTGTTTTCTTTATTCTTCTTTGTCATTATAAATGAAACAACCACTTTATTCAGTTTGTCATAGTTTCCTTTAACTACCGTCTGACCGCCTATTGAACGGCAGGCATAATAGATAGTGCGATTTTTGATAAGAAGTTCACTGTAAGTGTTTTGTAAGTCAAGGCTGTATACAGTACCGTTTTTGTCTTTGGCAAATGTGTCAAATCTTATATAATTATGCTCAATGTTATCGGGGGAAACGCTTGCCTGAGAAATAACTTCATCGGCATCAAGAACATGACCTGTAACGGATTTTAATAATGCGGAGAATAAGTCCATTTCACCGAACATTATTGAAAATACAATATCATTTCTTGGCGGATAGTCTTCTCTGAAAGGTATGTGCATTGGTATCATCTCCTGTCAGAATTATTATGGCATATTCCCAAATCAGACATTTTCAATATTTCTGTCAATGTCAACATCAATGTCATAATCAATTCCGTCGGCATTGAAGCCGAAAAGTCTGTAAAAATCTTCATGATAGCCATCAAGGTCAGCGTGTGTATCAAGATTGTCGCCTGAAATTTCGCTCCACAATTTATTGACAGCATTCTGCACGCTTTCACCCATTTCCCAGTCATCCATTCTGATACGGCAGGGTTCATCTGTTTGGGCATTGTTTTTTGTCAGCTTGGTGTTGAAAAGTCTGCACATCTGTTCGATACATCCCTCATGAACTCCCTGTTCTTTCATGACTTTATAGAGTATTGATATATACAGGGGTACTATCGGAATAGCTGCACTTGACTGTGTAACAAGGGCTTTATTTACGGAAATATATGCTTTTATACCGTTATTGGCATTTGTTATAGCCTTGGCTGTTTCAAAGAGATGGTCTTTTGCCTTGCCGATAGAGCCGTCTGCATACATCGGGTGAGTAATTTCCGGACCTATGTATGAATAGGCGACTGTCACGGCATTTTCCTCTATTGCATCGGCAGCTTTCAAAGCATTTATCCAGTCCTGCCAATCTTCACCACCCATTACTTTTATGGTAGCTGTAATTTCATCTTCGCTTGCAGGCTCGACAGTTATATCACTTACAGTATTGTTTTTCAAGTCAATAGTCTTGTTTGTATAAGCCTCACCGACAGTTTTAAGAACGGAGCTGTAAACAGTTCCGTCAGGCATGGTTCTTCTTGGGGCTGCAAGACTGTAAACGACCATATCGACTTTACCGATATCTTTTTTGATGATATCTATTACTTTATCTTTTATTTCTTTGGAATAAGCATCACCGTTCACGGTCTTTGCATAAAGTCCGTCAGCGTGTGCGAATTCCTCAAATGCAGCAGTATTATACCAGCCTGCACTTGCGGTTCTTGAACCGTTTGCGGGTTTGTCGAAGATAACTCCGAGAGTTGCTGCACCGAATGAATAAGCGGCTGTTATTCTTGAAGCAAGACCGTATCCCATTGATGAGCCTATAACAAGGACTTTTTTAAAGCCCTCGGCATGGGGCTGTGACTTTACATAATCAATTTGTGATTTTACGATAGCCTTGCAGCCGTCAGGGTGAGCAGTCGTACAAATAAATCCTCTTACTTTTGGTTTAACTATCATTCAAAAAACTCCTTTTTTAAAAATTTTGGTTGATGAAATCAATACTTTCATTAAGAATAGCTTTGGTTTCGGGTGTGCGTTCACCGAGAGCGGCATAGGCATGAAAGGCACCGTCAAGCTGTATGGTTTTTACACTGACATTGGATTTTTCAAGAAGTGAGTCAATGGTTACGGAATCGGCTAACAGAGTTTCATGGCTTTCACAGGTTATAAAAGTCGGAGGAAAGCCGCTGAAATTTCCGTAATATGGAGATATATCATATTTTGTGGGGTCGGCATCACCTACATAAATTGCAAAAGAATTTTTCTTTCCGGTGTATTTTACTATAATGTCGTTGTTTATATCAGCATTGATACTTCTGTCTATTTGACCGCTCAGGTCAATAACAGGTGAATGTAAAACGATACACGACGGAAGCCTGCTTTTTTTCTCTTTAAGCCTCAAAGTAAGTGCAGCAGCAAGGTCACCGCCTGCACTCAGCCCTATGACACATATTTTGCTCATGGGATATTCTTCTGTAAGTTTTTTATATACCTTTTCACATTCGTCAAGTGCAACGGGATATTTATTTTCGGGAGAAACGGAATATTCCACTGCATACACCGTACAGCCGAGTTTTTCGGCAAGAGTTTCAACATATGCTCTCTCATAGGGGAACATTTTTAATACAAAAGCTCCGCCGTGAAGAAAGATTATTATATTATCGCTTTTCTTTTCTTTTGGTTTGGTAACTTCAACCGGCACACCGTCAAATTCTTTTTTGGAAAATATTATATTATGATTTTTCTTTCTTGCATTTTCGCTTTTTTCAAGAAATTTCCTTGCTTTTTGGAGGCTGTCCAAATTCATTTCGTTGCCCATGGACATTTTAGCAAATAATTTTTTCACTGCCAGGAGAATGGTTTTCATTTTCAGACTCTTGGCTTTTCTCAATTCAATTGACATAAATATCCCTCCAAGAATTAATTTTAACATAAAAATTATGTTAATTCAATATATTCTCCTTTTTCATCGGGATTATTTTTGAAAACTCTGTTTGTGCCGTCGGTGCTGATATAGAGCCTTTGAACGAGATTTATGGAGTCTGTAAATTCAATTTTTGGTGTTACTATATAGCATTCGATAGACTGAACATTTATTGTTTCGTATGAAAATTCAAATACATACTGGGAGAGAGTATATTCAAGCTGAAGATTTTTGTCTGCAAGAGCCTTTAAAGCCTCTGAAGGAGCTTGTTTTGCATCAGGGAAAAGCTCCTTGAAATCCTTGTCGTTTTCATTATTGTTTTGGCTGACTTTATCATAATAGCCGAGCCAGCTTTTGGTAAGTACCAGTTCACCGTCACAGGATACAAGTATATTGTTTCCTATAAATACTTTTTTATCGTCTTTTTCGGAATAGAGATAAATAGAGTAATACATTTTATTATAATATTCAACTGTACCGAAATAGTATTTTTGAAAATACTTTGCACTCTGAGGGATTTGGAGGTCGTTCATGTTGCATTTGTCAAGGATATCACAGGCTTTTTCAAAACCGATGCTTCCTTCGGGTGCCGAAACGGTCTTGTGTTCATTTCTGTTTATGACTGAGCCCTGAGGTGTACTTTCTAAATCCCGTGGGTCTGAAGTAATTTTGAGCACATTTTGATTATCGTCATTTGCAGGTGAAGGCAGTTTTTCATCACATCCGCTCAGAGCTGTCATAAATACAGCGGATATTAAAACACATAAAAATTTTTTCATAAAAAAATACTCCTTTTATCTTTATTATTCGCAAAGCATTATCAGTTTTTCCTTGTCGATAATCTCTATTGATTTATAGCCTGTTTTGATGATATTATCCTTTACAAGCTGAATGATTATCTTGCTTACCGTGACCCTTGTTACACCAATGGTATTTGCAATTTCCTCATGGGTAGCGGTAACTTTCCTTTGTTCGGGATTTCTTAGTGACTGTATCAGAAAACGTGCTATTCTTCCTTTTGCACTCACGAAGGTCATATTGTCCAATCTTGACGAAAGTTTTAATATCGTCTTTGCCTGAAGTTTGAATATTTCAAAAGCTGTTTCGGGATCATCCTGTATTATTTTGGTGAGCATATCTTTATTGACGGATATTATTTCGCAATCCGTCAGAGTCCTTGCGGATGACATTCTCGGCTGTTCTTCAAAAAAATCAGCTTCTCCGAAAATTTCTCCTTTGCCGACAACAGACAATATTTTTTCAAAGCCGTTTTCAGATGTAATGAATATCTGTACGGTACCGCTTTTTAAATAATAAAAGTAACCTGAATCTTCGTCCTGATTGTATATTATGGCATTTTGTTCAACTGTTCTCGGAGCAGTCACTGCCTTAAACATTTCGGACAAATTTTTTTTGACTTCCACATGATCATCTCCCTAAAAAAATTTATCATAATTTGTAGATTTTTTCAATATGATATTATATAATATTAGATGGATTATAGCACAAAACATAAGTAAAAAGTTGTGCAATATGAAATAAAAAAAATTTTGGAGGTCATAATTATGGGAATGACAATGTCACAAAAGATCCTTGCCGCTCATGCAGGGCTTGATCATGTAAAGGCAGGTCAGCTTATCGAGGCTGAATTGGATATGGTTCTCGGAAATGATATTACATCTCCTGTTGCTATCAATGTATTCAATCAGGGAAATGCAAAAAATGTTTTCGACAACAATAAAATTGCCATGGTAATGGATCATTTTACACCGAATAAGGATATCAAGGCAGCAGAACAGTGTCTTCAGGTAAGGAATTTTGCCGACAAGTATGATATCAAGAATTTCTTTGATGTAGGTCAGATGGGTATAGAACACGCTCTTTTGCCCGAAAAGGGTCTTGTAGGTCCGGGAAGCCTTTGTATCGGTGCAGATTCACATACCTGTACATACGGTGCATTGGGAGCATTTTCAACCGGTGTCGGTTCAACCGATATGGCGGCAGGTATGATAAGCGGAAAAACATGGTTCAAAGTACCGTCTGCGATAAAGTTCAATCTTGTAAATAAGCCGGCTGAATTTATCAGCGGCAAGGATATCATTCTTCATATCATAGGAATGATAGGTGTTGACGGTGCTTTGTACAAGTCAATGGAATTTTTCGGTGACGGCTTGCAGTATCTTTCAATAGATGACAGACTTTGTATTGCGAATATGGCTATTGAAGCGGGTGCAAAGAACGGCATATTCCCCGTTGACGATATTACAAGAGAATATATAAAAGACCGTTTCAAAGGCGAGCCTAAAGAATACTTTGCAGATGACGATGCAGAATATGATGAAGAATACACGATAGACCTGTCAAAGCTCCGTCCGACAGTTGCATTTCCTCATCTGCCCGAAAATGCAAGGACTGTTGACGAGATAGGCGAAACGGAAGTCAAGATTCAGCAGGCTGTCATAGGCTCATGCACAAACGGAAGAATTTCCGATTTAAGAGCAGCCGCACAGGTACTCAAAGGAAATAAAGTCGCAAAGGGTGTAAGATGTATCATAATCCCGAGTACACAGAGCGTATATTTACAGGCTATGCACGAAGGTCTTTTTGATATATTCATTGAAGCCGGTGCAGTTGTTTCAACTCCTACCTGCGGTCCGTGTCTTGGCGGTCACATGGGTATACTTGCAAAGGGTGAAAGGGCAATTTCCACGACCAACAGAAACTTTGTCGGAAGAATGGGTCATGTTGAATCCGAAGTATATCTTGCAAGTCCTGCGGTAGCTGCGGCAAGTGCCGTTACGGGATATATCACAGACCCCGCAAAAGTCATTAAATAAAGAAAAGGAGTTTTTTATTATGAAAGCACAGGGTACAGTACATAAATACGGTGACAATGTAGATACAGATGTTATCATTCCGGCAAGATATCTGAATACAAGCTCTCACAAGGAGCTTGCCGCACACTGCATGGAGGATATCGACATTGATTTTACCAAAAAAGTAAAAACAGGTGATATAATGGTAGCCGAAAAGAATTTCGGCTGCGGTTCTTCAAGAGAACACGCTCCCATTGCGATAAAAGCATCGGGAATAAGCTGCGTTATAGCGTCTACATTTGCAAGAATTTTTTACAGAAACGCTATCAATATAGGCTTGCCGATACTTGAATGTGACGCTGCCTCGAAGGAGATAAAAAACGGTGATGAAGTAGCCGTTGACTTTGATACAGGCATTATAACCGACATCACAACGGGAAAGACCTATCAGGCTGAACCGTTCCCGCCTTTCATTCAGCAGATAATCGCTGACGGCGGACTTATCAATCATGTTACAAAATAATTCATAATGTATATGGCAAAAAATCCGGCTCTCCGCAGGGATAATATCATCTCTGTGGAGAGCCGTTTTTTTATATTTTTTTAAGTTCACGGTAAGTTTGCACTATAAGGAAGAATGCAATTATAAAAGTCAGAAAATCAGATACAGGCATTGAATATAATACACCGTCAAGTCCGAAAAATATCGGAAGTACAATGGCAAATCCCACTCCGAAAACTATCTCACGGAGCATGGACAACGCTGTAGATGAAAATGCTTTTCCCATAGCCTGTAAGAATATAAAGCACGCTTTATTGACACAGGCAAATATCATCATACACAGATATATCCTGAATGCCTTTACGGCAAAATCGGTATAATAAACGCTTTCGTTTGCGGCTCCGAAAATATTTATAAGCTGTAAGGGGAATATTTCTACGATTATCAGTGAAATTGCTCCGACTGTTGCCTCCGAAATAAGAAGTTTTGTAAAAAGTTCACTGACTCTTTTTTTCAGATTAGCCCCCATGTTATAACCTACAATAGGTATACAGCCTGCTGCCATTCCTACAACTATTGATATTACTATCTGAAAGAATTTCATGACGATTCCTACAACTGCCATGGGTATTTGTGCAAACTGTTCCTGTGAAAATACGGGGTCAAGCATACCGTATTTTCTTATCATATTATTTATAGCTGCCATTGCAGCTACAAGCGATATTTGTGACAAAAAGCTTGTCATTCCGAGAATGAGCGTCTTTGATATTACTTTCTTTTCAAGGACAAAATCTTTCTTTGACGGCTTGACCTGTTTCATGTGGAACAGATACCATACTGCAAGGGCAGCGGTCAGTATTTGTCCTATGACGGTAGCAACAGCGGCTCCCATCATTCCCCATCTGAAAGAAAATATAAATATCGGGTCAAGTATTATATTTGCAAAAGCTCCTGCCAGTGTTGAGAACATTGCAAATTTGGGGCTGCCGTCTGCACGTATTATGGGATTCATAGCCTGACCGAACATATAGAACGGTATTCCGAGAGATATATAAAAGAAATATTCTTTTGAATGTCTGAAAGTTTCGGCATTGACAGTTCCTCCGAACATTGCAATAATGCCGCTGCTGAATATCAGATATAAAACAGATAAAATTATACTGCCGACAAGTACCATGACAATTGAATTTCCGACACTTTTTCTTGCTTTTTCGGGAGAATTCATTCCGAGATTAAGGCTGACAAATGCACAGCATCCGTCACCTATCATGACCGCTATTGCAAGAGCTATAACCGTCAACGGAAATACAACTGTATTTGCAGCGTTTCCGTAAGAACCAAGATATGAAGCATTTGCAATGAATATCTGGTCAACGATATTATACAATGCTCCGACAAGGAGTGAAATTATACATGGGACTGCATATTTTCCCATAAGTTTTCCGACAGGCTCTTTGCCTAAAAAATTGTTCATATCAAATCTTTCCTTTCGCATAAAAAAATAACGGGCAGCAAAACAACCGGACTTACGCAGATGTTTGCTACTCGTTATTATCAAAATTTTAACATGAATTTCATTAATTTTCAAGGGATATTTTAACCAATTTTATTTCAGTGTAAAATTATTTATTTTATATTACTGTAATAAAGACCTGATGTGAAATCCATTTGGGCTGTATTTGAGCCTGCTGTGAGAGTATAGGAATTGCCCTGAGTCATATTTGGTGAAGAATAAACCGCACAGGTGAAATTCTTTGTTGCTGTGAAAGTAAATCCCGAGCCGTCATCAACTGATATGACAGTATCCTTTGAGCCTGATATATCAACAAGTGCCGAGCACTGTGAGCCGCTGTCGAAATTGACTGCCATATCGGAAGTTCCGAGTGCAAGAACAGTACCGCCCGTTATACTTGCAGCACAATTGGCACCGTCACCTTTGTCTATTGCACCGTTATTGTCTGCTGTCGAGCCTTCTATTATGGTTGTACCGCCTGTCACATATACAGAACCGTTGCTGTCAAGACCGTCACCCGAGGAATTTATATAGATATTACCGCCCGATATATTTATATTTCCGTTGGAATCCTCATCCCATAATGTGTCATCGTTTGCAGTTGTATCTGAACCGCCTGATGTATTTATACCGTCATCACTTGATGTGACCGAGATATTGCCACCTTTTATCACAACTGAGCCGCCCTCGATACCCTCGTATGATTTTGATACAGTGACATCACCGTCATTTATTGTTACGATACCGATGGCTGTTATGCCGTCATCGCTTGTTGAAAGATTTACAGTACCTGAATTTACGGTAATATTATCTTTTCCGTGAATGGCATCATCAGCACTTGAAACGGTCACAGAGGAATTTTCTATATCTATTTCACCATCACATTTTATTCCTTTTTGAGAAGTATTGCTGTTTTTGGAATTATCCGAGCCGCCTCCTGCTGTTATATTCACAGTACCGCCTGTTATCTTTACGCTTCCTTTGAAAGTCGTGCCGCTGTCAGCGGCTTTTACCGAGATACCGTCATAGCCTGCATTTACCGTGAGAGAGCCGTTTGACATATAGAAATAGCTTGTATTGTCATCATTTTCAAGCTGTATGCCGTCATGGTCTGACTGTATGGCAGTTGTTCCACCGTCTATTCTCAGAGAATCTTCGGCTTGTATACCGATATTATCGGAATTTATATTGAGCGTTGCACCTGTTATTTTGATATCTTCCTTGCATACTATCCCGTGAAGACTTGAATTTATATCAAGACTGCCCGAGCCGTTTATCGTAATATCGTCTTTGGAATATATCGCACCATCTGTTTTTGCACTGCTGTCCGAATTGCTGTATGTAAGGAAACTGTTTCCCGTACATTGTATTATCAGTTTGTCACAGGCTTCAACGTATATACAGGCATTTGAGGTATTCGTCATGCTTACATTATCAAGTATAAGATAAATATTGCCCGACTGATTGCTGTCGTTTATCTTTATAGTGACATTTTCCGAACTGCCCGTTACTTTATAAATGCCTTTTGAAGTGATAGTGACTTCGCTGCCCGAAGAACCTCTTGTCGTATCGGAAATAGTACCCTCATTTCCCGAAAGGGTTATCGTTGCATTTGCTGTTTCGGAAGTCATATCTTTATAGTCACCGTCAGAAAAATTGGAGTTTTCAGAAGTCGTTGAAGAATTATCCTGACTGACTTGTGATGATACTGTTGAAGTGGTGTTGACAGTAGTTGAACTGTTATCCGAACAGGCTGTGAGTGTCACAGTTGATAGTATCAGTGCCATGAATATAACTGTGATTTTCTTTATCATAGGGAGTTCATCTCCTTTTTAATTAATTATTGTATAATTGCACATTGCACATTGCTAATTGCTAATTGATTTAAAGCTGATTTTGCGGTTCGGTGTAGGGGAGGACTGCTATTTCAAGGTTGCCGTTTTTGGTGCGGAGTTCGTCTATGAATTCCTTTTCTTCACTTGGGTCTTTCATTTGAATCTTGAATGAGAGTCTGAACATTGAGCCCATACCTGTTGTTTTAACGCCTGCATTTTCCCAATTTTTGAGATAGTGCTTGAATGTATCGTCAAATGCCCCCGAGTATTCGAGTGATTCGGGAATGGTTATTCTGAGAAGTCTGTCTTCTGCCATGCTCTTATGTTCAAATACGGGGAGGAATGAGAGAATGAGGAAGATAACTGCCATTCCGAGGATTATTGCTATACCGTAGCCGATATATCCCATTCCGAATGCGATACCCGAACCCATTGCTATAAGTATTGCGGCAATCTCATCGGAACTGCCCTGAGCACTTCTGAAACGGATAAGGCTGAAAGCACCGCCTATTGCAACACCTGCACCGATATTTCCCTTAACGAATGCGATAACTGCCGCAACCATGAAAGGAACTATTGCAACTACCATGAAGAAGCGTTTTTTTGCACGAATCTTAAAAGACATTATCCATGCGTATATAAAACCTGAAACTATGGCTGAAAGTGCCATGATAAAAAACTGAGCCGCTGTGGGGGAGGTCGTAAAAATTGAGTCAAACATAATAATATATCCTTTCTTTTCATAAATTTCTTGTTCGGAGAAGCTGCTGCCTGTAAGCCTCACCGTATTTTGAGAAGCTGCCCTTATATATTTTGCCTTTTGTAAGTATATCCGAAAGCCACAGCGGAACAGCCTGCTGTACTTTTACTTCAAGTATTGTGTAGCCGTCTTTGAGGAGAGAGTTGCCGTCCATTGAAACTCTCAGGTCAAGGTCTTCATATCTGTAACGGGGATTGTGGTCAATGGTCAGCCGAAGGTCGCCGTCCGGCTGAAAATATGCTATTCGGTCGTAGATTATCATACAAGCCGGTACAAGTGTCTGATAATAGTCACGGAAAGTTGTTATTTCTTTGTTTATCTGACCGCCTGCGCATATATCACCTTCACCGTCAAAGAATTTTTTGACAAGGGGGATGGTTGACTGCACTCGCCTTTTGTATACGATACCGTAAGCCTTTCGTTTGAGTTCGAGGAATACGGGGGAGGAATCTGTTGCAATGCCGTATGAACGGAGTCTTATTTTTTCCTTGAAAGGAGGTTTTTCGACTGATGTTCTGATAAGTCTGTAATTAGGCGTATCGTAATAGAGAGAGGCTATTGAAGTAAGACCGAACTTGTCTATTTTCATATAGTCCTTTACGCTTTCCTTGAAATACTCGGTCTGTTCGGGTGACATTATGTATTTCATTTCATATCTTTTCATTACCACAACGGGATTTGAAACGACTGCCATTTTTCTGCACCTCCTTTTACAGTGCTATTTCAAGCGTAAATATATTGTCTTTTACATTTGCGGAAACTCTGCCGTCATGAGCTTTTACAATATCCTTGACATAAGATAAGCCGAGACCGACAGTATTTTTATCCTTGGCATTTTCAAGAGTCGTGAACCTGTCGAATATCTGGTCGATACTTCCGTCGGGAAGGCTTGTATCATTGGTCTGTAAAATAATTATCCTGTCACCCTGTTTTTTAAGTGTGAATTTGGCTTTTGTCAGGGAGTAATTGACCGAATTTTGTGTGAGTTCAAGAATGGATTTTCTTATTGCCTGTTCATCGCCTTTTAAGTATATATCAGGTTCAACTGCAAATTCAAGGGAGATATTTTTTTCCTCGAATTTTGATTTTTCACTGTCGATTATTATATTGAACATATTTGAAAGGTCTATGTTTGAGAGAGAAACATCTGTTTCTTCAAATATCGAAAGTGCACCGAGATTTTTTACAAGTTCGGTCATTTTTCTGACCTGACGGTTGATGGCCTGTGTCTGTTCATTCGTACCGTTTTGGCGTTCAATTATCTCTGTATTTGCATTTATGACCGTAAGAGGCATTTTGAAATCCTGTTCAACGCTTGCAATGAATAATTTTTGTTTTCTGTCGGCTTCCTCGAATTGTTTGAAAAGGGATTTTCCTACTCTGACAAGTACGAGGTAGCTTATAAGAAGAACAAGGACTTCTCCTACTGCCGATATGAATAATATTCTGTAAGAAGGAAGAAGTTCTCGTCCCTCGTCTATGACGGTGACGTATATCTTTTTGTCGTCCTTTTCATAAACTCTGTATCTGTATATTGTGTTTGTCCAGCCTGTATCTTCTTTTAAAAGACTTCTTGCCCATTCAACGGCTTCTTCTTCGGTAACTGCCGTCATTCTGTGTTCGATTTTTTCGGCATTGCCGTCTTTGTCGAATGCGTATGTGAAGTATCTGAGAGAAGCGTTCATTTCAGGGGAATTCACTCCCATGACACCGAATGCTTTACGTATGCCCGTATGTTCACCGTTATTATTTTGTGTATTCGGGGTTTCCTCGGGAGGTTCTCTGAAGAACTTCACACGATAATGTGAAATGGTTTCCGTTATCCTGTCAGCGTCTTCTGTTACCATAGTAAAGTTTATGACATTTATTACCGACAAGAGGACTGTAAGCAGGATAAACACGGCTATTTCAGCGTATAATACAAATTTTTTCCTTACTTTGTTCATCATTCATCCACCAACCTGTATCCCTCATTTATCAAATATTTGATCCTGAGTTTTTTATTGAGTTTCTTAAATTTGTTGTTAAGAGAATTTATATAAACTCCCGCACGCTTTATATCAAGCTCGCTTTTTGAGGAAAGTGCTTTTATTACATTTATTTCCTCGTTTGTGACTCTTGCATCACCGCAAATCCTGAAATTTTTTTCATCTATTTCTATGTCGGAATATTTCAGTATTTCTTCCGAGTGACGTTTTTTATAAATATCATCGAGCCTTGCAGAAAGTTCATTCGGCAGGAACGGGAGTTTGATATAGGAATTTGCAATGATTTTTTCCGAAAGCATACCTGAATTTACGCTTTTTTCGAGTAAGACAATGACAGGGATATTATTCTCGTTCAGTATCTTCAGAATATCCCTGTAATTTATTCGTGGGATATTTTCATTTAAAATGACCGAATCAAATTTTTCGCCTGTCAGTTTTGAAATGACCTGAGTACCGTCAAAGACAGTCTGTACCGTATTATCGGAAAGTTCAAAGAGATTTTTGAATGACATCAGAAAATCCCTGTCGGGGTCTGCTATGAGTATATTCAATTTTCATCACCGCCTTGATTTTTATATTTTAATTATATAACATCATTTTGGAATAAATTTAACAAATTTTTAAAATAAAAGTAAATAATTTCTTAAAGAAAATCAAGAATATGTATTTTGGGATGAATATAAAAAAGACATACACTGTGCTGAGTGTATGCCTTTTTATTAAATGCACCTGACAGGACTTGAACCTGCACTCCTTACGGAAATGGAACCTAATGCTGACGACACCTTGTGGAATTTATTTCTATTATCTTACTTGTTAAATTCTCTGTATATCATTTCGGCAAGTGCTGTCATAATAGCATGATACTTGCTTTTGTTTTTAAAAAGTTCCGAGAATGCTTCCGTCTGTTCCATATAGCTATCCTGTGCGGCTGAATCGAAAGATTTTGGAAATATACTTTCCATGAATACCTGCGGATCTGACGTTTTGGCAATTTTGCCTAATTTTTTATCCCCCTTCATTTTGTCGTGGAGAACATATAAAATCACCCTGTCTGCCTCGGTAAAATTGCCGCCTGTTGCCTGATTAATCTTTTCAATAATTTCTGCCAAAGGCTCTTCCTTTTCAGGTGAAGATTTGCCTTTTGCTTTTGCAGGCTCATATTCCCCAGACATATTCGTTAATCCGATATTGCCTTTAAAAGTCCGTTCCAACTTGTAAAATTCAAGTTTCAGTGCATTTTCAAGGTCAAGCATGATTGTTGAATCTTCCGGTAAAAGTTTCAGCAGGTTTTGACAGAAAATATATTCTTTCTGCAATTCCGTATCAAACATACGGCTGATTTGCGATATATAGCCATACCATTTTATGAATGAACGCAGTTTTCTTCTGAATTGATAACGCTCGTCAGATGTCTTTTTATTATATCTGACAGCAACAGGCTGTAAAGCTGATGACATTTTGCCAAACGATTTATTATCCTGCCTGCCGACAGAATATATATCTATCACCAAATCAATTTCCTTTTGCGTATACAGACAATAATCATGCAGTTCCCTTTGTGTCTGATATATCAGGTCTATATTGATTTCTTGTGAAAGTGCCGTTTCCGTGTAAAAAGGCTGAAACGCCTCTTTTATATCGTCCGCTGTATTCACAAAATCAAGTATGAATGTATCTGTTTTGCCGTCACATATCCTGTTGAGCCTTGAAAGCGTCTGTACACATTTTACTCCTCTTAATTTCTTATCAACTATCATTGTATGTAAAAGCGGTTCATCAAAACCTGTCTGATATTTCTCGGCAACAATCAGCATATTGAAATTATCGTGAAATTCCGCTTTTGTCTGGTCTTCCGAAATATGACTGCCATCTTTGCGGATATTCAATTTAGGCTCTGTATATTCTTCTTCATGGTCTTTGACCGAACCTGAAAATGCCGTTAAAACATCTATTGTATCATAGCCGTTAGCCGTGATATATTTTTTTATTTCGTGAAAATAGCGTACTGCCGCCAATCTTGATGATGTGACTACCATCATCTTTCCTTTGCCGCCTATTGCATGAGCCGTTGTGGAAAGAAATGTTTCAACGATTATCTGTGCTTTCTGGGAAATATTATACGGGTGCAGTTCTTCAAAGCGTCTTATCGTTTTCGCTGCCCGTGATGACGGTACATCAGGATTATCCGGTATTGTCTTGGCTATTTGATAGCTTGTCTTGTATGTCATGTAATTTTGAAGAACGTCCATGATAAAACCTTCTTCAATCGCCTGTTTCATGGAATAGATATGGAACGGGTGAAATGAACCGTCTGTATATTTCGTGCCGAACATTTCAAGCGTTTTATCTTTCGGAGTTGCCGTGAATGCAAAAAACGATAAATTTTTATGCCGACCGTGTGCAAGCATTTCCTGCACGATTTTATCCTCTTTATCAATCTCCTCTTCGGCTTTGCCCTCTATCTCTGCATACTCTTTCAGGGCATCCGCCGTATCCGCAAGAGCTGATTTTAATTTTATCGCTGATGAACCCGTCTGCGAAGAATGTGCTTCATCTACGATTACGGCAAAATTCTTTCCCGATGTGCTTTCAACTTCTTTGTAAATAACAGGGAATTTCTGCAAAGTCGTTACAATCATTCTGCACCCGTCATTGATGGCATTCAGCAAATCTCTTGAATTTTTGCCTTCACCAATCGTTTCGACTGCTCCGAGAGCATGGTCAAAGCCTGAAATGGTGTCCTGTAACTGTGCATCAAGAACGGTTCTGTCCGTGACGATGATTACAGACGTGAAAACAGGCTTATTCATCTCATCATGCAGAGAGGCTAATCTATATGCCGTCCATGCGATTGAATTCGATTTTCCCGAACCTGCCGAATGCTGTATCAGATAATTTTTTCCAGAGCCGTTTTCACGGACATCTGCAATCAATTTCCGCACCACATCAAGCTGATGATAACGTGGAAACAATATCATATTCTTTTTTCTGTCGAAATGAATGAACTTTTGAAGAATATCCAATAAACTGTCCTTTTGGAGAACACTCTCCCAGATATACGCTGTGGGATAGCCGTCAGGGTTGGGCGGATTGCCTGCACCACCGTTATTTCCTGCACCATTGGAACCCTGATCGAACGGCAAAAAATAGGTATCCCCTTTGGCAAGGCATGTTGTTACCAATGCGTTTGTATGGTCAACACAAAAATATGCCAATATCCGCCTATTGAAGTGAAATACAGGCTCATTCGGATCACGGTCATCTTTCCATTGAGTGCGGGCATTTTCAATATTCTGCCCTGTATATTGATTTTTGAGTTCAAGGGCAACAACAGGTATGCCGTTTATCGTCAAAAGCATATCAACGGATTTTCTGTTATGTTCGGAATAGTGCCACTGACGGACACAATTACATATATTCTGTTCATAGAGCATATCAGCCGTTTTATTCAGATGTGATTCGGGCTTGAAAAAGCATACTTTGAAACCGATACCCCTGTATTTAAAGCCGTTACGCATAACAGCAATCAGCCCGTCCATTTCAACGGCATTGTCAAACGCATCACAAAACTTTTTTGCAGGCTCACCGTTACAGCTTTTTTCAAACCTTGCCCATTCTTTTGGCTGTGTACGCTTTATAAAGTTTATGAGAGTATCCACATACAAACATTCTTTTTTATCATAGGTATCATTGGTGCGTGTATAGCCACCCTCAGCAGAAATCAAAAAACTTTCTATATCGGTTTCAAATCTTTTTTCGGTCGTGTCCATAAGTTTACTCCCTCAATAATGTCTGTTCTTTTCGTTTGATTTTTGAATAAGTATTGCACAACAGCAACGCATCAATTCTTGCTGATATTCAGGTGCGACTTTTTCGCAACTATCAAGAAAATCTTTTAATTTATTTGATGCGTCCATAACATTATAAACTTGTTGGTTATGATACTGTTGGGCTTGTTGCTGAACATAGTTCATATTAAAGATATTATAAATTGAATTATTAAAATTTTGCATTTTTATCATTCTCCTTTTTCTCTTTTAGATAATGAAAACATATTATACTTCTTTTTTTCCTGTCACATACTCATATATCACGGCTTTTTTGTAGTTTTCCATTTCGGTCAGCAGTTGTTGTTTTTTCTCTATCAGGGTATCTATGGCGGTGCATTTCTCGTCAAGATAGTTGACTATTTCTTGTTGCTCTGTTATTGATGGCAAAGTTAATTTTACTCTATACAAGGAATCCATACCTACATTACTCTGTGTATTTGAATTGATATATTTGGTTACATCTTCAAAAAAAGCTGATGACTTAAAATAATAATATAAAAACAATCCGTTCAAAATATCACAATTAGGTTGTATTGTTACACAAGCATAAGATGCAACAAAATCTTTATCAACATCAACATAACATACAGTTCCTATTGTAGCATATCTTGCAAAAATTATATCGTTTTTTATTGGTTTCGATTTTTTGGAAAGTATTTGAAAATCATTTTCTGAAATTTTTTTACATTTATCAAAATCAATTTGTGTAACCTTTTCCGATAAATCTCCTATCATAACATAGGGTATGCCATAATCAACCGTTTGTGGCATATAATGGTCTATATCAGATATTTTTTTAATTACATAACGTAATTTTATTATTTCCCACTCCTGCGGAATTTCGCCTATCCACTCAATACCGCTGTCTTTCATAGGTCTGTTTGGGATAATGCCCTTTGTAACCGCCTGTGTGATAACGGAGCATTTGCTGTCAAGGTATGCGGAAATTTTTTGCTGTTCCACAAAAGGTGGAACAATAACCGAAACAGACTTTAATATTTTTTGAGATATACTGAAAAGTTTTACACCTGTCACCTGTTCTCTTATTTGTTTTCTCCATGCATCAGATTTAAACAAATATGCAAAATATTGATTACTCTGATTGGTATGGGATTGCAAAATAATCGTATGGTAGCCTGCAAAAAGTTGTATATCAAGATTATCATATACACAATTTCCGCAACCGTCTAAATCTTCCGATGTATCTGCAAATATAAAATCGTTTTCATTCACCAAAGATAATGAGTTGGTATTTAAATATTCTTCATCAACATATCTTATCAAATCGGGTGTAATATGCACCCCATCATTTGATTTTGAGTGAATTTGTCCATAGCTGATAACAGATATGCCTTTTTCTTTTAAGTCCTCTTTTGTAATGGGCAAACCTTTTCCAAAAGAAAACAAACTTTTCAATGGCTGTATTTTCCACTCCTGCGGAATTTCGCCTATCCATTCTATTCCGCTGTCTTTCATCTTTCTCATGGCTGTTCCTCCGACTTGTTTTTTTGCTGCAAGTAGAAAAATGCTTTTTGAGTTTCTATTTCAGCCCGCAATTCTTCTTCGGTAGGAAGATACAGCTTATATTTGCTTGCAAAAAGCTGTTCATTCCCATGCATTACAGAGTAACGAGCTATATCTTCATCGGTATCGGAACAAAGCACAATGCCGAGTGTCGGATTATCGCCCTCACTGCGTTTCAGTTCGTCATACATTCTTATATACATATCCATCTGTCCCACGTCCTGATGTGTTATTTTGCTTGTTTTCAGGTCTATAAGCACAAAACATTTCAGTATATAATTGTAAAATACAAGATCGATATAATAATCATCTTTTTCCGTATGGATATGCTGCTGTCTTGCAACAAAGGCATAACCTTTACCAAGTTCCATAAGAAATTTCTGTATATTTGTAATAATACTTTTTTCAAGTTCACTTTCTGTGTAATCTGCATGGCTATTCATACCCAAAAATTCCGCAATAACCGGATTTTTGATAAATTCAAATTTATCCTGATATTTAGAAGTTTTTTCTTTCATTTCCATGACAACGTGATTGGGATTTTGAGATTGTAAAAGCCTGTAATAATATTGTGTAGATATGTTTCTTTGAAGTGTTCTGACACTCCATGTTTGTTCGATAGCCTCTTTTTCATACCAATCTCTTGCAGTTTTGTCTTTTACTTGAAGTAATGTGCGATAATGAGACCATGATAAAACCTTAAACGATTGTCGACTCAATGTGTCGACAATTTCAGGAAACAGTTTATAGAAATTCAGATAATGATAAAGATTTGAACGTTCAAACCCTTTGCCATATAGTTTTGTTAATTCATCTGAAAGCTGTTTTATAATTTCAAAACCGTATTTTGCTCTGTCCTGTTCTTTTAATTCTTCTTGTGCAATGCGGTAGCCTATCAGCCAGTTACGCTGTATCAAGGCTGTATTAACGGCAGAATATGCCTTCTTTTGCGATATTTCAATAATTTCACTTATATCATATAAAATATTATCTGTTTCTTTAATTACATCTAACAAATTATTTTCTGACATATTTATCCCTCACTAAACAATTTCTTTAATGACTGCGAAATCTCATTTTCAAGACCTATGATTCTTTCAAGAATACTTTCACTGTTTTCGGGCTTTTGGTATTCGTAGAAATATCTTGTCATTGGGATTTCATAGCCGATTTTTGTCTTTTTTTCGTCTATCCATGCGTCAGGGGCATAAGGCAGTACTTCTCTTTCAAAATAGGCTTGTATATCCTCTGTCAGCGGAATATTTTCACTATCTCTCAATGTCGCATCCGCAACAGGCTTGCCTTTTTTCAGCACGATTGCTCCGTTGTCATCTCTCAGCGGTCGCTCGACTACTATCTTACTGTAACCAAACTCCGCATTTTCAAAAATCCTGCTTTCGCAGTAAATGCCCATTTTCTCTCCGTAAATGCCGTTTTCAAATTCACCGTAGGCTTTCACTATCATATCACGGCACTTATCCGTTATATCATTACGCTTTGTGCCGATGGATTTTCTTCTCGGTTCAAAACAGTGTGATGCGTCTATCAACTGCACCCTGCCTTCACGATATGACGGCTTGTTTTTATTCAGCACCCATATATATGTACTGATACCTGTATTCATAAATTGGTCTGTCGAAAGCTGTATGATTGCTTCCAGCCAGTCGTGTTCAATGATATACTGACGGATATTGGACGATCCCGAACCTGCATCACCCGAAAACAGCGGTGAACCGTTCTGTACGATAGCCATTTTACCGTCATCAGCCAGCTTTGCAAGACCGTTCATGACAAACAACTGCTGTCCGTCGGATATTTTCGGCAAGCCTGCACAAAATCGACCTCTTTCACCCAAAGACGCTTCTTTCTCAACCGCCTTTTGTTCACGTTTCCAGTCTATGCCGAAAGGCGGATTGGAAATGATACGGTCAAATTTGTAGCCTGCAAATTTATCCTCCGAAAGCGTATCGCCAAACCGCATATTATCGGGATTACCGCCCCTTATCATCATATCTGCTTTGGCTATGGCAAATGTTGACGGATTGAACTCCTGTCCGAAACAGGTCACTTCCGTTTCACTGTCAAGAGCGTGTATTCTTTCCTCCATACAGGACAACATCTGTGAAGTCCCCATTGCCATATCATATACAGTCATTGACTGCCCGTCAAAAGCTGTATCTGCCAAAAGAATATCCGTCATAAGATAGATAATATCACGGGAAGTAAAATGTGCTCCTGCCTCCTCACCGTAGGATTCATTGAAACGCCTTACCAAATCTTCAAAAATATATCCGCAGTCAACTGCACCGATTTTATCTGCACCAAGATAGCCTTTCGGTGAATTGAACTCCTTGATAACAAGATAAAGTGTATTGCTTTCGACCATTCTCTTGATAATGCTGTCAAAATCGAACTTTGCCAGAACGTCCTGGACATTTTCGGAAAAGCCGTTGAGATAATCCCTGAAATTAGCCTCAATATTTTCGGAATCGGCAAGGAGTTTGTCAAATGTAAATTTTGAAGTATTGTAAAACTGATAACCCGATGCTTTTTTCAGAAAACCGTCATACACTTCAAATCCCTTTACTTTATCATAAGTTTCAAGTACCTTTTCATGCGTAGGCAGAAGACAGTCATGAAATCTCTTAACGACCGTCATAGGCAGAATGACAAGACCGTATTCATGGGGCTTGAAAGGTCCACGCAGCATATCCGCAACATTCCATATCATATTTGATTTTTCGGCTATATTCATACCGACATTTGTAATTTCCTGCATAAAAAATCTCTCCTTAAAATTTCGTTAAAATATTTCTTTTTTACCCGTCACGCACTCATATATGAGTGCCTTTTTGTAGCTTTCCATTTCGGTCAACAGTTGTTGTTTTTTCTGTATCAATGTATCTATGGCGGTGCATTTTTCGTCAAGATAATCGGCTATTTCTTTTTGTTCTTTTATAGTATCAGGAACAAGTAAAATATACTGACCTATCGTTTGATTATTTATTATCGGTAGTGTAGTGTATAGTGCTGTATCTTTTAATATTTTTGTGTTTGCTACCATCCAATACATAAGATATTTATAATGCAATTTTGGGTTTGTTAAAATAGCAGTAATTTGTTGATTACAACTACATTCGTGTATAGTATAGCCAATTTTTCCAGCCGTTCCGCCAATACCAACTATCATAACAGTCTGTTTAGGAATAATTGTTGCTATTCCATCTTTTTTTGCTAAAATAGATAGAGTTCTTGAAGATTTTTCTAAAATATAACTCTCATTAAAATCTGACGGTGTAAACCAATCAAGATTTCCATCAAACCAATCTTTATTTGTAGTAGACGGTGTACTACCAGTTTGAAATTGGCAGTGACGTTTCAATAAAGTACATTCCCACTCCTGCGGAATTTCGCCTATCCACTCAATACCGCTGTCTTTCATAGGTCTGTTTGGGATAATGCCCTTTGTAACCGCCTGTGTGATAACGGATCTCGGCATTTATGGTCAAGGTAGGCGGAGATTTTTTGCTGTTCTGTAAAAGGTGGAATCAGAAATGGTATATTCTTAAAATCATCAAATTGCAAGTCCCATTGTCCGACTCTCATTCCCGTTGAAAGTCTTTTATATTCGGGTAAATAAGATATGTTTCTCATAAGATAATGAAAATATCTTTTAAAGATAAGTTTATTTGTAAATTCGCATATATGGTAAGCTGGGCTTATAATCCCTCTGTAATTTGAAACTCCCATAGAACCTTGCCAAGCTTTCATTTTATTGATTACGAAATCACCAACATCTACCAATTTATAGCCACTTGCATCAAGTGAAGTTACATTATAATTATCATCTCTGCTATTTTTGGGAATAACTCCATAGTCCCTATATAAAGATAATATTTCTTCATTCGGAAAACCTTTTATTGATTTCCATTTTAAGTGATATTTTATATGTGAAACTTCCCACTCTTGCGGAATTTTGCCTATCCACTCTATTCCGCTGTCTTTCATCTCTCTCATAAAATTGCTCTCCTCGAAAATGATATACATTTCCATTATATCATAGTTTTTTCAACAAGCAAGAAAAAAATAATACAGCTTGTCCTCAAACATGGACAGGCTGTTTTTTTCACCAGAAAAAAGGACTCTAAATCATGTATTCCTTCTTCATATTTTTCAATAAGTTCCATTTCAACACATCCTTATATTCAAATAATATCACATATTTCACAAATTCACAATACAGATAGGAAACATTTTTCTGCCGTCACGCACTTTTACTGTTTTAAAAATTTTTTTGACATTTACTTTATGGAAGTCAAAAGACATCTAAAAAAATTAAAGGAGGGTTGTTTTTTATGGACAACAAAAAATTGGACATTATCGATGCT